>JAKAJS010000225.1 GCA_021813685.1 Deltaproteobacteria bacterium | reverse complement strand
CCGATCTCGCCCGAGCAATAGGGGGCGGGAAAGGAGTCGTCCGATCATGGAACTTTTTACGAATGATGTGTCCGGGGATGCGCCCTATCTTCGCCGGCTTGACGGACGAATCAAGACCTGCGTGCTGCTGGCCTCCATCGTGACCGTGAGCGTTGTGACCGGATGGCTGCCGGCTGCCGGGGTTTTGGCAACCGCTCTCGTACTGCTGTTCACTCTTCGCCTGCCGCTAAAAAAGGTGTTGTGGCGTATGTGCCTGCCCTTCGGCGTGGCGTGGCTGGTGATGCTCAGTTTGATATTTACCACCGGCCACACGGTTTTTGCCACTATCACACTGTTCCATATCAAACTGGAGATCTACCGGGAAGGAATGGCGCTGGGGTTTCTGATCATGCTGCGCATCCTTGCGGCGGTCTCCCTGGCGATGCTGCTCTCTTTTTCGACGCCGATCGTCGAGATCCTGGCAACGCTTCGCCTCATGAAGATACCGGGCCTGATCGTCGATCTGGCGGATATGATCTACCGGTACGCGATGTCGCTTGGCGAGGTTGGCGCGACAATGCGCAAAGCGCAACGGTCCCGGGGCGGGGAAGGGTTGCCGTGGCACAAACAGGCCAGGGACTTGGGCAGCGTTGCGGGAAACCTTCTGATAAAGAGTTTCGAGCGCAGCGTGAGGATCTATAAAGCCATGCTGGCCAGGGGCTATGACGAAGATGCGGTAGTTCAGCCTTACTTTACTCGTCCCATTCCGTCGCAGGATATCCTGGCCGGGGTCCTTTGCGGTCTCGTCCTTGTCGCCGTGCTCGTTTGCAACTTCGCATGAAAGGGTTGGTAACACCAGTGGATCTGATAGAACTCTCCCGAGTCGACTACGTCTACCCGGACGGCACACGGGCGCTGACCGATATAGGGCTGTCCGTGGGAGCGGGCGAGAGGGTGGCCGTTCTCGGACCCAACGGAGCGGGGAAATCGACTCTTTTTCAGCTGTTCAACGGCCTTCTGCCGCCGACCCGCGGAACCGTGGCCATCAAGGGCCGACCTATCGAGAAGGCCTACCTCAAAGAAGTGCGCCGGATGATCGGCATGGTTTTCCAGGACCCCGACGATCAGCTTTTTTCTGCAACGGTACGCCAGGAGATCTCTTACGGCCTGCTCAACCTGGGGCTTTCGGGCGAGCGCATGGAGGAGGTCATCGCGTGGGCGCTCGAGGTGGTGGGACTATCGAGTTTCGAAAACAAGAGTCCGTTTCATCTGAGCGGTGGGGAGAAAAAACGGGTGGCCCTTGCCAGTGTGCTGGCGATGAAACCCCAGGTGCTGGTGCTCGACGAGCCCACCGGCGCCCTGGACCCGATCGGCACGGCAAAAATCATAGCACTGCTTAACTGCATCAACCGGGAGCTGGGCATAACCCTGGTATTTGCGACCCACGACGTCGATTGTGTGCCCCTCATGGCCGACAAGGTCTATGTGATGGATAAGGGCAGGATAGTCGTGTCGGGTTCCACCCAGGAGGTTTTTTCCAGAAAGGATCTGATTCGAGCCCACAATCTGAGGCTTCCGCGAGTGGCCCACCTTGCCGAACTCATGGAGCGCGACGGCGGCTGCCGGTTTCCAACCACTCCTCTCACCATCGGGCAGGCGAAAAGAATGTTTCTGGAACAACTCGCGGGAAGTAAAAAGTAAAAAACGGAGAGTAAAAAGGCAAAAGCAAGGGAGGCCTTGCTTTTGCCTTTGGCGTTACCGATTACCCTGAAATCAGGTTCACAACCGTCTGAAGCAGGTTGTTGCCGGTGACTATGGATTTGGAGTTCGCCTGGTAGTCGGCCTGGTAGTTGATCAGGTTGACCATCTGCGTGGTGAGATCGACGTTTGAGCCTTCCAGCGCACCCGAGATTAATGTGCCTGCTCCGGCGCTGTCTCCCGCGGATCCCAGTACGCCTGCTCCGGAGTCGGGGCCTGTAGTAAACAAATTGTTTCCCTGCGAGACGAGGCCGTTGGGGTTGGCGAAAGTAGTAATTCCTATTGTGGCGATGGACGTCTGGGTACCGCTCGATGTGGTCCCCCAGACAACGCCGTTCTTGTCTATGGAATAGCTGGAATAGGTCGGTGTGGTTGGCGTTGGTTCCGCCTGTATGGCGGCGCCGCCACTATCGAGAACCTGATCGCCGTCAGCATTCGTGAGATACCCCTTCGTGTCGATCTGAAACGCTCCGTCCCGGGTGTAGTGGTCGGCGCCGGCGCTGTCCTGGACCTCGAAATATCCCGAGCCCTGAATCATCAGATCCGACCATAAATTCGTCTGCATCTCAGTCCCGGTGCCCTGATCCGCAGACGTGCTGAGGATTGCCGAACCTACGCCCTGTGCCGTGTCGCTGCTGTATACGGTGGGCATGTACCCGCTCACGAGGTTTCCGAAATCGACCGACTGCGACTTGAAGGCCGTCGTGTTGGCGTTGGCGATATTGTTGCTCACCACCGTGAGCGCCTGGTTGAAGGTGTTGAGGCCTGAAATTGCCGTGTACATCATGTTGGCTGCCATCTGCTTCTCCTTTGCCGTTTATCGAATATGCAAATCGGTTTGTCTATTTTCAAGCGTTGCCCGGAACCGGGAAATGGGCAGCCTCCCTGCCGCCCCCCGGTTTGAGCGCGCCATCCTAGTTGGAGCTTACTCCGCACACGCTGGAAACGGGAATCGTTATTCCGTTAGCGCTGTTGAGCAGATATGTGGGAGGGTTGCCGTTGAGGTTACACGAATAGACCTGCCCCTTGATGGTGGTCTGGACCGCTGCGGCGGCAGAAGAGCCATTTGTGGGGGTCGCCGTCACCGTGCAGGTGTAGGCGCCATCGGAAACCGTGTTTCCGCTGGCATCCTTTCCGGTCCAGGGAAGGGTGTAGGTGCCCGAAGCCTGGGAGCCGAGGCTTCCCGAGTACACCGTGGTGCCGGCTGAGTTTTGTATGGTGTAGGTGACCGTAGACGGGGTGGAAAGCGTGTAGTTGAGATTATTGGAGAGGCTTCCCGAGGCGACGTTTATCGTGCTGTCCTGGGCTGTGACGGTTTTCCCCACAAGAGAAGCCATTTCCCCATTGTTAATGGCGCCCGAATACTGCTCGATGCCGTTCAGTTGCGAGGTGGCCTGGGTCAGCTGTTCCACCGTCGTGAACTGTGCAAGCTGGGAGGCCAGTTCGTAGGACTGCATCGGGTTGGTCGGGTCCTGGTTCTGCAGTTGGGCGGTGAAAAGCGTCAGAAAGTCCTGCTGGTTGAGCGAGCTTGATGGTGCCGAAGAGGAACTCGAACCCGTCGAGGTGAGATAATTGGCGCCGATACCCGGCATGGACTGAACGGTGTTGGTTGCTGACATCGCTATCTCCTGGGAGGCCTCGCCGGCGGATGTTCTCCGCGAAAAGCCCGTCAATGGTTTTTTTTCGTCGTCGCTGGGTGGAGCAATAGTCGGGCCATGGAAGGATAGTCGCGCAAAACCTGTAAAATTAAGCAGTTATGTTTTTGCCATATCTGGCCGGTCTCAAAAATCCGGGAAATTTTTCCTAGCGGACTGCACATTTTTCCTCCGAGTTGATTTTTGGTGTTTGCGATCAAATTCCGTCAAAAGCTTGACCTCAAAATCCGGGAAGTGACAGGTTCGCTTCGATGCGCGGAGGGACTTTGCCGCGGGAAGAGATCGGCTTTGGGGCGACCGGAGCAAGGCTGAGGCAGGAGAAGCGGGCGGGAGGGAAGGTGTCGGGCCCCAGGGAGGGGATGTCCTTTCGGCGTGCTGGATTTGCTCCGCTCACACTGTTGCGGGGCTGGCATGCTCATTGCTCATTTGGTCGCACTGGATGCGGCAAACAACTCGAAAGGCGTGACCCCAAGAGATGACGTGTGTTCATAGAGAGCAATCATGACGGGAAGGTTCTGAGAAAATGGCCGAAGAAGAATCAAAAGAAGTCGCCAAAAAATCGGGTTCGAATCTGCTGATCATAGTTCTGATAGTGGTTCTGCTGGGCGCAGGGGGAGCAGGCGCCTACTTCATGTTCCTTAAAAAGCCCGCGGGAACTGCCGCAGTGAAGCCGATAGAACAGCCGGTTTTCTATCCCATGAACACCTTTCTGGTCAACCTGGCCGACCCGGGAGCGAAACGATTCCTCAAAGTCACGATGGAGTTGAAGGTCGATTCGAAAGAGGCGGCCGATGAGTGCAAGACGAAGGATTTCCAACTGAGAGATGATGTTTTGACATTGCTGAGCAGCCAGGAATCCGACCAGATTGTCACTGCAGACGACAAGCTTCGTTTGAAAAAAGACCTGATAAAGTCTCTCAATCATATTCTTACCAGGGGTAAGGTGCTTGATATCTATTTTACCGATTTTCTCATTCAGTAGAGGCAATCAACGGGCTGATGGAAAAGATACTTTCCCAGGATGAAGTCGATGCCCTGCTCAAGGGATTATCCGACGGCGAAATTGAAGGCACTGACGAGACTGCCGCTCCGCCGGACAACGTGCGCATGTTCGATCTGGCAAACCAGGATCGGATCGTGCGTGGCCGAATGCCCACGCTCGACATCATCAATGACAGGTTTGCCAAGATCCACCGCATTGCGCTTTCCGGTTCCCTGCGGAGAATGCTGGACATAAATGTATGCCAGGCCGAAATGGTCAAATTCGGCGAATTCATCCGGACGCTGCCTGTGCCTACCAGTCTGCACATCCTGAAGATGGAGCCGCTGCGAGGTCATGCTCTGTTCATGATCGAAAGCCGTTTGATTTTTAACCTTGTGGACTGCTTTTTCGGGGGTACGGGGAAGGGCAGCTACAAAATAGAGGGCCGTGACTTCACCTCGATAGAGTACCGGGTGATAAACAAGGTTGTAAAGCAGGTCCTGGTGGATCTCGAACAGGCGTGGCAGCCGATTATAGACGTTTCCTTCGTTTTCGTTCGATCCGAAGTCAATCCGCAGTTTGCAACGATTATCCCGCCCACCGACGTTGTGATCGTCGTGCGGTTCGAACTGGAAATGGACCGCATGATGGGGCGCATGGCCCTGGTTCTGCCCTACTCGACCATCGAACCGATCCGCTCGAAGTTGTATGCGAGCTTTCAAAGCGACCAGCTGGAAGTGGACGAGGGATGGATCTTGCGCCTAAAAAAGCTCATTCGCGATGTGCCGGTGGAAATCAGTGTCGAACTTGGCACCGCCTCCTTAAAAGGCGAAGACCTGAGGGGGATGGATGTGGGCGACGTGATTGTGCTCGATAACGATGTCGAAAGTCCGCTATTTGTCAAAGTCGCAGGGGTTCCGAAATTTACGGCAACGCCGGGGATCTGCCATGGGAAAATGGCGTTCCAGGTACAAGGGGATCTGGAAAACCCGGAGTGATCGACTGTAACGCTGGGACAGGTGTGTAACCAACCAAAGGGACTAATGAGGAAGCAGTACAATGGAGAATGAACAGGCTCAATTTCCAACGTTCGAAAAGGGGCAGGGACAAAAGAGCATGAAAGACCTGGATTTCCTGTTGGACATTCCACTGGAGATCTCGGTCGAACTGGGCCGTACCAAGATACTGGTAAATGATTTGCTCCAATTGGGGCAGGGGTCGGTAGTCGAACTTACCAAACTTGCCGGCGAACCCCTCGAGATTCTGATCAACCAGAAACTCATAGCAAGAGGGGAGGCGGTGGTGGTCAATGAAAAATTCGGTGTGCGCATAACGGACATAATCAGCCCCACCGAGCGAGTGAAGCAATTGGGATAAATACTTAGGGGTCACATGACAACGGGATTGCTGTTTTTGAAGACGATCGGCGCCCTGGCAGTGGTTTTGGGCCTCTTTCTTACGATCATCTACGCGCTCAAGCGATGGGGAAACCTCTCGGGGAGGCAGGCGTCGCAGACAATGGAAGTCCTGGGCAGGCAATCGTTCGGACCGCGCCATCACCTGATCATGGTCAAAATCTCCGGGGAGTGCAATGTTCTGGTGGGGATTTCGCCGCAGAACATGAGCCTTCTTTGCGTGAGCGGAGGCGCGGGCGCGCAGGAAGGGAATCCTTCCCGGGATGTGGGCGAAAATCTATGAATTCCTCTGGTGAGAAAAGAGTCCGGCGGCCGCAAATCCGGCCCCTGTTGATTGCGTTCCTGTGCCTCGGGGCGCTTGGTTTCTTCTGCGTCCACCCTCCCTGTTCGTTCGCCGGAGGGATCGATATCCCTGCCGTTCATTTGAACCTGGACGGCGACAAAGGTCCCGCGCAGGTCTCGGGAGCCCTGCAGATCATTTTCCTTTTGACAGTCCTCTCGCTTGCACCGGCGCTTCTCATCCTTATGACCAGTTTTACCCGTTTTGCGGTGGTGCTTTCCTTTTTGAGAACAGCTCTTGGGACTCAGCAGGCTCCTCCCAATCAGGTGATAATCGGCCTGGCCCTGTTTTTAACCTTCTTTGTGATGAAGCCGGTGTGGCAGAAAATCAACCAGCAGGCGTTGATGCCCTACGAACAGCACACGATTTCGGGCCAGCAGTTCATCGATCGCGGAATAGCGCCTCTTAAGGATTTCATGCTCAGACAGACCGATGAACGGGACCTTGCCCTGTTTGTCTCGATGTCTCGAAACACAAGGCCGAAAAACGCCCAGTCGCTTTCTGTCTGGACGGTCATCCCAGCCTTCGTGGTAAGCGAACTGAAGATCGCCTTCCAGATAGGTTTTATGCTCTACATCCCATTCATAATCGTGGACATGGTGGTGGCGAGCATCCTGCTTTCCATGGGAATGATGATGTTGCCGCCGGTGATGATTTCCATGCCGTTTAAACTCATGCTTTTCATCATGGTGGATGGCTGGGCGCTGCTGATCGGCTCTCTCGTAAAGAGTTTTCATTGAGGCAGTGAGTAGTGAATAGTGACTTGTGGCTGGAAATGCTCTTCACTACTCACTACTCATTAAGGACTAAATTATGAGTTATGAATTTGTAATCTCACTTGGAAAGAACGCTATCGAGACGATGCTGCTGGTCAGTCTTCCCGTGCTTGGCTTCAGTATGGTGGTCGGGCTTATCATAAGCGTATTCCAGTCGGTAACTCAAATCCAGGAAATGACCATAACATTTGTGCAAAAAATCGTAGTAACCTTTTTGGCGCTGCTCCTTTTCGGTTCCTGGATGCTTTCCAAACTCACCTCCCTTTTGCATCATATCATTGTGAGCATCCCGACTATTACGGGGTGAGCGCTATGATCACATTGAACATAAATATAGCCGAGATTGCCATCCTGCTGGCGATTATCGTCCGGCTGGGGATCGTTCTTTTCATGCTCCCGATTTTCAATTCCAGGAATGTTTCCGCCCCGGTCAAAGCCCTGATCGTAGTCTCGCTTTCCATAATGCTGTTTCCGACTGTCCGGAAGGTCACCCCCCCACTTCCCTTTGATCCAGCCCCGTTGGCTTCCCTCGTGATCAGCGAGTTGATTTTCGGGGTGATCTTCGCCCTCTCGATACTTCTCCTACTGAGTGCGTTTCAACTGGCGGGCGAACTGATCGACTTCATGATAGGATTTGGTTTTGCGCAAACCGCGGCCCCACAGGGCCAGGGCCGCTCCTCGGTGCTTGCTTCGTTTGCACAACTGCTCGCCATCATGATCTTTCTGTCCATCAACGGACACCTGATCGTCATCCGGGTCCTGGTGGAAAGTTTTAAGACCATTCCCGTGGGCTCTTTTGCCCTGAAGGCCGAGATCTTTACCAGAATGCTCCGACTCTCGGGGCTGCTGTTCGTTTTGGCGTTAAAGCTCGCTGCCCCGATCCTGTCCGTGCTCATGCTCACACAGGTCGGCCTTGGGCTTATGGCCAAATTCGCCCCGCAGATGAATATCCTTGCTACCAGCTTCCCTTTGACCATTACCATCGGTATCCTGTTTTTCGGCATGACGATGACTTTGTGGGGTGGGTTGGCCACCCAATCCTTTGAGCACCTCTTCCATTTTCTGCACTACTTCTCCAGGTGAGACACCTGACAGGATGAATTGAAACGACTGGACGAAGAGCAAATTCTTTCGAGAAAGCCCGATCCTGTAAATCCTGCAATCCTGTCCAAGGTTTTTGTTCCTCCCGGCGGGAAAGGCGAAAGACTCGGAGAGGATTACAGGATTGACAGGATAAAGAGCAAATCCTTGCGGGAAATCCGATCCTTTCGGAACTCCCGATCCTGTAAATCCTGTGCCCGATCCGAAAGTCGAATGAATTGGAACGGTTTGAGCATATCCACGGGATCGGCAGAGAGCAGCCAAAATATTGACTGGAACAGTGTTCGGAGTATTCAGCTGAAAGAGCGGGGAATTGGCCCAATCGAGTCAGGACAAGAGTGAGCAGCCCACGGGCAAACGCCTCACTGAGGCGCGAAATAAGGGGCAGATTCCCAAGAGCCGGGACCTCACATCGGTCTGTGTCCTCGTTACCGGCGGAATGGCGATCTATCTTTCCCGAAATCTTATATTCAGTCATTTTCAGGCACTTATCGAATACTTGTGGTCGAGCCACTCCTTTACGCACCCGGGGTTTTTTGCCTCTTCGGCTTTTTTCATCCACATCATGCTCTCGCTTCTTTCGATGGTGGCGCCGGTTGTCGTGGCCATTGTTTTCACCTCGGTAATTGTCAATTTCATTCAATTGAAAGGGTTCCTTTTCTCTTTAGAAGCCTTGAAAGTGAGCTTCGGGAACCTCAACCCTCTAGGCGGCTTCAAGCGGATGTTCTCGTTGAGATCGCTGGTCGAACTCGTCAAGTCCATTCTAAAGTCGGCGATCGTTTTCTATGCGGTTTATTCGGTCCTGTGGCCGGAACGTAGTGCCCTGGCCCAATTGACATGGGGGGATACCTCGGGGTTTTTGAGCTTTACGGGCACACTGGCTCTGAAGCTCCTGTTTCGCGCGGCCGGTTTCATGCTGGTCGTAAGCTTTTTGGATTTTTTCTATCAGAAGTGGCAGAACAGAAAAGACCTCATGATGACAAAGCAGGAGGTCAAGGAAGAGAGCAAGCAAAGCGAGGGAAATCCGCAGATAAAGTCAAAAATCCGCTCGCTTCAGAGGGCGATTGCCAGGCAGCGAATGCTCGGCAAAGTGCCCAAGGCAAGCGTCATTATCACAAACCCCACTCATTTTGCCGTGGCGCTGCGCTACGAGCCGGGAATGCAAGCCCCGGTGCTCGTCGCCAAGGGCGTTGACTTCCTGGCGAGAAAGATCATCGCGGCTGGACGCAGGCACGGCGTGAGCATAGTGCAAAATCCTCCTTTGGCACGTGCCTTGTATAAACAGGTTAAGCTCGACGAGACTATCCCTGTCGAGCTGTACAGGGCGGTGGCGAAAATTTTGGCGTACATCTACCAGCAAAAACAGCGGAAGTAGAATGGGCAACGAAAAGAACCAGACAATGAGTCTTTTGATGGACCGGGTGAAGATGATCTCGGATGGAGACGCTCTGCTGGGAATCGGAATGGTCGCCATCCTGTCCGTCATGCTTTTGCCCCTGCCGAGCAGATTTCTTGACGTGCTGCTGGTGGTAAACGTCTCGGCGGCCTTCGTGATCCTTTTGACCTCCATATACAGCTCAAAGCCGCTCGATTTTGCGATATTTCCCTCGCTGCTTCTTGTCACCACACTTTTTCGTATCTCTCTTGCGGTTGCGGCCACACGACTGGTCCTGCTGCACGGAGATCAGGGCCCGGAAGCGGCCGGTCTGGTCATCCACGCATTCGGCAAGTTCGTCGTGGGCGGCAATTATGTGGTCGGTTTTGTCATATTCATAATCCTTCTGATCGTCAATTTCATGGTGATCACCAAGGGTACCGAGCGCATTTCGGAGGTCGCCGCCCGATTTACCCTGGATGCCATGCCGGGAAAGCAGATGAGCATCGACGCCGATCTCAACACCGGACTGATCGATGACAAGCAGGCGCGCGCAAGGCGCAACCTCATCCGGCAGGAGGCCGATTTTTACGGCACCATGGACGGTGCGAGCAAGTTTGTTCGTGGAGACGCCATCGCTGGGGTTCTCATCGCCATCATCAATGTCATCGGGGGCCTGGCGATTGGAGTTTTGCAAAAGGGCATGCCGATCTCCGAAGCCCTCCATGTTTATACGCTGCTGGCGGTGGGCGATGGGCTTGTCGAACAGATCCCGGCGCTCGTGATTTCCTCTTCGGCGGGTATCCTGGTGAGCCGCGCCGCCTCGGAAATGGGCATGGGCGAGGCGTTCGGCAAACAATTCAGCATGCACCCCAAACCCCTTTTCATAACCGGCGGCATGCTGTTTTTCCTGGCCTTCATTCCGGGGTTTCCCGCGATGCCGCTCATAATGGTGGGATCGGCCCTGTTGCTGCTGGGACGCTATGTCACCCGGAAGCGCAAGATTCAACCAGAAGAACCGGAGTCGGAGGAAGGAGCCGCACAGAAAAAGCCTGCGGAAGGCTCCGACCTTCCGCCCCTGCTCGACATATTGGAACTCGAACTGGGCTACGGACTCATCCCGCTGGTGGACGAATCCCAAAACGGAGACCTGCTCCAGCGTATCAAAGCCATACGCCAGCAACTCGCCCTCGAATACGGGATATTGATTCCCTCGCTTCACGTACGGGACAACCTCCAGTTGAAACCGGCCGAATACAGGCTGTTACTGAAAGGCAACCCTGTGGGGAAGGGCGAAATCCTGGTCGGCCACTATCTGGCCCTCAGCACCGGCGAGAGCGCTGTAGAGATAAAAGGCGTCCCGACCCGCGATCCGGCGTTTGACCTTCCGGCGGTGTGGATTCCGGAAAACAGGCGTGAAGAGGCCTCCCGGAGCGGTTACACGGTAATAGATCCTTCCACGGTCGTCGCCACCCATTTGACGGAGTTGTTCAAAAAGTACGCCGATCAGATGCTCACCCGCCAGACGGTGCAGCAGCTGCTCGACAATCTTGCGCTCCAGCAGCCGAAACTGGTCGATGAGCTGGTGCCCAATGTTCTTTCGCCGGGGGTGATTCAAAAGGTGCTCCAAAACCTCATCCGGGAAGGGGTTACGGTGCGAGATCTGCAGACCATCTGCGAAACGCTTGCCGATTACGGCCCAATGACCAAGGACCCCGATGTGCTTACCGAATATGTTCGTCAGGCCCTGGCGCGGACCATCACGAGGCCCTATGAGACCGAGGACCAGAAGTTCCCTGTGCTTTCCCTCCAACAGGCCCTGGAGGAAAAACTTACGCGGGGCATCCAGAAAACCGAGCACGGAAGTTTCTTAAGCCTCGATCCCGGGTTCTTGCAGCAGTTTCTCCAGGCCACCAGCGACGAGGTCAAGCGCTCGATCAGCCTTGGATATCACCCGGTGCTTCTCTGCTCCCCGGTGATCCGGCGCCACCTGAGGAAACTGCTCGAAAGATTCTTGCCCGATGTCGCCATTATCAGCCACAGTGAACTGAGCAATTCGCTGGAAATCCGTTCGATCGGCATAATCAGGATGGACCATGCAGGTTAAGAGCTTCACAGCCTCTACGATGGAAAAGGCGTTGGCCCGGGTGAAAAAGGAACTGGGGCCCGAGGCCATTATACTCAGCACCCGGAAGGTCGCCGGGGGGCCTGGGGAAACGTGGTTCGAGGTGAGTGCCGCGCGTGAACAGATGTTTTCCCCGACCGAGGCAAAGCCGGCGGAGGCCGGTGGCTCGGCAGAAATGATCAATGAGCTTCAGGAAATAAAGGGCTTTCTGTCCCTGCTCATCTCTTCGAGAGATCAGCTGACGCAGCTGCGTGCCAACCAGCCGCTTGCCGAGTTGTATCATTCGCTTTTGGTGCGAGGCCTTGACGAAAAGCAGCTCTTTATACTTCTTAGCAAGGCCGCAGCCGATCTTAATGGGGAGCCTGCCGACAAGGCGCGCATTTTCAACGCATTCTGCAAACGGCTGGTCCCCAAATTGAGTTGTGCAAGACCTTTCCAGGTGGTTTCCAATGCGAGCGGGCCGGCCGTCTACACCTTCCTGGGACCTACCGGGGTCGGCAAAACCACTACCCTGGCAAAGCTCGCGGCACATTTGAAAATAAAGCGCAAAATTGAGCTGGGGGTCATATCGCTCGATACCTACCGCATCGGCGCGGTGGAGCAGCTAAAGACCTATGCCCAGATTCTCGAGATTCCCTTCTGCGTGGCCCAAAGCAAGTCAGAACTCAGGAGCGCGCTCGACGACTTCAGCCATTGCGACGCGGTGATGGTCGACACCACCGGTAGAAACTACCTGCACCGCGATCACGTGCGCCACTTGCACTCACTTTTTGAAAACGCGCGAAAGTTTTCTCATTTTCTCGTCTTGAGCGCTACGGCCAAAGATGAAGATATGCGCCAAACCATAGTGCATTTCAGGGAAATGGACATCAACAGCCTCATTTTCACCAAACTCGACGAGACCGTTCATCACGGATGCATCGTCAACCAGTTGGTCAGATTCAACTACCCGGTTTCCTACCTGGGTACCGGGCAAAGAGTGCCGGAAGATATCGAACCGGCCACGCAGAAACGACTGCTTTCATTCCTGCTCCCTGTCGGGAATCAGGCAGCATAGAGGGGGTAAAAGATGGATCAGGCGGGGGGACTCAGAAAACAGGAAGACCACGAAATGGAGTTCGACGAGGTAATGCCCGTAGCCATTCCGACGCTGCAAAAACCGGTGCGGGTCATAACGGTGAGCAGCGGCAAGGGAGGCGTCGGGAAGAGTAACGTTGTGATCAATCTCTCCCTGGCCATGTGTCGGCAGGGATTGCGGGTGCTCATCCTGGACGCGGATCTCGGGCTCGCAAATATCGACGTGCTTCTCGGGTTGGCTCCCCAGTTCAACATGAGCCACGTGCTAAACGGGCAAAAGAAGCTCGAAGAGGTCCTCATCGATGGCCCGGGTGGAGTGAGAATCATGCCTGCCAGTTCGGGAATCCAGGAGCTCACGAGGCTTACCGACGATCAGAAGCTCCTGTTTCTCGAGCTGCTCGACGGTTTGGAAACCGATATCGATGTGCTGATCATCGACACGGGGGCCGGCATCTCGGACACGGTGCTCTATTTCAACCTGGCGGCAAACGAAAGAATCATCGTCGTGACTCCGGAGCCGACTTCGCTAACCGATGCGTACGCCCTGATAAAGGTGCTCTACGCCAAACACGGTGAACGCCACTTCCGAATCCTGGTAAATCTTGCGTCGGGAGAGACGATGGGGAAGACGATTTTCGCCAAACTGAGCAAGGTCGCCGACCACTTCCTCGATGGACTCTCGCTCGACTACCTGGGGACAATTCCTCACGATACGGCTGTCACCAAATCGGTGCTCCAGCAAAGGCCGCTCCTGGAGGCTTTTCCCCGGGCGCCGGCTTCGGGGGCTTTTTTGCAGGTGGCCGAAACGATCTGCAGGACTCCTCCCAACGTCAATCAGGGAACAATCCAGTTTTTCTGGAAACGTCTCTTAAACGTATAGAAAAAGGGGTGATCGCTATGCAACAGAGCTCCTGTTTAGCCAGGAAAAACCCCTACGGCGGGCAGGCAGTCGATTCCTCCCCGGCCCAGTCGGCAAGGGACAAGGCCGTGATGGAACATGGCGACCTGGTAAAATATATCGCCTTCAGACTCATCTCGCGCCTGCCCGACCATATCGCCGTCGAAGATTTGATTAGCGCCGGGGTGCTTGGGCTGATCGACGCCATAGAAAAATACGATTCGGCCCAGGGGATTCCATTCGAGTATTACGCCAAAATTCGGATAAAAGGGGCCATGCTCGACGAGATCCGCTCGATGGATTGGATTCCGAGATCGCTGCGCCAGAAGAGCAGCATCATAGAGAAGGCATGCATAAGCCTGGAACAACGGTTTGGCCGCGATCCCTCCGAGGAGGAACTCGCGCTCGAGCTAAACCTCGATATGGATGAGTTCCATAAATTAATGGATGAAATAAAGGGAATCTCATTTCTGCCTGAAAACATCCATGACATCATCCATGAGAACAGGGAAAACAATTCACTCTCCTCGGATTCCGAGGAACTCTTCAACGCCACCTACCGGGAAGAAATCCGCCTGCATCTGGCCGAAGCCATTACCGGTCTGGCCCAAAAGGAGCAGCTCGTCCTCTCGCTCTATTACTACGAAGAGATGACCATGAAGGAAATAGGGGTAACCCTGGGATACACCGAGTCCAGGATTTCCCAGATACATACCAAGGCAATGGTCAAGCTCCGGGCAAGACTTTCGAAAAAACTCAAAGCGGATGATCTGCCTGAATTTGTGGAAAATGAATTTCGCTCTCTTCAGTCAGGAAGCGCCCGTGGGCGCTAGCCCGGCCGGGAGTGCGACCGGGAGCGGGCCAGACAGGAAAAAGCAGCAAAGAGGGAGCAAAGACCGGATATGCCCGACGCGATGGAATCCGAGCAGAAACCTTTGAACGAGGAACGTGAGTCGGAGGCAGAAAAAAGCTCTGAGGGGGAGGAGAATAAATCCCGGGCAACGTTTCGGATCCTCCTTCTGATTTGCTCGCTCCTGGTGTTTCTCCTGGTAGCCATGGTCACCGTGTATTTCGTTAGATCGAGGATGGCCGCAACCTCCTCGCCTGATCTTTCCGGGGTCCCATCGGCCGTCAAAATAATTCGCCCGGTCCCGCAACCCGACTGCCGCGAAATGCTCGATTTTCTCATAGCCTATAAGGTTCAGGGCCAGGAGGTGATTACCTCCCTCAGAATGGAAGCCGTGTTTGAAAGCTTTCGCCGGTATGCCGAGTTCAAAAATGAGCCCGTGGTGTTCCGGCAAACCGTCTATGATTTTTTGCTTCGTCAGAACGCCCCCGACAACACGAAAAAATCCTGGCAGGCGGTTTTTGGCCAAAACCTTCTCGATTACCTGCGGGTCAAGTTGCCCGATTGCTGTCCGGACAAAATCCGTCTTACCCAGATTGAAAATCTCTAACGAGGCGCAATGCATGGAGTCTTTGCTAAAACTGGTGGAAGCCCGGATTTCCTTCAACTCGATTTTGCAGATCGGTATCGATGTGATCATTCTCGGCCTGCTGGTGGCGATCATGCGGGTAAAGCGGCCGGGAACGTCGAAGAAGGGCGAAGCGATTGTTGCCTCCTTCGATAAGATCGTGGAGGAAACCGCGGAGATATCCCGCAAATTTGAAACAAATCTCGAAAAAAGACAGGAGTTGCTCCAGCAACTAACGGCCGGGCTCGACGAGCGCATTCAGGAAGGCCACAAGCTCTGTGCGCGGCTGGAGAAGCTTTCCAGGATGGAAATCGAAAAGCCGGCGGCCACGCGTTCCTCGTTCTCCGACACCAATGAGCATCTCTCCGTGCAACAAAAAGTCCTTTCCCTCTCGGATAAAGGGCTAAATGGAGCAGAGATAGCCAAACGGCTCAAAAGACCGGTTGGAGAAATCGAACTGATTCTGAACCTGCGAAAAATCGGCGGTGGCGGCTAGCACCGCGGCCGGGGTGCCAAGCCCATGCGGCGCTTACTGACGGCTTACGCCACATTCGGGATAGACGTAGACGTAGGTTGGGGTGAGCGACAGCGAACCCCAACAAAAGGACCCGTGCAAAAGCGCCACTTCGTTGGGGTTCGCAGGGCTCACCCCAACCTACGATGGGCAGGCCCGGGTTTGGTTAGACAAGCCGGAACTGCCTGATGGGCAGAGATGCGGAGGGCGGTTGCCCTTCGCACTCTTAGAGCTTCCCTTGGGGTTTATTCCCACTCGACGTCATATCAGTAGGAGCGTCGGCCGCCGCCGCCACCACCACCGTGGTGTCCGCCGCCCGAGCCACCGCGTCGGTCCCTGCCCCCGCCTCCAAAACCACCTCCGCCCGGTCGTCCGCCACCACCCGAGCGTCCTCCGCCTCCCGGTCCTCCACCGCCGGGTCTGCCTCCACGATTCTCCCGTGGCCTTGCTTCGTTTACCGTAAGGTTCGAGCCTCCCACTTCTTTGCCGTTCAATCCCTCTATCGCGGCCTGTGCCTGTTCCTGGCTGGGCATCACGACGAAACCGAAGCCTCGCGATTTTCCGGTGAAGTTGTCCTTGATGATCTTTGCGGAGTCAACTTCGCCGAATGTTTCGAAGGCTTCGCGCAGTTCCTGCTCGGTGATCCCGGCAGACAGATTCCCAACGTAAATGTTCATCATACCTCGTTTCTCCCAGTTAGAGGGATTATGCAGGACCGAATCGAAAAACCATCCCACTTCCAATCCAAACCACGCACCGTAAAATAGTCATTCCCGCAAGACATGGAAAGACTCCCACTCCGCCAAGGGCAGGAATTAGTTTGCCGCCCCCCGTGAATTCGAAACGGACGGGTGGCTCGTCAAAACTCCAGCCGAACCTTCTGTCAGAAAACAGGCATACAGGATTGCCGCTACCGGCAAATTTTTCCTCAATCCACGGAAATGAGAGCGTTGAAGTTGGCTTGTGGTCAGCACCCGAACAGGCCGTCTTGCTGGCATCTTCGTTGCATCACGCAAAGAGCAAGAGGAGTCATCCATGAAGCTGGAAAGCTATTTTGCATCAATCGGGTCCCAGGAAGAGCAGACTCAGTTGGATATTATAGCGAACAACATCGCTAATTCCAACTCTCCCGGGTACAAAAAAGACACCCTCAGTTTCAACGCTCTTCTGGGGCAGGTGGAAAGCACCGACATGTCCCAGGGGCCCATCCGTCAAACCGGCAACAATCTCGACATCGCACTTTCGGGCAGCGGTCTTTTGAGTGTGCAAACCAGCAACGGGACCACCCTCTACACCCGGGCCGGAGACCTGGCGGTAAACAGCTCCAACCAGCTGGTTACCCAGGATGGCTGGCCGGTTCTCGGCAAGGGCGGCACCCCGGTCACTGTAACCAATGTCGCGGCGCTGCGCATTTCCAAAACCGGTCAGATTATTGACGGAACAAATCCGCCCAACCAGCTCGCACTGGTCACATTTCCGCCCAACAGCCTGAAAAAAGTGCAGGGCGGCTATTTTCAACCCGTCAATTCCAGCACGCAACCCCAGCAGGCAACCGGGTGTACCGTGGAGCAGCAAGCCCTGGAGGGCGCCAATTTGAACCCTGTCCAGGAAATGGCCAAACTGATCGAGGCCACCAGATACTTCGAAACCTATCAGAAAACGTTGAAAAGCAGCAATACTCTCGACTCCGAGCTTATAGCCAAAACGAGCGGGTAGGTCTGTAAGGGGTCGCTAACAGGGCCAGGAGGAGCAGAAACATGAGATGTCTTTGGACTGCAGCTACGGGTATGGACGCACAGCAGACCAACATGAACGTAATCGCCAACAACCTCGCCAATGCCAATACGACGGGCTTTAAGGCGAGCCGCGCCAATTTCGAGGACCTGATGTACCAGACGTTGATCCCCCCGGGGGCAAACAATTCGAACAACAATCAGGTGCCAACGGGCATCCAGATCGGGTCCGGGACCACAACCGCCTCGGTGGAAAAGATTTTCAGCCAGGGAAACTTTACCCAAACCGGCAACAACATGGATATGGCAATTCAGGGCAACGGCTTTTTTCAAGTCCAGCGCGGCACCCAGCAGGTCTACACCCGCGACGGCAGCTTCACCGTCAACCAGAACGGAAACGTTGTCGATGCCGACGGCTACATGCTGCAGCCCCAGATCACCGTGCCCAAAACGGCCGTAAACATCAGTATCGATCCTTCGGGCGTGATGACCTGCACCGACTCTTCGGGAAACGTTGTGCAGACCTCGAATCTGCAGCTCTATGTTTTCCCGAACCCCGGAGGACTGCAATCCATAGGCGACAACTATTACACGCAAACACCCGCCTCGGGCAATCCGACCTCGGACACCCCGGGCGGGCCCGCGGGCTCGGGCACGATTCTCCAGGGCTACCTTGAGGCCTCAAACATCAACGTGGTCAATGAAATGGTAAACATGATCATCAGCCAGCGAGCCTATGAAGCCAACTCCAAAGTCATAAAATCTGCCGATCAAATGATGCAGATGGCCAATAACGTGGTGTCGTAAGGAACGCGGCAATGAAAGAACGAAGGAGGAGGAAGGATATGCGGTCGGTACTTTTTGCACTGCTGGCTGCGGTTTTTTCCCTGTGTCCACTCGTGCCGGCAAAGGCGCAGACGACCGGCACCCCGGCGGCCTCGGACACGGGCAAGCCCCTTGCCCAAATCCGTATTCTGGGAAACGTCATGGTTCATGACGCCAATGTCTCTCTTCTCCAGATCTGCGATCCGACGACGCTGCCGGCAAAATGGAAATCGATCCTGGGTGCGCAGAACATCGGGGAGGCCCCGCCGGCCGGGTCCGAAAAGTTCGTTGACCCCGCCCAGCTCCGCTCCTATCTCGATACGCTGCTAAATTCCAGGGGTGTCAATCCTTCGGGGGTGAAGCTCGTGATCCCTGCAAAGATCATCGTGACGCGGGAGTCGACCAACGTTTCGCAGCAGTGGATCGAAAACGTGTTCAAAAAATACGTCCTGGAAAACACTCCATGGAAACAGAGCGATTTAACCATCCAGAATGTGCGCTATTCGGGCATTCCCGTCATTCCGACCGGAACGCTCACCTACACGGTGAGACCCGTCACTTCGGCCCGCAATCTCGTAGGAAACGTATCGCTCAGTGTCGATCTCTACGTCGACGGAGAGATGGTGCGCACTTTGGATATATTGGGGCAGGTCGAGGTCTTCAAAAACGTCTATTTCGCCAACCAGCCGCTCAAAAGGGACCAAATCATAACCCCCGCGGACCTGGAAGTGCACAGAATGAACATTACCGATTCGGTCGACCGGTATGCGACCGACCCCGGACAGGTGGAAAACCGACGCGTGACCTATGAAGTGGGAGCGCATCAGCCGCTGATGCTCTCCGATCTCAACAAGCCGCTCGTGATCAAACGGGGGGATCCGGTGAAAATCGTGTTCGAGGCGCCGGGGCTGAGGCTCAGCGCAAACGGACGAGCCAACGCCGATGCGGGGATAGGCGACACCCTGGCGGTAACCAATGTCGCTTCGACCAAGATAATTTACTGCAAGGTGGTGAACGGTCAAACCGTAGAGGCCGTGCAGTAAAGACAGTGAAGAGTGAACAGTGAGCAGTGAGTAGAGTCAAAGGCCGGATGGGCGGTTGAAGTTAGAAAAAGCAAAGAGAAAGATAATGAAACACTTCATGATGATCGGCAGGATGGATGGTAATGTGCGGCGCGGCTTTTTTCGCATGGCCTGCGCTGCGATGCTGGTGGTGATGGTTTCGGGTTGCGCGGCCATGCAGGCTCAAAAACCGGCGGCCCCTGCGTTTGCGCCCCCGGCAATCATGTCCACCCCGACACCTTTGCCTGCCGCCGGCCCGCCTCCGGCCTCCCTCGCACCTACCGGATCCCTGTGGCACCCGGGGGGCGAGTCGCTATTTTCCGACATCAAGGCTCACCGGGTAGGCGACCTTGTGACAATCACCGTCAGCGAAAACTCCACGGGTTCGAACACGGCGGCGACAACCGCCTCAAGGGATTCGACATCCCAGGGCAGCATCGGGTTTTCGGGGGTGGGCGTGGGGGCCGCCGGGATCGCAAGTCCCAAGGGCCAGTTCAGCTTCGGCCCCTACAACACTTCATTTAGCAGGAGCTACAAGGGGAGCGGCTCGACCAGTCGGACGGACACGGTGAGCGCCTACATGACGGCAACGGTTGTGGCTGTTTTGCCAAATGGCAACCTTGTCATTCGAGGCACACGCTGGACGAAGGTAAATGACGAACTTCAGCAGATCGTTCTGGAAGGGGTGGTGCGTCCGGTGGATGTAAGCGACAACAATACGGTCCTTTCCCAGGACGTGGCCGATGCCAAGATTTTCATGCTCGGAAAAGGCCCGGTATCTCATTATCAGAAACCGGGATGGCTTGAACAAATCTGGGATGTTGTCTCACCTTTCTGAGCGTAGCGAGGGTCACAATGGCAAAAAGTCGACGCATTACGGCAGCAGTGACATGTCTGATTTTGACGCTGCTGGTTTTATCGGGAACGACCCGGGCGGCGAGGATAAAAGATATCGCCTATTTTATGGGCGACCGCTCCAACGACCTCATCGGCTACGGCCTGGTCGTCGGCCTGAAAAACACGGGCGACGACACCAGTACGCCCTTTACCACCGCCACCCTGGCCAACCTGCTCAATAACATGGGCGTGCAGATAGACCCGAGCAAAACGACGCTGAAAAATGTGGCGGCCGTCATGGTTACGGGGAGACTGCCGGCTTTTTCCAGGCCGGGTTCGAGAATAGACGTAATAGCCTCCTCGATCGGCGATGCTACGAGCCTTGGGGGCGGCACACTTCTCATGACGCCCCTTAAGGGGCCGGACGGAAAAGTGTACGCGATCGCCCAGGGGCCGGTCTCCATCGGGGGCTTTTCGGCGGCCGGGTCCAGCGGGAGCAGCGTGCAACAAAATCATCCCACCGTCGGACTGATAAGCGGCGGGGCGACTGTGGAAAAAACAGTGCCGGTCAACTACGCCGGTTTGCCCACGCTGGACCTGGCGCTCACGAACCCCGATTTTACAACCGCTGCCAGAACGGCGGCGGCGATCTCGCGAGCGCTCCCCGATACGGAGGCACGTGCGGTCGACGCCGGGACGATCCGGCTCAACGTTCCCTCTTCCTATCAAAATGATACGGCGGATCTTATCGCCAAAGTGGAAAACCTCGATGTTACTCCGGACGTGGTCGCCAAGGTCGTAATCGATGAAAGGACCGGCACGATCGTAATGGGGGAAAACGTTCGCATAGCCCCGTGTGCGGTGGCCCACGGGAGCCTTACGGTCCAGATTACGGAAAAGCCGACCGTTTCCCAGCCGCTCCCGCTCAGTCAGGGCACCACCCAGGTTGTGCCGCGAAGCGGCGTTAAGGTGCAGGAAAAGAAAGCGCACCTGGCCGTGGTGGGAGGAGGCGTGACGATCGGTCAGGTGGTCGCCGGCCTCAACGCCATCGGGGCAACGCCTCTCGATCTCATAAACATCCTCGAAGCAATCAAGGCCGCAGGGGCGATGAGTGCGAAATTACAAATAATCTAGCCAAGGGGGCTGTGATGGAAACCAGGCTGAACGCGGCGGCCCTTCCGGCCGATGCTTCCCGGGAAACGCAAGCACGGGAAAAAAAGCTTCTCGACAGTTGCCAGCAGTTCGCATCCATATATGTTTCCTACATGATGAAAACCATGCGTGAGGGATCTACGGGCGGCGACGAGCAGGGATTTGCGAGCGGAGTCTACCAGGACATGTTTTCCGACCAGGTGGCGAAAGTGGTTGCCCGCTCCAACTCTCTGGGGCTTGGCACAATGCTCTACACCCAGTTGGAGCGGTCCCTGGAAACAAAATCGCACCCGGGCGCTGAACCGGGGGGGCAAAAAAAGGATTGAGCGCAATTTTTTCTAAACTAACTCGGCAATTGCGCCGAATAATAAGTTCGGAGGGTTTTCCCCGAGCTTGCACTCTCACCATAGGAGTTGAGTGAAATGAATCCGGGCAACCAACCACTCGAAGCTTTTTCTCCCTCCGGCGAACCGCTTTGTCAGAAAAGATGCGCCGATACGGATTTTTTCGGTACGGCCGTCGAACTGCTTAAGGCTCTCAAGGCGGAGGAACAAATCCTCCGGAAGTTTTCGGGCGCCGAACTGCTCGCGCTCCTTCCCAGAAAAGAGTACCTGGTGAATGAATTGGGGTGGAAATTGAAAGCGGCCAGAAATGAGAGCGAGAACTCCTTTGAGGCCTCGGAGTCCCTCAGGGCGATTCTTGCCGAAATCAGCAGGCTCAACACTGCCAACGGGATCTTTATAGAAAAATCACTGTCGTACTGGGGGGACCTTCAAGCGATCCTCTCGCCCCCGGGCTACGGTCCGAGCGGCCCAAAGGGGGCGTGCTCGGTTCGCGCGCCCAATGGTATCACCTTCCAACGGGAGATTTGAAAGATGGCCGGCCTGGCTGTTACGCTCAATATCGCCGCACAGACCCTGATGAACACGCAGACGGAACTGTCGACGGCTTCCAACAATATCTCCAACGCAACCACGACGGGGTACGCGGTCGAGACGGCGGTGCAGACCGAAAACCCCTCGACGCAGATGGTCTATGGATACCTGGGCGCCGGGGCTTCGGTCACTTCCATTTCGCAGAAGCGCGACAACTTTCTTGAGCAGCAGCTCATGAACGCCACTTCCTCCGATTCTCAGTATACGAGCCAGGCCTCGGAGCTTTCCACTATCCAGTCGGTCGCTTCGGATTCGGGCAGCACCGGGATTTCCCAGGCGCTGGGGAATTTTTTCGATGCCTGGGGCACACTTTCCCAAAACCCGACGGGGGTCGCCGAGCAAAGTGCGGTCTACTCCGCAGGGCAAAACCTCGCAAGCGCCATCCAAACCACATACAGCCAGCTCGACAATATCAACACCCAGCTCACCACACAGATCAGCGATACGGCCACCCAGGCCAATTCGCTCCTTAGCCAGATAGCCCAGCTGAATACCGGCATCGTCCGGGGGGGCACTACACCCACCTCCCAGCCAAACGATCTGATAGATCAGCAGTACGCGGCCCTGGACAGCCTGTCCAAACTCATCCCCATAAACTTCTCCAAACAGTCGGATGGGACGTTTACGGTCACAGCCACGGTTAACGGCAGCTCGGAGACCCTGGTCTCTGAAGGAACGGTTAATTCCACCCCCATCGCCGCTACCGATTCGGTCGGCGGGGGGCAGCTTGGAGGACTCCAGAACGCGCAAACGGAGCTAACCGGCTATATGGGCCAACTCGATAACTTTGCCAGTACCCTTGAGAGCCAGGCCAATACGACTTCCGGCTTCTCGGTTTTCTCCGGGACGACCGCCTCGACGATTTCGGCCAACTCCGGGTATCTGAGCGGCCAGTCCGCCACTACCTTGGCTCCCTCCGCGCAGGCCATGTCCAACCTGCAGGACCAGGCGGTGAGCTTCAGCGATCTCAATAACCCCTCTTCAACGCTGCAGGGGTACCTGAACTACATCCAGCAGAATATCGGCACCGACGCGCAGACGGCAAACATCAACCAGAGCTACTACGATTCCCTCAAGTCCGAGTTGCAGAGCCAGCAGCAATCGGTTTCCGGGGTTTCCATGGATGAGGAAATGGTACACGTCATCCAGTTCCAGCAGATCTATCAGGCGGCGGCCAAGGTCGTTACCACGACTGCGACCCTTATGAACACTGTCATCAATATGGTTCAGTAAGCGGAGAAGACCATGCGCATCACGTTCGGCATGCAGACCAGTGAGACCCTGATCAACCTGAATAACCAGCAGGAAACGATCACCGACCTTTCCCAGGAAATCTCTTCCGGAAAACAGCTCTTGTCGCCCTCCGACAACCCTGACTCCTGGGCGCAGGCCATGAACGCCAGCCAGACCATCCGCGAATACAACTCATTTATAAGCAACGTCAATTTCGCAACCGGGTGGGGGCAGCAAACGGAATCGGCGCTCAACACGCTCACTGGCCTGCTCAGCCAGGCAAAGCAGGTCGGCATCGAAGCCAACAGTGTCTCGGGGGCCTACAGCAATTCGGCACTCGCCCAGCAGATGGGCTCGATCCTTTCTCAGGCCTTAACCGTGGCAAACTCGCAATACGAAGGCCAGTATATTTTTGCAGGGGGAAAAACCGATGTCGAGCCATACTCCATGACCGGGGGAACCGTCACCTACAACGGAGATGCAGGATCCGTACAGGTCAAGACAAGCTTGAATCCCTCCGGCGCAACTGGAGGGGGGCTAACTACCGTCAATATCAACAGCCAGGACGTTTTCGGTACCCCGGGAACGAGCAACGATGTTCTCAATCAGATCTATCAGCTCCAGCAGGCGATAAGCAGTGGAAATTCAACGAGTATCAGTGCTGCGACCGCAGCAGTCGGCAGCGCCTTCGACCAGGTCAACGCTCAGTTGAGCAAAATGGGAAGCATGGTGTCTGCGCTCAGTACACAGAGTACGGCGCTGAGCACCATGGTGACGAACGAAAAGGGGGTTCTCTCCACCCTCCAGGACACCGACATGGCCTCTGCCGCAACCAAACTGTCACAGGCCCAAACGGCCTACCAGGCGGCGCTCCAGGTTACCTCACTTCTCGATAACCTCAATCTTTCCTCGATTCTCTCGGGAGGCGCCTCCTAAAGAAGCTCCCCGTATCCCCATTAGCCCCTTGCCGGGGAGGTCCCGTGTGGTCCTCCTGATTTTTCGGGAAATCTTTCCAAACTCCCACTTTTTTTCCATTTCGAATTGTTTCCGCTTCCGGTTGCCGCTTCCTGGTTCCACATCTGGTTGCCGCTTCCGGGTGCCGTTTGCGGCCCGGTTTCTCCCCGTGGTAGTGACTCGGAAAAAATATTCCGGATCACAACACCGCAGGGAAGGAGCCAAACCGATGAGATGTCCCAATTGCCGCGTCGAGATGGAATTCGAAGACGAAGAAAGAAGAGGCAAAATCTTCATCTGCCCGGAGTGCGGTCGGGAGGAAATCGTAAAGAAGGGTCGGATCGTTGTGCCGTATTCCGGCTTGGTTCCCGCGGGATGCCTCGACCTTGATCCGCTCGGGCAGGGGTGAGAGCGGGCAGGGGAAAAACACCGATTTTAAACCCGGGAGCGCCTCGGGAAATCGGGATTGGTGAGGCATGAACAACGCCTGAATGGGCGGGATGGAAAGCGGTTAGGAACGAGTCGAAGGGCAAGAAAAAAAGGGAGTCGGCGCTTTGGCGCCAACTCCCCGCTAGTGTGGGAATGCCGGAGGTCGGAATCGAACCGACACGGAGTTGCCCCCACCGGATTTTGAGTCCGGCGCGTCTACCAGTTCCACCACTCCGGCGTAATCATCAATATTACTCAGGGCAGTGTTCCGGTGTCAAGGGAAATGCGAGGCTTCCGGGCCGGTTCCTGCTTCCCGGTGGCGAATGAGTGCTGAATTTCGATATAGGCCTTGACAGTTCCCGATAAATTGGGTACACAGACAAACACGATGCACGTCGGCGAGATTACGTCGGGCGTGCATCGTGCGCCGGGGCTGTAGCTCAGTTGGGAGAGCGCTTGAATGGCATTCAAGAGGTCCGGGGTTCGACTCCCCGTAGCTCCACTCGAAAAACAAGGACTTAACGGAGTCGCCGTTAGGTCCTTGTTCTTTGGGGAACACTCTTCGCCGAGGTTCCCCGGAAGAGGCTCCCGCTCCAAAAGCTTTCGCCTATGAATGGCTGATCGGAACTCCCCGCCAAATATTCCCCCTGCCGAGTATTCTATCTTTTCCCATTGGTGGTAAAAACATCCATCCAGGCCACTTTGATGCAACCAGGCAAGATAAAAATAATGACAAGTATCCTCCCCGAATAGGGTCGTTTCCCCATATCATAACAAATGGCAGGTCATATATTTCAGCCGAAACCTTCTCCTCGAATTCTACACCGGAAAGGGGGACAGATTGAGTGCTGGCGTATGCGGTGCTGGAGAGGTAGGGTCTGAAACCGGACTTGAACGAAAGCAGCCGCTTCACAACGGAATCCTGAGGTCGAGTCATGTTTCTGCTTTTTCAAAATTCCGGAGAGGAGGAAACACGATGAAAAAAATCCTGATTCTTTCGATCGCGATAGCGTTGCTCCTAGTCGGGGGCGCCTTTGTGAGCGCACAGGCTCAAACCGGAGGAACCTGCCACTATGAGGGCTGCGCGTTGGAATTCAACTCATCTCCCTGCAGTTGGGCCTGGTGCGATGTGCTTCCCTGGAATTGGAACTGGTCGGCCCTGTCTCCCTGCAACTGGCGGTCCGCCTGCAAGCTGACTTTCATCTCTCACCCGAATCCGGCGGCGCAGCCGCCTGCGGTTGCGGAGGCAATCCCCCAGACCGGGTAGAGGAGGCCGCTTCGATCCTCTGCAACCGGCCCGGTCCCGATTGAAAAATAAGACTTCCTTCCGAGTATTTTCTCGGAAGGAAGTTCTGTTCAAAATGAAGGGTCTTGTGCGTTTTCAAGCTCGTGGCAACTCACACTTTCGAATCCGTACCGGCGGTCAAAGCTCCCAGACAGCTTTGCAGCCGGCCGGGCAAAGATTCTTTCTCGCTTGGCAGGTGGCAGGAAAAGCGATGGGCTTCATGGAGGAAGCAGGCCACGGGTCTGGAGATGCCGCAAGTGCCGTATGTGCGTACCTGGTCGACTCGACTCAAATCGAGCATCGCCATGAGGTTTTCCGGCAACTGCCCGGCATGCTGCAGTATGTTTCCTTCCGGATCCACTATTATGCTCTGTCCCTTCGCGTTTATTCCGAGCCCGTTGATGCTCACCACGAAACATTGATTGGCGATTGCCGCAGCCTGGCACAGAATCAGTTCCTGTCTTCGATCCTGAGTCTCTGTGAAGGTGGGCGCCAGAATCAGTTCCGCGCCTTTGCAGACCAGATCGCGAATAACTTCCGGAAACCAGATGTCATAACAGATGCAGATTCCCACCACCCCGAAGCCGGGGATTTCGAAGACCACCGTTTCCTTGCCGGCAAGCGTCTTTTCATAAGGTCTCCAGGGATACATCTTCCGGTACTTGGCCAACATCTCCCCGGTCGGGCCGAAAACGGGGGCGGTATTGTAATAATCGTCGCCCACCTTTTCGTAGAGAGAGCCGGGTACCAGGTAAATCTGATGTTTGCGGGCCAGGTCGGCGCAAAATTCCGTAATGCGCCCGGGAATCGGCTCGGCGTTGGCTTCCATTGAGGCTGGTCCCTGGAGGCACAGTTCGTGGGCGCAGATGAGCTTCACCCAGGGGCTGTAGGCGAGTATCCGGGCTACATTTTGGGCCAATGCCTCGAGGTTTTGCCGGACCTGCCCAAAGGCAGTGTGCATCTGACAGACGCCGATTCCCAACGTGCGATTCATAGGATCTCCAATTCTTGCAGCAGGATTAAGTCAAGCTGAGGGTTTTGAGAGCTTCGCGGTCCCAAAGTCTTTGATAATGGTGGCATCGCACCCGGTTTCCAGAATCCAGGACGATCATCTCCGGCTCTACTTCAACGCAAATCTTCGTAGCATACTCGCAGCGGGGGTGGAAGCGGCATCCTCCGGGCGGCTTTACCAGACTGGGCACTTCCCCGCGAAGGGTCGCCAATTCCGCCCTCCGGGTGGGGTCGGCAACGGGCAGCGCGTCCCGAAGGACCCTGGTGTAGGGATGCCGCGGCGCTACGAAAAGAAGATGTGCCGCCTGCACTTCCACTATCTGCCCGGCATACATGACCGCCACCCTGTTGCAGACCTGCTCCATGATGCTCAGATCGTGGCTGATGAACAGATATGTCAGCTGGAAGCGCTGCTGCAAATCGGCCATGAGGTTGATGATCTGAGCCTGTACCGAGACGTCGAGCGCGCTGGTGGCCTCATCGAAGACGATGAATTCGGGTTCGGTGGCAAGGGCTCTGGCGATGCAAATCCTCTGCTGCTGACCGCCGCTGAATTCATGGGGATAGCGGAAAAGGTGCTCCGCACGCAGGTCCACCCAGTCGAGCAATTGCGCTGCTCGCTGCAGTTCCTTGCCTTTGCAGCCGCCGGGGCTTATGGCCATGGCCTCCTTGAGGATCTGCAGGACGGTCATCTTCGGATTAAGAGCAGCCCGTGGGTCCTGGAAAACCATCTGCATTTTTGGCCGAAACGGCCGCAGTCTGGCTGCGTTGAGCCCCTGGAGGGAAGTTTCTCTAAATTTCACCGCTCCGGAGACCACCGGAGCCATACACAAGATAGTTCTGCCCAAAGTGCTCTTGCCGCAGCCCGATTCTCCCACCAACCCCAGGCATTCGCCCCGCAGGATGTCCAGGCTTACCCCATCGACCGCTTTGAGCCAGGCCGAAGGTTTGCCCGAAAGCGTTTTGCGAATCGCAAAATGCGTCCGGACCTCTTCCAGTTTGATCAGCACCTCACCCATCAGCACCTCGACTCACTGCCGCTTCTACTGCCTGGTTGTGCTCCCCCCGGGCTTCCGCGGGATAAAGGTGACAGGCAACCCGGTGTTCGACTCCCACCGAACAGCGGGCGGGTTTTTCACGTTCACAGCGCACCAACCGGTGCGCGCATCTTGGATGAAAGCGACAGCCCCCGGGCGGATTTGCCAGATCGGGAATTATTCCCGGGATCTGCTCCAAACGAGTCTTTTGCCCCAACCGGGGCACGGCTTTCAAAAGCCCCCGGGTATAGGGGTGCAGCGGGTTTTCGAACAGCTCCACCGTCGGGGCCGTTTCGAGGATTCTGCCCGCATACATGACCGCCACGCGGTCACATATCTGGGCCGCTATGCCCAGGTCATGTGTGATGAAAAGTATGGCGGTCCCCTTTTGCCTGCACAGATTTTTGAGCAGATTCAGAATATGGGCCTGAACCGTTACGTCCAGGGCCGAAGTGGCCTCATCGGCAATGAGGATTTCCGGGGAGCCGAGAAGCGCGGTTGCAATACGGTAGCGCTGCGCCATGCCGCCGCTGATTTGGTGCGGATAGCTTTTGAACAGCCGTTCCACATCTGTTAATCCCACCTCGAGCAGTTTCTCCCGCGCGAGCCGGTGTACGGCCTGCCGCAGGCTGATCTCCTCCGAATGTCGAAGAGAGTCGATTTCATCCACGAGGTGTTTTCTGATGAGCCTTTTGAGTTGCTCGCCCAGAGTGAACACCGGGTTGATGCTCGACTGGGGATTTTGAAACACCATGGAAATACGACGGCCGCGATAGGCCAGTAGTTCCTTATTGGAAAGATTCAGCAGATTGCGCCCCTCAAACTGCACCAGCCCATCGCGCTCACAGGTAAGCCGGGGAATCAAATTGAGAATGGTTTTGGCCGTGACGCTTTTGCCGCATCCTGTTTCTCCCACCAAGGCCAATACTTCCCCGGCACGGAGCGAAAAACTCACCCCCTCCAGGATTCGCACCGGTCCCCGGGAACCGGGAAAGCTGACCGAAAGATCTTGCACATCGAGAAGGAGCGGTATCTGTTCGTTCATGGCTGTCACAAACCTCTACCCCTGTCCAGGCTCCAAAAGATCCTTTATCGTATCGCCCAGCAGATTGAAGGCGATCACCAGAATAAACATGGCACAGCCCGGAACCACGGCGATCCACCATTGATCGAGAATGTTCGGCGCGCCTTTCCACACCATGAGGCCCCAGTCGGCTGCGGGCGGCTGCGTACCCAGACCCAGAAAGCTCAGCAGGCCGATGGCGATGATGGCAGGACCAAAATCCAACAGCATCATAACGATCACGGGTGTGAGGATGTTGGGCAGCAGATGGCGAAACATCACGTACGCCCGACCATAGCCCAGCATTTGTGCGGCTTCGACAAACAGTTTGTGCTTGATTGACTGTACCTCTCCCTGCACCAGACGGGTATACCAGGGCCACCAGGGGATGATGAGGGCAATTATTGCCGTTACGAAGCTTGCCCCCATCACAATGGAGATCCCCATCGCCAACAGTACGGATGGAAATGAAAGCATCAGCTCGACTACCAGGGTGATGGCAGCAGCGGGCAGGCCTTCCCGGTATCCGGCCCACAGCCCCAGCGGCACACCAATGAGAACGGCGCAGATTACAATCAATAGCCCGCCGAAGATGGAAATACGCGCCCCATAGATTGTTCGGCTGAGCAGGTCGCGGCCGTATTCGTCGGTGCCAAGCAGGTGCGCTGCCGATGGCGCTTCGAGCCGTTGTGTCAGGTTCATGGCGCCTCGGCCCTGATTGGGGTAGGGCGCGACCCGGGGAGCAAACACCGCGGCCAAAGTCATCAGCAGCAAAACGGCGACGGAAGCCACTGCCGTCTTCCGTTTCGCGAACAGCCGCAGCAGATACCACCGATGCCTGCGATGATCCGCCGCAGCCCGTTGTGCCAGTAGTTGGTAGTCCATCTGTTCCATCCGCCTCATTCCTGTCTATTTGATCCGTGGATCGACCAACCTTCGCACAATATCCATGGCAGTGTTGGCTGTGACATAGACCGTTCCGATGATCAGGGTAACTCCCATCAGCACGGGGTAATCCAGGCTCAAAATGGCGGTAATGGCATAATAGCCGATACCGGGCCAGTTGAAGATGATCTCCACATAGAAAGTGGCCAGCAGCGTCAGGGCCACCGACAGTCCTATCACCGTCAGCACCGGGGAGAGGGCGTTTCGCAATCCGTAGCGGAAGAAAAGCACCCCTTCACTGATACCCGATGCTCTGGCCGCGAGAATGTACTCCTGTGTCATCACTTCCAGTAAGGACGAGCGGGTCAGGCGCACTATCTGGCCCAGGGGATAAAAGGTCAAGGCCAGTACAGGCAGTATTATGTGCCGGGCAACACTGAAAAAAGCAGGATAATTACCGGTAATCAGGGTATCCACCAGGCTGAACCCGGTGACGTGGCGAATGGGATGCGTGAAATCCAGAAATACATTGATCCGTCCCTGCAAGGGCAGCCACTTCAACCAGCTAAAAAAAACCAGCTGCAGCAGCAGTGCCAGAAAAAAGATTGGCAGGCTAACTGCCGCCGAAGAAATCCAGGTGATAGTCAGGTCGATCCAGGTACCCGCTTTGAAAGCTGCAAGACCGCCCAGAGCCACCCCCAGAACCATCGACAGCATCATCGCCAACAGCACCAGTTCCATGGACATGGGAAGCTTCAGCAGCAAGTCCCGAAACACGGGCCGGTGGGTCCGCAGGGAGACGCCCAAATCACCATGCAGAAGCTTTTGCATGTAGCGCAGGTATTGAATCGGAAGCGCCTTATCGAGTCCAAGCTCCCGGCGGGCTTGCGCGATCTGCTGCGGTTTGGCCTCGCCTCCGACATACATGGCGGCAGGGTCCCCCGGGATGGCGCGCGAAAAGAAGAAAACCAGAGTACTCAACATCACCAGCATCAGGAGCAAGCTGCATAATCGCTTAGCCAGGAAAATAAATATGGGCATGACCTGTTTGCAATCCGTTCGTCAGGTCCGAACCCGGCCGCGAAGTGTTTCACCAAAAGCTTTCGCGGAGGGCCCAAACCTGCGGTTAGTGATCGGGTGATAAATCGAATCAACCTTTCTGCAAATACATGTCGTAGAAAAAGGGCACATTGGGATAGGCCGGATTGATACGCACGCCTTTAAGGGTACGGCTGACGGGCCATCTGGTCAGCGTGTCGGCCAGCCACGCTACCGGCGCATCTGCCTGGACCAGGTTCTGTGCCTGTACATAGAGTTGCAGGGCCTTGTGCGGGTGTCTGCTGGTCAGCCCGTAAGCCTGCAGGATCAATCGATCGTATTCAGGGTTCTTGTAATAGGCCAGATTCCAGACCGGTTTGTTCCCTTCGTCATGGAGCAGAGAGTGGAGGGTCTCATAGGGGTCGCTGTACGTGGGCCACCACAAAAGCACGAAGATATCCTGCGCCTTTTGAGGATCGCTTTTGGCCAGAGCCCACTGAGAGGTCCAGACCAGCGGCTTGATCTGCAGATCGATCCCCAACTTTTTGAATGCGCTCTGGATCAACGGGGCAAAGCGTGCTTCATTTTCATTTTCAGCGGCATACGTCAGCGTCAGTTTCAAGCCGCCATGCGGATAGCCGGCTTCCGCAAGAAGCTTTCGGGCTTTTCCCGGATCGTAAGGATACTGCATGACCTGTTTGGAATAGCCGAACTGCCCCGCGGGCACGGGACCCCGTGCCTGAGTTGCCTGCCCATTGAACCCGACATCGATGATTTCCTTGTAGGGCATGGCATAGGCCAGCGCCTTGCGTATCTTGACATTATTCAAGGGAGGGCGGGCGGTGTTGAAGAAAGCCATAAAATTCCTGTAGCTGGGGCCGGAGACAACTGTCGTAGTCTTACCCTTTTTCACGGCCGCGTAGCTGTCCACGGGAATCGATCCCGCCATCTCCGCCTGTCCGGATTGCAGCATCTGCAATTCCAGCAGAGGTTCTTTGGTGTACCTGACCAGGACCTTTTCGATATGCCTGCCCTTCCAGCCCCCCCAGTAGTCGTTGAATTTCGTCAGCATCCAGCTTTCGCCCGCTTTGTAATTTGTGAGCATGTAGGGGCCGGTACCGTCTTCATGGCCTGCATCGAACCAGGCCGAATCCTTGCTGGCCGCCGCCGGGCTGAAAATGTAGGAAGCATAGGCCGAAGCGGCAATCTGCGGCAGGGGAACGGGTTTTTTCATGATAAACTTGACCGTATAGTCATCTACTACCTGTATGCTCTTCAGATCGGCCCAGATGAAGGCGGCCCCTTTGTCAAGCTTGATCGTTCGTTCTATGGACAGCTTCACGGCATTGGCCGTGAACGGCGTCCCGTCATGAAACTTGACCCCTTTTCTCAAATGAAATGTGTACTCCAAGCCATTGTCAGAGGTGGTGAAACCAGTGGCCAGCACGTAGCTGAACCGCTCTTTGCTGCCGGGCGGGTTGACACGGATGAGAGTCTCATAAATATTGGCCATATAAGGAAGTTCTGTGGAATAGGAAGCAGAGGGATCGAGGGTGGTGATCCCGTAAGGGCTGGCAAAGACCATGTCTTGTTCCATGGCGTAAGCCGGCGCCGCAAAAACCGCCAGGACGAGCAACGCCAGGCTCAGTAAGGTGAATCGGCGTATCATGATGAATCCTTTCCGTTGTGGGTCCATACCTTTTCTAATACTCAGCCCGCCGGCTCATGAAATGGCCTTCTCCCCTCCACAGACCGTGCGGCTCACCCTTGTTGCCAATTGATAGAACAGTGTATGTCTCTTAAGAAATCCGCCGCCTCTTTGGCGCGGCCTTCCGCAATGAGTTCGATGAGCTGCAGGTGTTCCTGGTAGTTGAGCATGCAGATGTTTTCCAC
>JAKAJS010000043.1 GCA_021813685.1 Deltaproteobacteria bacterium | reverse complement strand
TCTGATCTAAAAGGAACTCCAAAGAGGGAGAACAATCTTCCCGCTTCCTGCTTCCTGCTTCCTGCTTCCTGCTTCCTGCTTCCCGCTTCCCGCTTCCCGCTTCCCGCTTCCCGCTTCCCGCTTCCTGATTCCCGCTTCCCGCTTCCCGCTTCCCGCTTCCTGCTTCCTGCTTCCTGCTTCCCGCTTCCCGCTTCCCGCTTCCTGCTTCCCGCTTCCCGCTTCCTGCTTCCCGCTTCCCGCTTCCGCTCCTTTTACCTCACCCTTCGAGCTATCCCCAGAACCGTCAATACATAGGGCGTACTGTGGTTGTAATTATAGATCACGGCCTCTTTTTGCCGGAGGGTTTTGGCCCTGCACCACCCGTAGGCACGCAGATAGTTGCCGGTGCTCAAAATGGCGTCTGCAGCATTGTTCAAATCGATGCGGCCGTCGCCGTTTCCGTCTACACCGTATTTCAGGAGGCTGGACGGCAAAAACTGCGGCCAGCCGATGGCGCCCATATAAGAGCCTCTGAGCGTCGTCACCCTCATGCCCCGACTTTTTTCGAGTGTGAAAAGGGCGTACAACTCCCGGTACCCCCAGGAGGCGCGATCGAGAAGTTTTTTATCGAAGGCTTTGCGCCCCCAATAGACACGGTCGGCGGGTGAGATCGACCGCCACACCATGTCCCGATTGACTTTGCTGTCCATTAGGGCAAAGCTCGAAAAGACCGCCAAAATGGGGGTTTTTCCCGTATAGGAGCCGAAATGGGTTTCGATGAGCATGATCGCCGCAATGATCCGGGGATCTACGCCATACTCGGCTTTTTCTTCACGGAAACAGTTCCTGTGGTCTGCGATAAACCGTCGCGCGGCCGCTATTTCGGAAGGGGCAAGGAAGTGGGAGTAGTTGGCCGGGGCCCCGCCGGTTCGCATCGTGGAGCAGACCAGATGAAACATCGGGGGCGGAGCCGACCGAAACGCCCCGGAAACCATCGGGCGGGAAAAACCGGCGGCGAGGAGCTTTTGCTCCAGCGATCCGTAAGAATTCGCGCGGCAAGCACCGGCCCAAAAAATCGAAATCAGGAAGGGAAACAGCAAAACGGCGCAACTCTTCCTGTCCACGGGAATTTGCTTCAACATGCGGGAACACCTCGTATCTTTACGGGAATTCGAGCGGTGGTTAATCGCCTGGAAAACCATTTACCCCTTGAGATTAATAGAGGTTTTATTATAGTTTAAGTTCTTTTTGGATGCAAACGCGACTTAACAACCTCTGCCTACCGTTCCCGGGAACGCCCGGCAGTTTTTTTTGAACCGGAGATATTATGTCCGTCGTTGCCGAAACGGTTGCCTGCGAGCAGGCGGAGATCGGTGAATTCAAAAATCGAAGGAACCGCATTTTCGAAGTCACCCAACGGATGCTCGCCCTGGGGCTCTCCGACGGGGAGTCCTGCCGGGAGTGGCAGGAAAAGCTTGAAACCAACACCTTCAATCTCGTGGTCGTCGGACAGTTCAAGAGGGGAAAGACCTGCCTGATAAATGCCCTGCTTGGCGCCGAGGTTCTGCCCGTTTCGGTCATTCCCCTCACCTCGATTGTCACAGCCCTTGTCTACGGGGAGAAAAAAGCCGCCCGGGTGCTTTTTAAAAACGGGGATACGGCCGACATCCCGGTCGAATCCATCTTCGATTTTGTCACGGAGACGGGCAATCCGAACAATGAAAAAGGGGTCTCCGAGGTTACGGTGTTCTATCCTTCACCCTACCTCAAAGATGGGGTGCGGCTCATAGACACCCCGGGCGTGGGATCGGTCTATATGCACAATACCGATGTCGCCTACCGGTTCCTTCCCAAATCCGATGCGGCCCTTTTTCTTCTCTCGGTGGACCAGCCCGCCGGGAGCGCCGAAATCGATTTTCTAAAAGACGTTCGCGAATACGCCGCAAGAATATTTTTCCTGCTTAACAAAACCGATTACCTCTCGGCCGAAGAGGTCGCAAAGGCGCAGGCGTTTGCCGAACGGACCCTTGAAGAGATCATGGGTCCGAACAACATAAAGCTTTTTCCGGTTTCGGCCAAACTGGGCCTTCGGGCCAGGCAGAACGGGTCCTCCCGGGAGCTTGCCACAAGCGGGCTTCCCCGGTTCATGGAGGCCCTAGACTGTTTTCTGGTAAAAGACAAAGGCAGAGTGCTGCTCGAGTCGGTTTGCGCAAATCTTTTGAAGCTCCTTTCTCGCGAGAGGCTCCAGGCCGAACTCCAGCTCAAATCCCTGGAAAGCCCCGTAGAGGAAGTGCGCGAAAAAATAGCCGCCTTCCAGAGCAGAAAGCAGCAACTCGTCGAAGAAAGAAGGAGCTTTGACGCTCTTTTTGGCTCGGAGCTCCAGCGCCTCGTGCTAAGCGACCTGGACCGAGGAATTGTAGAGATAAAAGCCAGGCTCACAACCGAGATGAGCGAGCAGTTCGAGGCGTTTCGCGAGTCGAAACAGGAACTCTCCTTAAAGGAACTCAACGACGCGCTCGAACAGTTCGTTTTCGAAAAGATCCAGGAGCAGTTCACCACCTGGCGCGACTTGGAAGACCAACACCTCTCCGACTCCTTTGACGCCGTCTGCGCAAGGTTTTCCGAAAAGGTGAACACAATGACCGAGTCGCTTCTCAATTTTTCCTCCCAACTATTTTCGGTTCCCTTCGAAACCGTTCCCGTCGACAGTTTGCGCGCCTCAGAGTCCTCCTTCCATTTCAAGCTGCGCGGTGATGCGGTGGGTCTGGATATGCTCACCGATTCCCTCACGCAGATCGTCCCCGCCTATATCAGCGGAAAGTGGAAATTCGCGCGCCTGAGGCAGTGGGCTATTCGCACCGCCGATAAAATGATACTCAATAAGAGAAAACGGCACATGCTGGAGATGATCGAGATGCAGGCCGGCAGGCTCAGGTCGGATTTTCTCGAAAGGCTCAACCGCAGCGCCTCTCTTTTTCGGCGCCGGATCATCGGCAACATGGACGCCGTGGCAGACGCAATGACCCGGGCGATAGAAAGCGGCATCGAACTACGCCTCCAGGGAGAAGAGGAGGCAGCGCGGGTACGCACCGGCCTGAGCGAGCGACTTGCAGAGATGGAACGTATACGGGAAGATCTCGTTCGCATAAAGGAAGAACTTGTGAGAGAGGAAACCGCATGAACGGAAACATTTCGGAATCACTACGAAAGCAGCGGGAGTTGATCATCGCCGAAGCCGGCGGCCAGACGCTCGACCGCCATACGAGCCTTCTCGAAATCGCCATCATTTCTCTCTACAACCGGCTTGCCAATCGGCCGGATTTCGAGTCGTTCCGAACCGAAGGGGCGATCGCTGCCGCAGGCCTTTTCGGGCGCGGCCTTTCGGCTCCGACCCTGCCTGTGCGGATAGTGTGCCTGCAAGCCGACGACTCATCCTCGAAGGAGGCCTGGATCGAGGAGATAACCGGTCCGCTTATCGAAGCCGGCTGGTCGGTTGAGGCCATTCAGGGGTCGGTGGCGCAGATTCTGGAGAAGGCGCGCGCCGATTCGGACCTTTTCCTGAAACTTCTGGACCTGCGCTACATTTCCGGCAACCGCACCCTCGCCGACAAACTCGAAGAGCAAATCGACAACCATATCGCCCGGGACCGCGCCGCCTTCCTCGGCTCCCTGCGCCAGTCGATTGCGACCCGAAACGAACTGTTGAAAACCCCCCGAAACTGGCTCGAACCCGATATCGAGCAAAATCCGGGCGGCCTGAACGCTATTGGCGCCATCCGGGCCGGGTGCCGGTCCGATGCCAGGTTGCGAACCCTCGAAGACGCCATTTTCCTGGGCTATCTCACCCGACGGGAGGTAGACTTCCTGCAGACCGCGGAAAAGACCTACTGCCGGTACATAAACCTGCTGCGCGGCGCCTCCGGGCGTACAGGGAGCCGCCTTTCCTTCGACGACCAGGATTGGCTTGCACACAAACTCGGCTATGAGGAAACCTCCGGATTTCTCCCGGTGGAAATCTTCATGCAGGACGTCCACCGCCTGCTGCACGGCGTGGCCACGGTTGCCCGGGAGTTCTGGGAAAGGCTCGATGAGAGTCTGTCCAGAAGCGCCGAAGAAACCCAAGTCCCCATCGAGGAAGGGATCGTGTCCCGGTCGGGAAAGCTTCACATTCAAACCGAGCGCTACCCGGCGACTCCCGCACGCCTGGTGCATCTTTTCACCGTATCCGCGCAGCGCGGCCTTGGCTTTTCAAACGTCACCAGGCAGTGGATTTCTCACAATAAACATGTGCTCGACGCCGCTTCCGGAGACCCTGCGGTCAAAGACGAATTCTTCGAGCTTCTCCGGTGCGACTCTATCGAAGTGCCGGCCCTGCGCCATTTTTACGACTCCGGCCTGATGAGCGCCCTCATCCCCGAACTCGCCTCGGTCCATGCTCTGGTGCAACAGGATAAGTTTCACCTCTACCCGGTCCAGGAACACCATCTGCGCACCGTCTCCGAATTGAAAAAAACCTTCTCCGGCATCTACTCCGAGGAAGAACCCGAACTCACCGTGGCGGCCTTCGACCTGGGAGACCCTGCCCCCGTGCTGCTTGCCGGCCTTCTCCACGATGTGGGCAAAAGTATCGGAAGCGGACATGCGGCGCGGGGCGGGGAAATGGTGCCCGCCATCGCCAGACGCCTCGGTCTCTCTTCCCGGGAAACCGAAATGCTCCAGTTTCTCGTCTCCCAACACGTGCTCCTGCTCGACAGCGCCTCGCTTCGAGACCTCGCCGACCATGAAATGCTCTCCAGCTGCACGGCCGCGGTCGGCAACAAAGAGTACCTCGATCACCTCGTGCTCCTCACCTTTGCCGATATGAGGGCCACGGGTCCGCGCGCGCAGGAAAAGTGGCGCAATACCCCCGTAATCGGGCTCTATTGCAATCTTCGAAATATACTGGAAAAGGGCGAACCCAGTTCCCGGATCATTCTGGAAAGAGTCGCAAAGGTCAAAAAGCAGATCGAAAGCCGCGTTTCCGATCTTTTGGGCCCCGAGGAACTGGAGACCTATTTCTCACAGCTCGCTCCGAGGTATTTGATATCGATATCGCCTGAAGAAATCGTCAGGCACATCGAGCTCGGCCGAAAGCTCCGGGAGTCCGACAGCAGCTTTATCTGGGAAGTCGCAGCCGGGCGGGAGAGCGCGGAGATCACCTTCATGAGCTACGATAAAACCGGTCTTCTGGCAAGAGCCGCCGGCATCCTCACGCTTCGCGAGCTCAACATCACCGGCGCCCAGGCCTTCACGATGAACGACGAAATCAGCCTCCTCATCTTTCAGTGCCGCCTGCCCCATCCCGAAACACCCGCCGACTGGGAGGGGATGCGCAAGGACATGGACAGCCTGCTCAAGGGCAAGTTCGCCCTCGACCTCCGGATTGCCGCACGTTCGGCCGGGATGGGCCTGCCCAAACCGCTGCGCGCCGAACCCAGTAAAATCGTCATCGATAACGAATCTTCGGCCATGTACACCATCCTTGAAGTCTACACGACCGACCGCATAGGGCTCCTCTACACGATCACCAGGACCTTGAACGAACTGCAGATTCCAATATCGGTATCCAAAATCACCACCAAGGGCGACCAGGCCGCCGATGCTTTCTATATTCGGAACGAAAAGCTCCAGAAAGTTACCGATCCCGAGCAGATAGAGGAAATTCAAAAAGCCCTCCGTTTCTGCCTGGACGGAGAATCGGAATGGGGATAAGGGGTCGGTGAATGGGCCGGATCCGTCTTTCAAACAGGAGCAACTATAGTGAACTCGGTACTCTTAGAAAAAGAATCCCCTGTAGCCTGGCTTACTTTGAACAGGCCCGAGGTTCGGAACGCGCTTTCCCTGGAGATGATCCGAGAGATCAGCGAGGCGCTCGACCTGGTCGGCGCAGACAAGACCATCTCCGTTGTCGTCCTTCGCGGCAATGGGCCCGGCTTTAGCGCCGGCCACGACCTCAGGGAAGTAATCCGGGGTCATGAAAACGTAGAGGAGGCGCGGGAGATATTTACAGCCTGCTCCAAGATGATGCTGAAGATCCACGAATTGCCCCAGCCCGTAATCGCCCAAGTCCACGGCGTGGCGACGGCCGCCGGCTGCCAGCTCGTCGCAGCCTGCGACCTTGCGATAGCCGAAACCGGGGCGAAGTTCGCCACCCCGGGCGTAAAGATCGGCGTTTTCTGCACCACGCCCATGGTCCCCCTCGTGCGCCTGATCGGAAGACGCCGGGCCATGGAGATGCTTCTTAGCGGCAGATTCATTTCCGCTCAACAGGCGTTGGAGTTCGGCCTGATCAACAGGGTCGTCGAACCGGAAACGCTCGACGCCCAAACCCGCACCTGGGCGATGGAACTCGCCGGCGCCAGCCCGTTCGTTCTGGCTCTGGGCAAAAGAGCCTTCTATTCCCAGATCGAGCTCGACGAAAGATCCGCCTACGACTACGCCAAAGAGATCATTTCGATGAATTGCCTGGCCGAAGACGCCTTCGAAGGCATGAGCGGTTTCCTCGAAAAAAGAAAACCGCAGTGGAAAGGCAGGTAGGTTGGGGTGAGCTTC
>JAKAJS010000147.1 GCA_021813685.1 Deltaproteobacteria bacterium | reverse complement strand
TTCTGATGCAGCAGATGCTCAGGGTTCACTGGGATGTCGCCGCTTCGTGGCGCCACCCTCTCGTGTTCCATATCCAGGTCGTGGAAAGCAGCATTCGAGACCTGCTCGGTGTGCTCTCGGGGATGTCCGAGGAGGCGTCGATCCTGCAAATAGCCGGCGGCCAGGATAAGCACAAGAAAGAATTTGTCTCGCTACGCGTTCTGTTTCACAATTTTGCGGAAACCGGCAGGTTTTTCAGCCGCATGCCTGCGGAAAAGACGTCGATCGAAGATTTCGGGCGTGAGCGAAAAGAAATGCAGTGGGCAAGCACCGAGTAAAGGCCTTGCCCGGGAGCATCAATGCAGCAGCCTACTCTCCATGCTTTCCCCGAAGGCTTTGCGCGCAAGACTCTTGAGTTTATCCTTCTTGAGCCCTGCCACTTCGACCAACAGAAACTGGATCCAGACGCCGCAAAGAAAACTGACCACGTTCTCGTCGCTGATGAAAACCTCCGCCCGCAGGCTCTCATCCCCGATGGCTTCGGTTGCGAGGTCCATTACACCGTTTCGCAGCTTGCCTTCTCCAAGCGAGCGGATCCCCTTGCGGTAGAGTTTATCCATTTCCTGAGCCTGGACGATAATACAGCACGCCTTGTCGCAAGCTTCGATCAGGTTCATGTAGCCTCCATGGCAGCGTTTGTTTCGAGAGGTTGATTTTAAACCGTGCCGTGCTATTAAATATAAACTAATTTTAACATCTATTTCGCTCCCGGGAAATAGAAACCATCCGATGGCGGGAAGGGGACAAATTTTTCTTATTGACAAGTCACCGCTCTTTTGCGCTACGATGAAAGCTTGGTTAAAAATTGGCCAGCAACCTTTAGAAAGGAGTATCCATGCGAATTCATGCTGGAAACCTCTCACGCTCCACCAGAACGGCCTGCTTGGCGGTCCTGTTCTGCTCCCTGTTCCTTTTCTACGGCACAAATGCGCACACCGCGCCTCTCAATGCGCCCGCCTCCTTTGCCAACCTTGTCCAGTCGGTGGAAGGCGCAGTAGTAAACATTTCAACGACCGAAAAGGTCAAGGAGACCCCGTTTAAGCAATTCGGAGGGTCTAACTCACCCTTCGACCAGTTTTTCGGCAAGCAGTTCAAACAATTTTTCGGAAACGTTCCTCAGGGGGAAGTTGAAACGCATGCCCTGGGCTCGGGGTTTATCATCAGCGATAACGGGCTGATCCTTACCAACAACCACGTGGTGGCCAAGGCCGACGAGATCAAGGTCAAGACCTTCGCCGGCAAGGAATACAACGCCACGGTCGTCGGGCGGGATCCCAAGACCGATCTCGCCCTGCTGCGCATAAAGGGCACAAAGGACGCCCCCCTGCCCAAACCGGCTGTTCTTGGGGATTCGGACGCGATTCGTGTCGGCGACTGGGTCATAGCCGTCGGGAACCCGTTCGGGCTTGCCACCACGGTCACTGCGGGCATCATCAGCGCAAAGGGGCGGGTAATCGGAGCCGGCCCCTATGACGATTTTCTCCAGACCGACGCAGCGATCAACCCGGGAAACAGCGGCGGGCCGCTTTTCAACATGCAGGGCCAGGTGGTCGGGATAAATACCGCGATCGTCGCCCAGGGCCAGGGGATCGGCTTCGCCATCCCCATCAATATCGCCAAGAGCATCCTCGCGCAGCTAAAGACCGGGAAAGTCATTCGCGGATGGCTCGGGATCATGATCCAGAACATCACGCCGGAATTGGCCAAATCCTTCGGCGTAACGGTCACCAAGGGCGTCATCGTAGCCGATGTGGTGAAACAGGGACCCTCTGAAAAAGCAGGCCTCAAGCGAGGCGACATCATTCAGACGCTCAACGGCAAAGCGGTGGAAAATGCCGGGGAGCTTTCGCGCGAGATAGCCGCTCTTAAGCCTGAGACCAAGGTCAGCCTGGGCATTATTCGAGGCGGAAAACAGATGACGATTCCGGTAACGCTCGGAACCCTGCCTTCAAAATTGCCGGGCGAAAAACCGCTTGCCCCCAAAACGCAAAGCGCCTGGGGGATAACGGTGCAAGACCTTACTCCCGAGCTTGCCCAGACATTTGGCTTGAAAACGGGAGAAACAGGCGTGGTCATTACGAAGGTGCAGCCAAACTCCGCGGCCGCCGAGGCCATGCTGCGTCCGGGAGATGTGATAAAGGAGGTCAACCGGCAGAAGATCCAAACTATCGACAACTGGAAAGAGGCGATCGGAAAAATGAAAAAAGACGAGCCGTTGCTTCTGCTCGTGGAACGTGCCGGCAATACATTCTATGTCGCCATAAAGACCACTGCCGGCCACTGATGCGGAAAGACGCCCATGGAGAACCCTTCTTTCATCATTTGCGTGCCGCCCGAACAGCTCCGCAAGGAAAAGGAAAAAGCGGCACGGCTTCGCGCCTCGCAGTGGTGGAAGCGCCAGATCGCCAGGGGCGAGTGTTACTATTGTCACGGAAAATTCCCCCCCGTCGAGCTCACTATGGACCATATAGTTGCGCTCGTACGCGGGGGGAAATCCTCCCGGGGCAATGTTGTGCCCGCGTGCAAGGAATGCAACAGCCGCAAGAAATATTTGCTCCCGTTCGAGTGGGAGGAGTATATGGGCAGGATGGCCGCCACACGCCGGCACCCGCCTGAAGGATAGCGCGAATGGAACGATGTAAACAATGTGAACTGGCGATCTACTGTTTTTCCGATTCGAGTTCCTGGATCTTCAGAACCAAGCAGGAGATGGGAGAAAAGAAGGAAAAAATCGCCAACTGTCCCGTGCACGAACAGGTTTTGCAGGCACTGGCCGCTCGCGGCGCAGAAAAGGAAACCAGCGGGAAAAACGGGCAATGAGACCGTTCGGGGGGAGCCCTGGAGGCATCCCCCCCCCGAACGGCTTTTACGTAAACATATTGATCTTGCAGTTCCGTGCGTGTTTCAGATACTCCTCGGCGGTCTGGATTTCGACCCCCTCGATAAGATCTTCCTCTTTGATCTCCATCATATCGATAGTCATTTTGCAGGCAACCAGTTTGACGCCTTCCAGTTGCGCTATCTCCATCAATTCCTCCAGGGTCGGAACCCCTGCGGCATCGATCTTTTTTCGCATCATGCGGCTGGCAACGGCGGCCATTCCCGGAATTGCCCCCATGGTTCCCGCAGGGATGAACTGGCACTTGGATAGGCCGCCCTTGCGAATCAGATTGATCCCCATGAAGGTGTAGAAGACGTTCGCCTCCATTCCCAGCCTTCTCGCGTTAATGGACAAAATGAGTGCAGGATAGGCGCCGTCGAGCGTATCGCGGCTGCAGATGAAGGTGCAGGATGTCTTTTCCGGTTCGGCCTCGGGTTGCGGGTTTCTTTGCTCAAGGGTGGCTACGTTCGACATGGTTGCTTCCTCCTGGAATTGCTGTGGTCCTGATTGACTATTTCTCCGCGGACACGGCCATGCACGCCTCTTCTCCATGCCTGCGGACACAGTGGATTACTTCGATTACGTTTCTGTTGGCAACCCAATAGAAGACCTGGTTACCGTCTCTGCGAGACGAAAGAATCCCCTTGGCCTTCATCAGGGAAAGATGGTGGGAGACGTAGGGCTGCGGAGCCCCCAGACACTTGCAGATCTTCGCTACCGGCTGTTCGCCCGGCTCCAGATAGTCGATGATCTTTAGCCGCGCTGGATGGGCCACGGTCTTGAGAACATCGGCGGCGCGCTGAATGAGTTCGAAATCGATCGGAGTTTCCTGTGTCATAACCGGCCCATTTTCTAGCGAGAGCAGAGACATGTGGACATCTATATATGCCGATACCTGCATATAGTCAACCCTTTTTTCTCGGCACTCCTGATTTTTGGGGAAAAAAAGGATGCAAAAGCGCGGGGGCTTTCGCCCCCTGCCCCCCCACGCCGCTACGCGGCTCAGTTGGCGGGAAAAACCGTCCTCCGCTTTTGGCCCGGGCCAAAAAATCACGCAATTGATTTTCCGAAGCGCTTGTGCTACAAGGAGGTTTCACTCAATGGGCCGGCGTAGCTCAGGGGTAGAGCAGCTGATTCGTAATCAGCAGGCCGCGGGTTCAAATCCCATCGCCGGCTCTCGGAAAATCAAGGACTTAGCGGAATCACCGTTGAGTCCTTTTTCTTTGTACTTCCCACGTGCTTGAAAATCAACCGGAAGACTTCTACGTACGCGGTACTCCGCTGAGAAGTGGAGACTCGCCGAGAACGTTCAGAGTTATCCTTCCATGTTGAAAATCTTTTTGATTTTCTATCCCAGAGTGTAAATTCTGCAATATGGAAACCTCAGATGAAATTGCATTGTGTGGCATTATAGTCGGCGTAGCTGTCAGCTTGGCGACTACGGCCCTCCCAAGGGCGTACCCTGCTGCGCCGCAGTGGATATGGAGAGCTTCATTTCTGTTAGCGCTACCGGAAGGCTGCGCCTGACCGGAGGCAAGTCAGCCTCTGGCACGCTGCAAAAAACCGAGCCAATGACCTTAGAAATACTACCACCCGGTTGTGGCCTTGAAAAAGTAAGCGCGTTTGTTCCAGAGGATTTTTTCGAGGCTGGCCATACTTGCATTTGGCCGCCAAGTGAAAGCAACGAGTTCGACCAGACCGGAAACTGGGGGATCTACGCTCTTTACTGGCTTGCGAAAGACTTCTTTGAGGAAGGCCACGATGAAGTAGCAGAGCCGCAAGCTTAGCAGCTGAGCGACATAAGGAATTATCTGGAACATAAGTACCTGCGAATTACAGAGCAGGAGCCCACGACCGGGCCGCCCGGTGATCTGGCATTCATGGTGTCTCGCGAGCAGTTTGAGGCCAAGGCCCTTCACTTACTGGGACTTGCCCGCTCTGCGCTCGTATACTTATCCCTCGGTGTCGGAATGGAGGAACGCCGGCGCGAACCTGATCGTGCCGGTAAGCCTCTCGAAGAAATACCTTTGCCGTCTTACGTGCCAGATGAAGAAAAGGTATAGTTCAGCGGTTCTTCATTAGACCTCTCTGAATAGATCCTTCATCTTGACCTTGAGAGGCATTTGCCGTTATTCACAAATATTTGCGGGCAATCCAAGGCCAGCTGGATAATATCTGATGTTCCCTTCGGGCACGTCGCCGGCGTTGTCGTATCAGGACTACGCCGGGCGAGAAAGGTCTGTGTGTTGAGAGTTGACCGAGAAAGGCTGTTCTTAACACTACCAGTTACCGGACCCACATCCCTTTCCATATCGCCAATGCTGTGGAGAAAGTTTTCGGTGGTCGCTCTGTTCTCGACGTGAGCAGCCCTTAAATGGAGTCACTGCCGTGGTCTGAAATAGAAAAAGACATTATATAAATATGATATTATATTTATAAGGAGGCGATGGAGTGAGAGGCGTTGCTCCATGAAGATTCGAACCCGCAACGGCAAGTTGAGGCGACCGCCACGCGGACTCGAATCGGAATCGTCGCCATCCTGCATCAAGTGATGCACGTAAAGCAGCGAGGATAAAGGTTGCCATGCCCCGTCTGAAACTCCGAACCGAGGATATAGAGCGCATTCAAACCAGGCGCCTCCTGGCGCTTAAGATGGCTGAGGAAGCATGCCTTTATCTCTGCCGCCTCGGGGCGAATGAATCCTTCATTTTCGGATCGCTCATTTCCGGGGACTTCCGGGAACACTCGGACATAGACATCGGCGTTTGGGGCCTTCCCCGCGAGCACGTCTACAAAGTTGAAGCAAAGATTGAAGAGATTTTGGGAGGGATGAGCTTTGACCTCGTGTACATGGAAAATGCTCCGGCGTATCTGGTGAAAAGAATCAGAGAAAAGGGAAAGCGATATGCTGGCGATCTTTCTTGACGTTCAAAACGAGATCCGGGAGATCACCCGGGAACTGGAGGTCATGCGGAGAAAGATCGAGAGATTCAAGTCGACTGACAACCCTGAGGATAAAGACTCGCACGTCAGGGCCATCGCCGGGTGTATCCACGGCATCTACAGCGGGATGAAAAAAAAATACTGAAGGATCTGATCGGCCATTTCGATCGCGCGCTCCCCTCCGGTGATGACTGGCACATTCAACTGCTGCGCCGGGCGAAATATCCCAACGAAGGGGTAAGACCTGCCGTGATTTCCGAGGAGACCTTCATTTCACTTGATACTCTCAGGGGCTTCCGCCACGTTTTCAGAGGGAAATACCACACGAACCTGATTCCGGAACTAATCCTGGAGAGGGCGAATGAGACTTTGACGGCTTATCCGAGGTTCCTCAAGGACATCGAGCGCTTGCAGGCCAGCATGCAGCAAATGGAAGGGGAATGAAGTCGCAACGTTTGCCTTAGACCTTACCGGGAGTCGCCGCCGTGACGAGATCCAGCCCAGTGTGCCGAACTTGGGGTATACGTCCGCGACTCGACAACCTATCAGGGGAAGTATCTCAGCCATTCGATCTGGTGCTAACGAGCTATGCGCTAGAAGGATTGTTGTAGAGAATCGGGACATGGCGTCAGCAATTCCCGCAGGTCGTGTAGAACGTTGTTCCATCGGATCACGAGAAACAACCTTTCGTAAACGTCCGAACAATTTGAATTGATCGAGGGGCAAATTTTCCAGCCTTCGGTTTTTGGCTGGACA
>JAKAJS010000143.1 GCA_021813685.1 Deltaproteobacteria bacterium | reverse complement strand
GGTCTGCCGTCTGATCGTGGAGCGCGGGGCTATGGATCTGGCCTGGATCGGCTGCATGGACGCTCAAAGGTCTTGTATGCATTCGGTGGCTTGTTCCGGAGTCCATACCGAGATGGTGGGCGAGGCGAAATTTTTCCCCGACAGTTCGGGCGAGGGGCAGGCGTGCCCGGGCAGGCTCATTCGGGAAGGCAAGCCCTTTATCTGTAACGAATGTCGCGAAGAGTGCTGTCCCTACTCGTGCGGGCAAGACTCCCGAAAGGAGGGTTTTCAGTCCTGTGCTTCCTTTCCGTTGTGGTTTCAGGGGGAGGTCTTCGGCGCTTTGAATGTTTGCATGGGAGAGCCGGGGTTTTTCCGCGAAAAAGAAATCGGGCTCCTGCAGGAAGTCGCCTTTGACGTCTCCTTCGCACTCGATAAAATCGAGGGGGATGCTCGCCGGAAAATTGCCGAGAAGTCCCTTGCGGAAAGCGAGGAGCGACTGCGCCTTTTCATCGAGCACGCGCCGGTTGCCCTGGCGATGTTCGACCGCGAAATGCGCTACCTGAGCGTCAGTCGCCGTTGGTTGAGCGACTATCATCTTGACGAACGTGACCTGATCGGACTCTCCCACTACGAGGTGTTTCCCAAGATCCCCGAACGCTGGAGGCAGTTCCACCGCCAGGCACTTGCGGGCAAGGTTGTGCGAGCCGATGAGGACAGCTTCACTCAGGCAAAGGGATGGGTGCAGTGGCTTCGCTGGGAGGCAAGGCCTTGGCGGAGAGCAAACGGCGAGATCGGCGGCATCGTGATTTTCTCCGAAGATATCACCGAGCGCAAAACGGCCGAAAAACTGCTTCGGGAAAGCGAGGAGCGCTACAGGCTTGCAATGGACGCTACCAGCGACGGCCTTTGGGATTGGGATCTGGCCGCCGGTACGGTCTATTTCAGCCCGAACTATTACCGCATGCTGGGATTTGAGCCTGGAGAATTGACGGCAACCCCGGAGGCATGGTTCGACCTCATTCATCCCGGAGATCGCGAGAGGGCTCTTGGAGCCAACGAAGCGTGCATCAGAAACGAATCGCAGGCTTTTAGCGTCGAGTTCCGCATGCGCGCACGCGACGGTTCCTGGCGCTGGATTTTGGGACGAGGAAAAGCGATCGGGCGAGATGCGGACGGGCGCGCGCTGCACATGATAGGGACGCACGTGGATATCACCGGACAAAAGCTCCGCCAAAAGGAGTTGGAGCAACTCCATCGGCAAAACGAGCGGATCCTCAATGCGGCCGGAGAAGGTATTGTCGGTTTGGACGTGAAGGGACGGATCACTTTTGTCAATCCGGCCGCGCTCGAAATACTCGGCTATGAGCAGGAGAAGGTGACCGGAGCGGTTTTGCATGAGCTTATCCATCATCACAAAACCGACGGCACTCCCTATCCGGCAAAAGAATGTCCGACCTGCTCCACGCTAATAGCCGGGTCTCCCGTTCGCGTCCGGGACGAGGTGCTCTGGAGAAAGGACGGCACGAGCTTCCCCTCGGCTTTCTCGGCAATGCCGATCGTCGAAGAGGGCAAGATCTGCGGGGCCGTAGTCACCTTCCGGGATATCACTTTGCGCAAAAGGGTCATGGACGCATTGCGGGAAAGTGAGGCAAAATACCGCAATATTTTTGAAAATGCCGTGGAGGGAATCTTCCAGTCCTCTCTTGAGGGCAGGTTTATCAGCGTAAATCCGGCCTTCGCCCGCATCTGCGGTTTTTCCAGCCCCGAAGAGATGATGGCGTCGATCACCGATATCGGAACTCAGCTCTATGTAAATCCTGCTGACCGCACCGCAATGTTGGAACTGGTAACCACGGTTGGGGGCGCCAATAATGCAGAGACGCTGTTTCGACGGGCCGATGGCCGTACGCTCCGGGTCTCCGTCAATGTCAAAGCGGTCAGGGACAAAGAAGGGAAGCTGCTCTGTCTGGAAGGAACCGTCGAGGACATCACAGAGCGCAAACGGCATGAAAGGGAGCGGGACCTCACCGTCGAATTCCTGCGCCTCATGCAGGAGGCGGGGAACAAGAGGGATATGATCGCAGCCTCCATCGCCTTTTTTAGAGATCGACTCGACTGCGAAGCCGTAGGTATCCGGCTAAACGAGGGAGAGGACTATCCCTATTTCGAGACGAGTGGATATTCCCCCGAGTTCATTAGGGCCGAGAGCAAACTCTGCACTCGTCGTGAGGAAGGCAGGCCGGTTTTGGATTGCATGTGCGGAGATGTCATCAGCGGCCGGGTCGATCCTTCCAATCCCTTTTTCACCAGATACGGAAGCTTTTGGACCAACAACATTGCGGAATTGCAGGGTTGTGCGATAGAGCAGGAATACAGGCGTGGGCGCTGTGTGGCGGAGGGATACCTCTCGGTGGCCCTCATCCCGCTCTACGCCGGAACCGAGCGAACCGGGCTGCTTCAGCTGAACGACCGCAGAAAGGAGCGCTTTACCTCCGGCGACATTGCCTTGTGCGAACAACTGGCCGGATACCTGGCCGTGGCGCTGGCCAAATTCGATTCTGAAGAACGGTTGCGCGACAGTGAAGAACACTTGAAGACCATGTTTGAAATGGCCTCCATCGGAATTGTCGAGGGAGACCCCCAGTCCGGCCTGTATACACGCGTAAACCAGAGAATGTGTGAAATAACCGGCTACTCTTCAACGGAACTGGTGGGAATGCACAGATCGCAACTCACTCACCCGGATGACCAGGAGCGGGACCGGGAGCAATTTGAAAACCTCGTCGGTCGTAAATCCAAGGTCTACCGTCTGGAGAAACGCTATGTCAGAAAAGACGGTGGGGTAATATGGGTTAACGTTAACGGGGCGCTCATTCGAGACGCTTCGGGGCAGCCGGTGAGAACTGTTGCCACTATCGAGGACATAACGGAACGTAAGAAGCTCGAAGAGGAGCAGGCTGCGGTGGAGGCCCAGCTGCGACAGGCTCAGAAGCTCGAGGCGCTGGGCACGCTGGCGGGGGGAGTCGCCCACGATTTCAACAATATCCTGGGCATTATCATGGGCTACACCGAACTTTCCAAAATGGAAACAAACGAGGACAGCCCGCTGGGAAAAAAACTGCAAAACGTTCTCAACGCGAGCACCAGGGCCAAGGAACTGGTGAAACAAATCCTCGCTTTCAGCCGCAGGTCCGAACACCGGATGTTTTCCCTCCAGTTCGATTTGATCGTAAAAGAAGCCATGAAGATGCTGAGGCCGTCTTTGCCCTTGACCATCGAGATCAAAACGGAGGTGGTCAGCAAATCGGTCGTGTTCGCCGACCCCACGCAAATGCACCAGGTTCTTATGAATCTGTGCACCAATGCCGCCCATTCGATGCGTGAAAAGGGCGGAGTGCTGGAGGTGGCATTGCGCGACAGGGTGCTCAAAGAAGAGGATATTCGCCCCTCCGACGGATTACAACCCGGTCGTTTCGTGGAACTGACGGTCAGAGATACCGGCCACGGCATCGACCCGGGAATAATCGACCTGATCTTCGACCCTTTTTTTACTACGAAGGAATTGGGGGAAGGCACCGGGCTGGGCCTGTCGGTGGTTCATGGAATTGTAAAAAATCATGAGGGGACGATCAGGGTAGAGAGTACAGTCGGTAAAGGGACCACTTTCCGGGTGCTCGTCCCGGCCCGGGAAGCCGGGAACGAGGGAAAAAGCGAAGAGGTTGACGGGACTCTTCCCCGCGGGAAGGAACGCGTCCTGGTTGTCGATGACGAGCCGCTGCTCGCCGATATGGTGCGAATGCTTCTCGCCCGGCTGGGATACGACGCGGTGGCGCGCACGAGCGGAGCGGATGCGCTGGAGACCTTTCGAACCCAGGCGGAGGGAAGGGCTTTCGATCTGGTCATTACCGACATGACCATGCCGCATCTTACGGGCAAGGACCTCGCGCGCGAGCTTTCAACACTTGGAGCCGAGGTCCCGGTGATACTGATGACCGGTTTTAGTGAAAAGATGGATGCCGAAAAGGCGAAGCTATCCGGCATGCAGGGCTTTTTGATGAAGCCCGTAGCGTTGAAAGACCTCGCCAAACAGGTCCGCAGGGTTCTGGATGGGAAAGGCTAAACGTAGCTTTCCCGGAACCGTTCGATGAACGCTTCCAGATCGTTGGGATCGCCTTCTTTGTAGTCTTCCGGGTAGAGAAGCCCGCTCATGAAGAAGAGGCTCGAAAGCTCCATCGCCCGTCCAGCCCTCAAGGCAAAAGAGTCCAATTGCTCCTCGAGTTTCTCTCGGGCTTCATTGGGCAGGTTTTCGGAAAACGGGCCGACAAGCTCCGGAAGCTCCATGAGGACCATCGCTTTCTCTTCGAGTTTGCGCCGGTGCGTCTGCGGGTCGTCTCGTACAAACAGTGCCTCGCGGGCTTCTTCCTCGAGGCGCCTGATCTTTTGCGCCGCCATCGTGAGGGCGGAGAGTGTCTTCTCGATGTTTTCGTTCATAGTGTTCAGCTTTTACGCCCTTTTGTTCCAGATCACCGCAATCGCCCGGGCGGGTTCTTCTCCTACACGGCGGAAGCTGTGGCTCACCTCCGAGTCGAAATAGATGCTGTCACCCGAATGGAGCACTTCCACGCGCTCGGCGGAGCGAAATTCCACGGTGCCTTCCAATATGTGGAGAAACTCTTCTCCTTCATGGCTGTTAAAGACCATCTCGCTCGTATCCTGAAGGGGAAACTCCACCAGGAACGGCTCCATATGCCCGGTGTGCCGTATTTCGAGCGCCTCGTAAATGTAGTCTACTTCCCCTTGGTCGTGATGCGGACGCCGTCCGATGCGGACCCTTTCCTGCCGGCGTGTGATCGAGATTTTTTCATCCGAGGGCTTGTCGTTAAAGAAATTGGCGATGTCCACCTCGAGCGCGTTGGCCAGCTTGAAAAGAGCCGCTAGAGGAGGGATGAACTCATTGGTCTCGATACGTGCGATCACTTCCTCGTCTATGCCTGTCTTTCCCGCAAGCTCTTCGAGGCTATTGCGGTTTCTTTCCCTGATCTCCCTGATCCTTGCACCTATTGTGGACGTGGCACCCTCATGTATCCGGTCTTCCTGCATGGTTTCGCTCCTGATTGGGGTGGGCGTAGACGAGATCAATATACTCGATTGGAAGGGGAAAAAGAAGCGGGAAGCGAGGAGCGGCAAAAACCTTGAATCCACCGCAGAATCCCATCAAAGACTATCCGAGTTAGGTGCCAAGTCCGGCTTCAGCGCGCGTCACTTCGTATGTCGAACTCCAGTCGCTTGCTCCGAGGCCCATTTCGACGCCGCGAGTCATTTTGCGTTGAATCGCCTCGGCAAAGTCCCAACGCACCCCTTGTTCCCTTGCTGCGTTGAGCATGAGAGTGACGTCTTTCAGACCACCTCTGAGATCGAAGCCGACATCGTCGAACTCTCGGTGCCAAATCCTGGTTGCGTACCCCTGCAGGACCGGTTGGGCCCACATCATCCGGAACATCGTGTGCATGGCACTCAGAGGAATTCCGCTCTTCTCGCCGAACGTATAGATCTGACCCATCAGGTCGATGATGGTCGCCGCCGAATAGTTCACCGCCAGCTTCGCGGCGCTGGCGACCGCGTGATCCTCGCCAAGGTACTGAATCTGACGAGTGAAGCTCTGGAGCACGGTGCGGCTTGCTTCGAAGACTGAGCGGTCGCCGCAAACGAGTGAAACGAGCTCTCCTGATTTGGCGGCATCGGGTCGGCCAATCACCGGAGCAGCCAGGTAATGGCTGCCGTGCTCGGAATGCAGCCCGACGAGACGGCGAGTCATATCTGCGGATATCGTTGAAGCGCCAATATGGACCGCACCGCGTTCAAGGCCTGCCAGGAGTCCGTCGGTCCCCTCAACGACGGCGGAGATCGAGGCGTCATCCGTGAGTGAAGTCACGACGTACCTGGCAGCACGAGCGGCAGCGGCGGGTGTCGCGACCGCCTTCGCCCCCGCCTCGACAAGAGGACTCGTCTTCTCTTCGGTTCGGTTGTAGACCACGACAGGAAAGCCGGAGCGCAGGAGGCTGCAGGCTATGCCCGAGCCCATGCGGCCAAGTCCTATGACCGCGACAGGGGGCATCATCGCGCCCGTTTGGGTTCTGCCGCTTCGTGCCGCACGCACGATCTCGCCGAACCGGATGGCAACCTCGCCGTCTCCCATAATGCTCAACGACTGATCGGCGAGTGCTGTTTGGACCGCGTCGGGGTCTGAGCTACGGAGCGAACGCACGGCCACCGCCGCGTCTTTCCACACAAGGGACACATCAGGACTTGCCAGCACTCCGCGCCGTGAGAAGATGTCGGCTCCGCAAAAGACGAAGTATCTGCCCACACTCCCGTCTCCGGTGCGAATCTGGACGGCGAATCTTCGATTGCGAAGCTTCGAAAACACGAGAGGCTTGCTTGAGTTCAAGCGGAGAACGGTCGCCAGTCCGAACAGCATCAAGTCCAGCAGCAGCTTCATCGTTTGACTCCTTTTCGAGATTGATACACGTTTAGGAGATATCCTCCGGCTCAAGCGTTTGCACCCGGCCTCAACCCAGTCGTTGGATCGCGACCCTTACCTTGGCCAGAACCGAAACGGCAACGGAAATGTCCTCCGCACGAGCCGAGCCGCACACATCTTTTTCGAATTCGTGCGGG
>JAKAJS010000162.1 GCA_021813685.1 Deltaproteobacteria bacterium | reverse complement strand
GCTCCAGGCGTCGCGGGCCTCGTCGTCCTTAATGAGATTCCTGCGGGCTTCCTCGGCCGAAACATACTCCCGGCGCATTTCCTCTGCCACCCGATCTTCCATGCCGGCAAGAATTCTAACCTTGATGACGTGCGGGATGCCGCGCAGGAAATAATGGCCGGCCAGCCCGTGGTAGACCACGTTGTCTTTCTGGACCATTTCCAGGATGGCCTGGCGCACGTACGCCACGTAGCGTTGTTTGCCGTAGCTGAAGCGGTCGAAAACCGAGGGCGCATCATGGACGGCGCGGATGAGCATCATTTCAGGAATGTTGAAGAGCCTGGAGGCGCTCAGAATGATCTCGCGGGAGATGCATTCGTAGTTGAGTTTGCGGGCGAGCTTCTCGGCAACTTCCCTGCCGTAGCTGTAGGCGCCTCTGGATATGGTGAATACGGGCATATAATTTCTCTTCCGCCTCGGCGGTTTTTCTCAAAAGTAATCTCATTTAGGCAACATTGCCCCGGCATTGCCATAATATTACTTCGTTGCAAGATACGGAGTCAAGCTCTCCCCTGCCGGATGGGGGCCGGCGGGGGAGAGGCGCACGGTGAAGCGGGAGCCTTCCCCCGGCGTGCTTTGCACCTCGATGCTTCCCCCGTGAGCCTGTACGATGGCTTTGACAAGGCTTAGTCCCAGCCCCAGCCCCCGTCGGGTGCGGCTCTTGTCCACCCGGTAGAGGCGGTCCCAAATCCTTGGGATCTCTTCGGCCGGGATGCCTTCCCCGGTATCCTCCACGCTGATTGCGATCTCTTCTCCGGCATTTTGTGCGCTCAGATGCACCGAACCTCCGGGTTGGGAGTATTTCAAGGCATTATCGACCAGATTGGCCAAAACCTGGCTCATACGATTGTAATCGGCCTGAAGGGTCAGCTCCGGGGGGCATTGGGTGGTAACGGTTATGTTTTTGTCTTCAGCCACGTAATCGTAGAGCTGGCTCACGTCTTCAAAAAGATAGGAGAGTTTGACCTCTTCGAGGTGCAGCTTCATTACCCCGGATTCGGCTTCGGAGATGTCCATGAGGGTATTCACCATGATCAGAATCCGTTCGGATTCCTCCGCGCAGTCCATGAGGGCTTCGCGCAGCCCCTCCACCCCCTGGTCGGACTGCAGAGCGACTTCCACGACACTGCGCAGCCTCGCGATGGGAGTGCGCAAATCATGGGCGGCGTTGTCCAAGGAGGCCCGCATGCTGTCGATCAGGGTCTCGATCTGTTCGAGCATGGCGTTAAAGAGAGTGATCAACTCCTCCAGTTCGTCTCCGGTGAGGTTTTCCGGCACCCGATTGTGCATCTTTCCCGTATCGATAATAAAGCGGACCATGTCGATCAGGCCGCGAAGGGGGCTCAGGGCGCGGTGGGACAGGAAGGCGCCCCCGGCAAACGCGAGCAGGATCACCGGGATCATCACCCCGACAAAAAGCTCGCGAAACCGGTCGAGAAGGATTGCCCGGTACTTGACGCTTCTCCCGACCTGAAGAAAGTTTCCGTCGGGCAGAGGGGCCGAAATGGCTTCGGTGGGGTGGCCGATGCCGGTCACCAGATCCATCCACCGGGGGCGGACGCCGGGGTGTTCGAGATATTTGTAGTCTTCGAGTTTTTCCGATTTGGGCACGCTGAGAAAGCGCGTGACGTTGTCGGGGCCTGCTATGCGAATAAATATGGAGACCCTTTGATCGTGTCCTCTATCTCTGCGAATCGCGCGTTCGAGCGTCTTGAGCCCCCCCTCGGCGTACTGACTGGTGAACTCATCGAGCTTGGCGTGCAGAATCTGTCGGTCTTTATGGTTTTCATTGGATGCGAGCAGAAAGTAGAAGACGCCCATCACGAGCATCGTGCTCAGGGGGAAAAGAATCGAATACCAGACGGCGATTCGAAAGGAAACCGATTTGCGCATGTGGCTGAGTGATTTCAAAAACATGGCCGACTCGTGTGTGCGTGTGGGAAATCTTTTCGGGGCTTGCCCTGTCCCGGGAAAACATCGAATGAGAGCATAATTTGCCCCGTTTGCAAATACTATTTCGGAATTCCTCTTTTCTAAAGCGCAAAAAAAGAGGACAATTCACAGTCGGGGGAAAATACCGCCGGGGCGCCAATCGCATCCCGGGGGGGCGAGCTAAACCTTGACAGGGCAATTTCATGCGTGGTATCGGTGCCCTTGCTTTGGGGCAAGGGGGAATTTTTGTGATTCCAGAGGGATCGAATTGCGTGGTTGAGAGGCGTCCATGAAAAAAGCCAGGCCAAAAAACCTTTACGAGGATACATCAGATCCGATGAGTGGTCTTGACAGGCAACTCGAGGACGATGACGAGGAAATAATCGATCTCGAGGATATCATCGAGATGCCCGACAGGCCCATCGATGAAGAGGAAGATCTGGATCTGGACGGAGACATTTTCGATGTAGATGAGGAACTCGAATCTCCGCCGGCAGTGTCTGCGCGAAAGGGCCCGGGGCTTCCCGGAAAAGGGCGCTCTCAAAGGGAAGAGGAAGAAGATCTTCTGGAATCCTTCGGCGCCGAAACGGATGAGGAGGATAGGCTCTTCGAGCCCACGGTATCGATTTCGACGGGCAAACCTTCGGCGCAAAGAGCTCCCAGGCCGAGCGCCGATGAGGAAGAAGACTTGCTTCTGGACGATTTGTTGGCCGAGTCCAGTCCCGCGGATGCGCAGCGGGGAGAGCCGTCGTCGTTGAGGGCACGAGCTGAGGCGGCGCTCAAATTTACCGAAGAAGAGTATCCCGAGCAAGCTGCCGAGGAAAGTCTCGAGGAGCCTCCCGCGCAAAAGGAGCCCGTGCCTCCGGCGCCTGTTGCGGAAGCTTCTGCCGCCGAGATTTCGGCCGTGGCCGAAGAGCTTGTCGGCCGCATCGAATCCCGCCTGCAGGAACATATTCGGGCCGTGGTGGAATCGATGATGCCCGATCTCGTCCGCACAATACTAAATGAGGAAATCACAAAGCTCAAACATGAGCTTAAGTAACAAGAGGAATCGATTTTTATGAGCGAAGGCGCTCTGCCTAAGGGATATGAATTTAGCGAAGTCGAATCGCACTGGTATACATACTGGGAGGAAAATGGTTTTTTCCGGGCCGACCCAACCAGTTCGAAGCCTCCGTATTCGATAGTGATCCCGCCCCCGAACGTGACCGGCCAGCTCCACATGGGGCATGCGCTAAACGATACGATCCAGGACATTTTGTGCCGGTATAAACGACTCCGGGGATTCGAGGTGCTGTGGTTGCCAGGGACCGACCACGCCGGGATCGCCACCCAGAACGTAGTCGAAAGGCAATTGGCCGCCGATGGAAAAAGCCGGCACGAGATCGGCCGCGAGGCCTTTATCGAGCGCGTCTGGGAATGGAGGGCGAGGTATGGCGGCATCATAATCAACCAGTTGAAGCGGCTCGGGGCTTCGTGCGACTGGTCCCGCGAGCGTTTCACCATGGACGAGGGGCTCTCCCGGGCCGTGCGCCAGGTTTTCGTCTCGCTCTACAACGAGGGGCTGATCTACCGGGGCAGGCGCATGATCAACTGGTGTCCCCGCTGCATGACCGCGCTTGCCAATATCGAGGTGGAAGGCGAGGAACTGAACGGCTTTCTCTACCATATCCGCTACCCCCTGGTGAGCGGAAAAGGGGCGCTGGTGGTGGCGACCACCCGGCCCGAAACGATGCTGGGCGATACGGCCGTCGCCGTTCATCCGCAGGATAACCGTTACAAGGCGTTTATCGGGCAGATGGTGGTTCTGCCCATTGCCGGCCGCCACATTCCCGTAATCGCCGACCCTTATGTCGAGCGCGAGTTCGGCACCGGGGCGCTCAAGGTTACCCCGGCCCACGATTTCAACGATTTCGAGCTGCACACCCGCCACAATCTCGAGATTTTGCAGGTGCTCGACGAAGCGGGCAACATGACCGAGGCGGCGGGAGCCTACGCGGGGATGGAGCGGTTCGCGTGCCGGCGGCAGATTCTAAAGGATCTGGAAAAGGGCGGGTTTCTGGTGAAAAGCGAACCCTACACGCACCGGGTCGGCCACTGTTACCGCTGCCACAGCGTGGTAGAGCCGATGCTCTCGCTGCAATGGTTCGTAAACACCAAGCCCCTTGCGGAAGCGGCCATCGAAGCGGTACAGCAGGGAAAAACCAAAATCGTTCCGGCCAAATGGGAAAAGGATTACTTCAACTGGCTGGAAAATCTCGAAGACTGGTGTATCAGCCGCCAGATATGGTGGGGCCATCGCATTCCGGCCTGGTACTGCCGGGAGTGCGGCGAGGTCGTCGTTTCCATGAAGGCTCCCCCCGAGTGTCCCAAGTGTTCGGGCACTGAGCTCGAACAGGATGCAGACGTTCTCGACACCTGGTTCAGCTCGGGCCTGTGGCCTTTTTCCACGCTTGGCTGGCCCGAAAAAACCCGGGAACTGGAAAAATTCTACCCCACTTCCGCCCTGGTTACGGCCTTCGATATCCTCTTTTTCTGGGTTGCCCGGATGATGATGATGGGACTGCGGTTCATGGAAGAGGTCCCTTTCCGGGAAGTCTACGTTCATGCCCTGGTGCGCGACGGCGAGGGGCAGAAGATGAGCAAGTCGAAGGGAAACGTGATCGACCCGCTCGTCATGATGGACAAGTACGGCACCGACGCCCTGCGGTTCGCCCTCACCGCCTTCGCCGTCCAGGGACGGGATATAAAGCTTTCCGAAGATCGCATCGAGGGCTACAAGCACTTCGTCAACAAGATCTGGAACGCGGCGCGGCTTCTGCTCATGAACCTCGAGGGCGTCGAGGGGCAGGTCGAAGAAGTTGCGGAAAAACCGGCAGGGCTCGCCCATCGCTGGATTCTGAGCAGACTCCAAAAAGTTGCTGCCGAGACCGCCGAGTCTCTTGATAACTATCATTTCAACCAGTACGCGCAGGTGCTCTATCAATTCCTGTGGCACGAGTACTGCGATTGGTACCTGGAGATCGTAAAGCCCGACCTCTACGGCCAGGACGCCGAGGCCGGCCGGGTAGCGAGATCCGTTGCGGCTTTCGTCCTGCGAAACGTCCTGGTGCTCCTGCACCCCGTGATGCCCTTCATCACCGAAGAAATCTGGCAAAGAATGAAGCCCTATACCGCGGGGGCGAGCATCATGCGGGAGACATTCCCCGAATCTCGTGCAGTCTTCCTCGATCCGGAAGCCGAAGAGCAGATGGAAACCCTCATGGCGGTCATCGTGGCGATCCGCAACATTCGCGGTGAGATGAACGTGGCGCCGGCTCTTAAGGTCGAGGTCGTGTGCATGTGCGAGCAGTATGCCCAGTTCGATATTCTCGAGCGCCAGCAGCGAACCCTGTGCGACCTGGCCAAGGTTTCGAGTCTCACCATAGTCCGCGCGGGCGAAGCGGCCAAACCCAGGCAGGCGGCAGGGGCGGTCGTGGGCAACATGGAAGTTTTCGTGATCTTGAAGGACATCCTGGATTTCGAAAGTGAGTCGGGTCGGCTCAAAAAAGAGATCTCCAAACTCGAAAAAGAGTTCGGGATGACCAGCCGAAAACTCTCAAACGATGACTTTCTCCAAAAAGCCCCTCCCGAGGTGATCGAAAAGGAGCGGGAAAAGAACGCACGGCTCGGCGAAAAGATCGAGAAATTGAACCACAGACTCGAAATCATGAACGGTTTGCGGGAAAACGTGAGCCGTTAGCAGTTTTTGTTGCTGGTCGCACAATAGGTCCTATAAGACCTATAAGGCCTATTAGGCCTTATAGGACCTAAGTGCTTCAAGACAAACCCGGAACCTGCCCCCCTCCAACTCCCCGAGCGAATCGTGTCCGCCGATTTTGTTCCCGGGCAAAGTGCACGGAAATTTTAGATTCTTTTTTGATCGGGTCTTTAGTATATTCACAAACCATGAAATGCCTTCAGTTTTAGAGGGACCATCGTCCCTAGAATCCATTCCTCCTTCGAGGCCGCTATGAGGGATGAAGCCAAAACTAAAAAGCGACTATTGGTCGAACTGAACGAGCTACGCAATCGGGTTGCTCAACTGGAGGGCAAACAGGAGGAGCGAAAGCGAATCGAGGAGATCCTCCGCAAGAGTGAGGAACGTTTCCGCGCTTTCGTAACCACGAGTTCGGATGTGGTGTGTCTTATGAATCCGGATTGGAGCAAGATGCTCTACCTCCGGGATAGGGAATTCATTTCCGATAATGAAGACCCGCGGAGCACCTCGCTCGAAAAATATATCCATCCTGATGACCGGCCTGAGCTGCTGGCAGCTATCGATAAAGCAATTCGGACGAAAAGCGTAATTGAAATGGAACATCGTTTTTTGCGGGTGGACGGCACCACGGGATGGGCCTTCTCCCGTGCCGTTCCCCTGCTGGATGAGAAGGGGGACATCCTCGAATGGTTCGGGACCGCCGCCGACATAACGGAACGTAAACGAATGCAACTGGAGCTTAAACAGGCACAAGAAGAGGCCGAGAGGCGCGCCCGTGAACTCGAGGCTATAATGAATGCCGTTCCAGCTATGATCTGGCTGACTCGTGACACCGAATGTCTTTACATGACTGGAAATCGGGCGGTCTACGAATTCCTCGGCATGCCTGCCGGTGTAAATGTTTCGAAGACCGCGCCTGAAAAAGAGCGCCCGATGCATTTCAAGCTTTTTCATAACGGCATGGAAGTCCCGGAGGAGGAGCTTCCGGTGCAGGTAGCCGCAAAAGGTCGGAGGGTTCAGGATTACGAGTTGGAATATTTACTTGAAGACGGCTCATCAAGAGTCACTTTAGGCAACTCCACACCTCTGTATGACGCGACAGGGCAGGTATACGGCGCAATCGCGACCTTTATCGATATCACCGAGCGCAAGCGGGCGGAGGAGGCGCTTCGGGAGTCACGGCAAATGCTGGATTTGGTTCTTAATACAATTCCGGTAAGGGTCTTCTGGAAGGATGCGGATTTGAATTATTTGGGCTGCAACCGCGCATTTGTTCTGGATGCCGGTCTTTTGTCGTCAGAAGAGATAGTGGGCAAAAACGACTTTGATATGGGTTGGGCTGAACAGGCTCAAGTCTACCAATCTGATGACCGCCGGGTCATGGAAACAGGACAACCCAAGCTCGGCTATGAAGAACCGCAAACATCGCCTGATGGTAGCGTAATCTGGTTGCGCACCAATAAGGTTCCGCTTCATGACTCGACGGGGATGATCATGGGGGTCCTGGGAACATACGATGACATTACCGAGCGCAAGCGGATGGAAGAAGAGCTTCGCAGATCAAGAGACGAACTGGAATTTCGGGTACGGGAGCGGACGATCGAATTGGAATCGGCTAACGAAAGACTGCGGTCAGTCTCGTCTAAACTGATTGAAGCCCAGGAAAATGAGAGGAAAAGGCTTGCTTCGGAATTACATGATAGTATCGGACAGACGCTTGCAGCCCTCAAGTTTCGCATTGAGCACATTTCCAGCAAGCTGCAGGTGGGACTGTCGGAAGAGGCTATGAAACTATTGGATGAATTTGTTCCTATTTTGCAGAGTTCCATCGATGAAACCAGAACAATATACATGGGGCTCAAACCACCAATATTATCGGATTATGGGATTTTGCCTACTTTGGAATGGTATCGCCGGCAGCTTATGGCGATTTATTCAAAGATACACATAGAACTCGATACTGAAATCAGCGAGGAAGATATCTCTGAAGATCTCAAAACCGCAATATTTAGGATCGCCCAGGAGGCTTTGAACAACTGCTGCAAACACAGCGAGGCGGAGTGGGTGGATGTTCGTCTTGCCAGGAATAACGGCGTGATCGAGCTCCAAATAAGCGATGACGGGATCGGAATGGACCTGGGCTTCATCACGGAATCCACGACCGCAAAAAGCCTGGGACTAATAGGAATGAGAGAAAGGGCCGAGCTCACCAGAGGAGAAGTCGCCATCAAATCCAGTCCGGGTGAAGGCACGACCATTCGGGCTTGTTGGCCGATCGAAGGTTAGGAGGTATTTCCCCATCGCTTCCCGCACTGCGAGCCGGATTGTCACACCGCCAGATACTTCTCCTTTATTTCCTCATCCGTAACCAGATCGGACATCTTCCCGCAGTACCTCAGGGCGCCTTTGTCGATCACGTAGCCGCGGTCGGAGACGTTTGCGCAAAAATGGATGTTTTGTTCGGCAAGAAGCACTGTGACGCCTTCGTTTCGAATCTCCACGATCATGTCGGCAAGCATTTTTACAATGATTGGGGCAAGCCCCTCGGAGGGTTCATCAAGAAGGAGCACTTCGGGGTTGGTCATCAGGGTGCGGCAGATCGTCAGCATCTGCTGCTCGCCTCCCGAAAGATTGGCGCCGAGGTTATTTTCTCGCTCTCCCAGGCGCGGAAAAAGCTCGTAGACCTTTGCGATCGTCCAGGGCGAAGCGGTCTCCTTTTGCCTCCTCGCCACCACCTCGAGGTTTTCTCGAACCGTGAGGTCGGGAAAACAGCGCCTGTCCTCCGGAACGAACCCCACCCCCCTGCGGCAGATCTGATGGGGTTTTAGCCCGTTTACGGGCGAGCCCTTGAAGAGGATCTCCCCCGACATCGGCGGGGTGAGGCCGATGATCGAGCGAAATGTCGTGCTCTTCCCCGCCCCGTTTCTGCCGATGAGGCTGACCACCTCGCCCTTTTCCACCGATAAGGAGACGTCGAAAAGGATGTGGCTGCGCCCGTAGAAAGTATTTACCGATTTCAGTTCCAGTAGCGGCATGGCGTCTAATCCGTTATCTCCTCGCCAAGGTAGGCGCGTTTAACCTCTGCGTTGTTTTTAATTTCTTCGGGGGCCGCGTCGGCTATGACCGTCCCCTGCTGCAGCACGGTGATCCTGTTTGAAATGCCGAACACGATGTCCATGTCGTGCTCCGTGAAAACCAGGGTGAGGCCCTGGGCGGCGGAGATTTTTTTGAGCAGTTCCACGGTCGTGCGGCTCTCAAAACGGGACATCCCGGCAGTCGGTTCGTCGAGCATGAGAAGCTTTGGCCGGGAGGAAAGCGAAATGGCGATCTCGAGCCTTTTCTGGTCTCCGTGGGAGAGCACCGATGCCGGGGAATCGGCCTTGTCGGCAAGGCCCACCTCCTCCAGGATCGTAAGGGTTTCCTCCCCGATTCCCGAAAACTTTCGCGCGGTGGAAAAGGGGTTGCGGTTTTTGCCGTGCATGGCAAAAAGCGCCACCTGCACGTTTTCAAATACCGACATGCGCGGAAAGATGTTGGTGATCTGAAAGGACCTGCCGATCCCTTTGCGTATGATCCGGTGGGGCGGAAGGCCGGAGATCGTTTCCCCGTTAAAGCGCACCTCTCCGGAATTGGGCCGAAGCAGGCCCGTCATCACGTTAAAGAGCGTCGATTTCCCGGCGCCGTTTGGTCCGATGATCGCCCGGATTTCGCCCTTTTCCACCGAAAAGTTCACGTTCTGGAGGGCTCTAAGTCCTCCGAAGGATTTTTTGATTCCGTCGACTTCGAGAAAGCCCACTGTTTTATCCACCTGATTTTAACGAGAAAGTCCCTGGCCTTGCCGTTGAAGGCGCCCACAACCCCGCCCGGGAGAAGCAGTACGAGGCCCAGGAGCACAAGGCCCAGTACAAGCGACCAGTTCTGGGTCCATGCGACGATGTACTCGTTTAACATAACGAATATCGCCGCCCCGACCGCCGGGCCCGCAAAGGAGTAGATGCCCCCGATGATCGTTATGAGCACGGGCTCTGCGGACATGGTCCAGTTGATGATGTCCGGGGTGATCGACTTGGACATGAGGGCGTAGAGTCCCCCTGCCAGGCCGGTGAAGGCGCCTGCGATGACGAAGGCCGCCAGTTGGTGCATCTTGACGTTTACGCCCAGATAGGCGGCGCGCTCTCCGTTTTCCCGGATCGCCTTGAGCGTTGCCCCGAAGGGCGAGGAGCGCACGCGGCGAAGAAGGGCCACCGCAATCGCGACGATCACCAGGATGAAATAGTACATCGCCTTTATGGAGCCGATATGTAACGGGTGTCCGCCCAGGTGGAGCGGCTTTACCGGGATGCCCTGGATGCCGTTATCTCCCCCCGTGAAATCATACCACTTGAAAGCCACCGTGTAGAGCAGCTGGCCGAAGGCAAGGGTCAGCATGGCGAAATGGACCCCGCTCAGGCGAATGCAGAAAATTCCGATCACCGCCGCAGCGACTGCCGAGGCAACCACGCACAGGGCAAGGGCGGGCAGGGTGCCCATTCCCGTCTTTGTCAAAAGAAGTGCTGTGGTGTAGGCCCCCACACCGTAGAAGGCCGCCTGGCCGAAAGACAATAGCCCCGTTGTGCCCAAAAGCAGGTTGAAGGAAATGGCCATAAGCGCCGCAACAAAAATCTCGCTCAAAAGATACTGGTAGTATCGGCCGGCAAAAAGCGGCAGGAGCATCAATGCCGCAAACAGCGCATAGCGCAGGGCGGGGGGGACCGAGTAGTGGACGGCGGAAATCTCCCGGGTCTCCGTGCCGAGGGTATTTTCGGAAAGAGAGCGTATCTTTATCGGCTTTCCAAAAAGACCCCACGGTTTTACGATCAGGACCGCGACCATCAGGAGATAGATCAGCCCCATTTCCAGATTGGGAAATAAAATGATCCCCACCGTCTGGATCGCGCCGATCAGAAGAGATCCGACCGCTGCCCCCCAAAGACTCCCCAGGCCCCCGATCACCACGACGACAAACGACTGGATGATCACCTCGTCTCCAGCGGTCGGAAAAACCGTGCGCACGGGTCCCGCGAGCGCTCCCGCAAAACCGGCCAAAACCGCCCCGATTCCGAAAACGAGCGTAAAGAGCCTCGTCATGTTGATGCCGAGCGCGTCGGCCATTTCCCGGTCCGATGCCGTCGCCCGCACCACCTTGCCGAACCGGGTCCGGTAGAGCAACCCCCACATGAGAAGCCCGACGAAAGGTGCTGCGATCACCACCAGGATCGTATAGACCGGGACGGTGCTTCCAAGAAATGTCACCGACCCCGAAAGGAACGCCGGTTTGTGAATCGATTTGTAGTCGGGGCCAAAGACGATCTTTGCCACATCATCGAGTATCAGAACGAGCGAATAGGTGAGGAGCAGCTGGTAGATCTCTTCCCGGGCGTAGATGCGCCGCAGAAGCCCCATCTCGATCACCATCGCTATCAGCCCCACCCCCAGAGGGGCGGCGATGAGCGCCAGATAAAAAGCCCCCGGTCCTGCGAAGTGCAGGGTGAGCCAAAAAATGAAATAGGCCCCCAGCATGTAGAGCGAACCGTGGGCGAAATTCAAAATGTTCAGCACCCCGAAAATCAGAGTCAGCCCCGAGGAAATCAAAAACAGGAAGGCCGCCTCGCGCAAGGCGCTCAAAACTTGAACGGTCAGAAACGAAAGATCCATCTATAAAACCTCAGAAGCGGGAAGCTTAAAAGCCGAAGCGGGAAGCGTGAAGCGGGAAGCAGGAAGAAAAACCCACCTGCCTTCGGCCTCGAAAGATAAACGGGAAGCAGGAGATGCAGCGGTAAGAGCTCTTTTATTCCCGCTTCCTGCTCCCCGCTTCCGCCCCTAGCTACTGTTTCGCCGCCTGCGCCTTTTCCCACACGCTTAGCGGGTAGATCACCTGGTTTGCCGGAAATACACGGTCATTTCCGGTAATGGCAAACGGATAGGCCTTCGTGAATGTCGTATCCCCCACCATGTAGTCGCACACCATCTGGTGGTCCTGCTTACGCATCGTCGATTTTCCTCTCGGGGCGTTTATGGTTAGCCCCTCCAGGGCCTTGATGACCTTGTCGGCGTCCGTCGATTTCGCCTTCTTCATCGCGTCGGCCAGGTAGTAGATGCCCTCGTAGCCTTCCTCGGCCCAGGCGCTCGGATAATTTTTGTACGCGGCCCTGTAGGCCTTTACGAATTGAGCGTTTTGTGCCGTCTTGGGCCAGTAGAAGTAGTAGCGCTGATCGGCGATAATGCCTGTGGGCATTTCTTTTCCGAGCGCCTGGACAACGGTAAGATCGGCGCCCGCAGCGATGATCCACTTCATTTTCTTGAACAGTCCGTAGGGCTTTGCCTGCTTTATGAATGCCACCAGGTCTCCGCCCCACAGGCTGCAAAAGACAGCATCCGGCTTTGCGGCAAGAATTGCATTGATGTACGGGGTGTAGTCGGGCTCAAAGAGCTTGGGCCACTGCTCGCCGATAAATTGCGCCTTCGGGTTCTCCTGTGCGATCTTCGCCTTGTAGAGCGACCACATGGTCCGTCCGTACTCGTAGTTGGGGCCGATCGTGTAGAACTTCACCAGGTTTTTCGGCGTGGCCAGAGCCAGCGAATTGGCCTCCTGCGAATTGCAGGTGCCCGCCCGGAACGTGTAGCGGTTCCAGTCGGTCGTGGTGAGCGTGTCGGTCGAGGCCACCGTGGCCATGAAAATGGTCTTGTTTTCCTTGGCAACCTGCGCTACGGCCAACACCGCGGCAGAACTCACCGTTCCGAAAAGAAAATTGACCTTGTCCTTCAGAATGTATCGGTTGGAAATCGATACGGCTTCCTGGGTGTTCGCCTTGTCGTCGGTGCTGAGAAGCTCGAGTTTTTTCCCGAGAACGCCCCCCTTGGCGTTGATTTGATTAACCGCGAGCTGCGCCCCCTGGTTGCACGTGATCCCCAGATCGGCCGCCCTGCCTGAAAGCGGATACATCCCCCCGATCTTGATCACTCCCGCCGCCATGGCGCTCGAAGCAAATACCAGCACTACAAAAACTGCCAAAAGACCCTTCCTCATCTGCCTGCCTCCTTCTTTTACGTTTGCCCATCAAGTTCCCGAGTGGTTCGAGGGAGGCTCCACAATCGCCTCCCCCTCCAGCACCAGTTCCCTGTTCTGGTTAAAACACCGGGTGCTGAAGCGAAGACCGTCTTCGCTTATTTCTTCGATCTGAATCCGGGCGGTGATCTGGTCGCCTATGCGAACCGGCAAAAGGAACTTGAGCGTCTGCGAACGAGCAATGGAGCCGGGGCCGGGCAGTTTCATCCCCCACGCGGCCGACATGAGCCCCGCGGTAAGAAAGCCGTGGGCGATCCGCTCGCCGAACCTGGTCTTGGCGGCAAAATCGCTCGAGGTGTGTATCGGGTTTCTGTCCCCGGTGATTCCGGCAAAGAGATAGACATCTTCTTCCGTGATGATCTTGGATATTTCGGCGCAATCTCCGACCTTGTACATTCACGTTCTCCCCATGAACAATGAGTGCCGAGACTCGCAACCATGTGCAACGTCTGCGCCAGCCTTCGGCAAGCCGGGGGAAATCATCTCTACAACGGGCGCCGGGTGTGGCTGGAGAGGGGAAAGGGAGCGTTGAGCGGGGATGCGGAGCACTATACCATAAACGGTACGGTTCGTTTCCAAAAACCGGACTCTTCCGAGAAATTGTGTGCGGTGGTACGGATGCGGCCGGAGTGTACCCATGGCGGTACATGTGCCCGATCGGGTACGCTTCGCCCCGGCTTCATACGTTTTCATTTATCCCATACCGCCTGATCTTCTCATGGAGCTTTACGCGGTGGATCTGCAAAAGGGAGGCGGCGCGCGACTTATTGCCGCCGGTAGCCTTGAGGGCTGCAAGGATTGCGCTCCGTTCGGCCTCCATGCGGACCTGTGCGAGGGCGCCGGGCGCCGGGGCGCTTTGCGGGCTGGGGGCATCCCGGAGCAGGTGAGGGGGCAGGTGTGCGGCCAGAACCGTATCGCCTCGCGAAAGGGCAATAGACCGCTCGAGTGCGTTTCGCAGTTCGCGGACATTTCCCGGCCAGTGGTAGGCGCACAGCACCTCCAGGGCTTCCGCAGAAAGCTTTCGCGCCGGCTCCCCCGCCTCCGCGGCGCAGCTTGCGAGAAAGCTTGCGCAGAGCTCCTCGACGTCTTCGATCCTTTCCCGAAGGGCGGGAATCCGGATGGGAATGACATGGATTCTGTAGTAGAGGTCGGAGCGAAATTTTCCTTCCCCCACGAGCTTTTCGAGCTTTTCTGCGGTAGCCGCTATGATTCGCAAATCGATCCGCCGGGTCGCGGTTCCGCCGAGCCGTTCGACTTCACGTTCCTGGAGCACGCGCAGAAGCTTTGCCTGCATGGAAAGAGGCATATCTCCTATTTCATCGAGGAAGAGCGTTCCTCCCGCGGCCATTTCGAACTTTCCGGGCTTTCCCCCCTTTTTGGCCCCGGTGAAGGCGCCTTCTTCGTAGCCGAACAGTTCGGATTCGAGCAGTTCGGCGGGAACGGCTGCGCAGTTGAGCTTGATAAAGGGACCGCTGCGGCGGCGGCCCGCGGCGTGGATGGCATGGGCGAAAAGCTCTTTTCCGGTTCCTGTCTCCCCGCGAAGAAGCACGGTCGAGTCCCCCCGGGCCGCAAATAGAGCCTCCTGCCTGGCGGCGGAAATGGCCGGACCGCTTCCGAGAATGGACTCGAAGGTGTAGCGCGCCCCTCTCAGGTGGGTCAGTTCCTTTTCATAATAGCGCACCTTGGATTCGAGCACCTTGAGTTTTGCCGCCAGCTCCCAGAGTTGCTCCACGTTTTTAAACACAACCCTTCCGTAGGCGCCCACGATGCGGTCGCCGTCCTTTAGGGGCACACGGTTCACGATCAAATCCCTGCCCCGGATCGACTGGCTTTCTCCCATCTCGGCGACTCCGGTTTGGGCCACTATGTGCATCCGGGTGTTTTCGATGACTTCGGTCACATGCTTTCCGATGGCTTTCGAAAGATCGATGCAGTTAAAGGCGGCATAATCCTCGCTCATCATCGTTATGAGACCGGAGGAATCGACCACGACCATCCATTCTCCGGCGCCGGCCAGCACTTCTTCCAGCGTACGAACCAGCGCCTTGGTCGAATCGAGTTCGCGCGAGATCTTCTCCATTTCGGTAATGTCCTGAAAAACCGAAACGGCGCCGATCATCACGCCGTTGTGCAGCACCGGCGTGCGGCTGGCAAGGATCGTCCTGCGCCCCTTTACCCGCAGGCGCCCCACTTCGGGCTGGCCGGTGCGCAGGACATTTATCAGCCCGGAATTGGGAATAAGAGATAACAGGTTGAGGCCTACCGCCCGTTCCTTGGCGACCCCGAGCATAGTGGCCGCAGCCTCGTTCAAGACCGTTATGTTGACTTCGCGGTCGATGGCTACCACGCCGCTGACCAGCGAATCGAGAATAGAGAGCGCCACCGACATGGGAAAACCCCGAGAAAGGTGTAAAGAGTAAAAAAAACCTGCCCGGGGTCCGGGCAGGCAGGGAACTATTTTTTCAGCTCGACTTCGAGTTGAATGGGCTTGTACATGTAAACCATTCGGGTTTTGCCCGGACCATCGGCGGTCAGCAGCACGGAGACATTGTTGCTGTCCCATATCAGTTTGTTGGGGTCCTTGTCGACTTCGGAGGGCTTTCCGAGTCTTTCGGTCAAAAGGGCCTCCATTCGCATGAAGTCGGCGGAGGGAAAGTATGCCATACCCATGTAGAACCGGTCTTTATAGAAAGCATAGATAACGCGGGTGAGTTTGACGTCTCCCGTTTTGAGCACTTCGCCGGTTTTCTCGTAGAGATCGAGCTTACCGTTGCCGGCCACCTGGTGCAGACCGGGAACCGAAGAGCTCTTTGCCCCCCACTTGATGCCGCGAAAGCCCGTGGGAACGTGCACGGCCGAACTGCAGCCCGAAAGTGCGCACACAAGATATGTCGCCGCAAGGAGGCCGAAAATTCCAAAAAAACGACTGCCGGTCAGTTTCATGAGGTCTCTTTCTAATAATGGCGTGGGAAGCTGCAACACTTCCGCTTGGTTCACACAGTATGAGCGGCGGTAGAGTGCTTTTCTTCCTGCTTCCCGCTCCCCGCTTCCCGCTTCGACCCCTCCTGCTTCGGTTCCTCCGTCGCCTCCGTTTCCCTTTCGACAAGCTTCACCTTTGCCGAAGAGGTTTCCGCGTCGGCTTCGAGCAGGGTCTTAAGGCCCTTCTTATACCACTTTATTCCCGACCTGGTGGTGATGGGACGATCCTCCAGATCCTTTGGAAGCCGATCCTCCGAGCATCGAGCGAGGATATGGAGCTTGCTGTCGGAATCGAGGGCCGAAAGGTTCGTCACAAATTGGACGAAGGCGGCCCACTCGGCCGGTGTCGGCCCGCTCCACTTTCGCATCGTGTGAAACATGCGGTAGCAGATAAGGACGGCGTCGCGGTCTTCTTCCTGGTGGAACCGCTTTCCGCTGTAAAGTCGTATGGCCTCTTTTCCGATTTCGCTGGTAAATGTCAGGTAAAACCATCGGAGGATGATGAAGTACCCCTCGCGGGTAAGCTCCCGGCTGGCCCAGTAGAGGGGGTTGGCGGCGTTTTTCACGTTGAAGGCGAACCTTGCGGCCTTATAGAGGTGGGGGTTGTTTTTGAAAATCCTCAAGACCGGGCTTTCATTGATTTTCATATAGACTTGGTAATAGCGCTGAAAATCGCTCAGTTTGCGGCTGCCCACGTACCGGATGGGAACGGTCGCGGAGAGCTTTGCGAGCCGGGCGCTCACGCGGGTCACCAGTTCCAGGGTGTCGGAAAGGGAGGCTTCATACTCGGGCCGGGCCGCCTCGGGGTGATAGATGGCCCCGATCGAGCGCACAATCTTTGCCGCGTGTTGGCTGAAGGCCTCGTATCCGATCTGCAGTTCGCCTTCCGGCACCGCCCAGACCTCCTCCCGAGCCCTGGCGATAAATTCGAGCGCCTGTCGCTCGGTAGGGCCGGGCGCAGGGAGCATATCCAGTTCGTGATCTTCCTGGAAGCCGCTATCCAGCATTTGCCGGAGGCGCCGCCGCACGTACCAGCGCAGCGTCAGGGCAAGGCAGATGGTCGTAAGCGAGACGAGCAGCAAAAACGCCGTCAACCAGTGCTCTTTTATGACGTAGGTGATAGTGCCTAAGCCGATGGTGTTCATCTGTCCCGCGTCTACACGATGGCGGGGGGGCTTTCAGGCGCCGAGCCGCCCTCGTCGATCCATTTTTGAAGTTCCACCCGCGTGTCGGAATCCCACCCCGGCGTGAGCCGCTCGGAAAGAAAGCGCATGTAGAGCGCATCCAGAGCTGCACAAACCTCCTCGAGAAAATACATCTTTTCAAGGAAGCGTCCGTCGGGGTCTTCACTGCCGTAATCGGGGAGCTGTTTGGGCGTCTTTACCCCCTTTAGCGCCCAAAGAGAGCTGTCCAGCGTAAGAGTGTATTCGTTCTCTCCGATAATCAGGAGCAGCTGGACCTCATCGACCACTTTGCCCTGGCGAAGTGCGGTTCGCGCCTCGTGCAGAAAGTTCGCCTGGGTCGTGCATACCACCCGCTCCTTGCCATCTCCCGGAAGAACAAGCGTCATGCGCTCTCCCAGGTGCAGGTCGGCCGTTTTTTCCGCCGCCTGGATCGATCCGCCCAGGCATTCGATATAGTACCAGACCCAGGTGAGAAATTCGGTTCCCAGAAACCGCCCCTCTTCGAGTGCCGTCGGAGACTTGAGCGGGACGATCGAACTCAGGGTATCCTTCTGCGCCGGGGTGAGAGGGAGCATGTTGGCCGCCCACTGGGCATGGTAGAGCGGGACGGGATAGGTATGAAACTGCTGCTCGAAAACCTCGAGAAACGCATCCAGCATCTTGGGGCTCGAAGTCCCGATGAGCATGATGTTTCGTGCCGGCGTCCACACCACCTCGCAGGAACCGGGTTGGGGAAAAGCGCGGTTGATCAGATACTCCTGCATGTTCTCCTGAATTTCCTGCTTTTCCGACCGGCTCGGCCATTTGCCCTCGTGCTCGTCCCGGTATTTTTGCACCGACTGACGCACGAACTGCTTGAGCACCATGGGGGGGACCTTCTTTTGGTCGAGCCGGAAATTGAAGGCCACGTATTCGCCCTTGCGGTAAGAGCCGTAGGAAAAGGAGGAGTCGAAAAAGTCCTCCCAGGAGGCAAAACCCGCCGTTTCGATCTGAGTGTCGTCGGGTTCGGTGAACGCCCCCCCGCGGAGTTTTTCATCCACGAAGCTCCAGAAATCGCCTTCTTCGAGTTCGGGGACGAAAAATCGGGTAAACGTGGCTGAGGAAGAAGAAATGGCCATAAAGTGTCCTTATCAGAGAAAAGATTCCTCGTTCAGTCGCCGAAAATGAGCCGCATAGCGGCGTGGGGGTGCAGGGGGCGAAAGCCCCCGCGCTTCTACGCCTTGCTCGCGCCCGGCCGCCCCGGTCCGAGACAAAAAAGCCGGCCCGCGCCGGCTTGGGTCGTTTGTGCAACAGCCTTGAGGGCGGGACCCGGAAGACCTCTGAGTCTCTATCCAAAACGGCGCCGCAAGTCAAACGGATACTTTGACAAAGATTAATCAGCCAGGGAAATCAAAACTTTACGGTCTTTACGATCATCTCGAATTCCTGGACTTCCTCCGCGGTGAGCTCCACCCGCAGAAGTTTCTTGCTCACCAGGATGGGGCACTTTTCGTGGAGCGCCAGGGCGACCGCATCGCTCGGACGCGCATCGAAGATGGCCGTCTCTCCGTTGATGCGGGCATAGATTTTGGCGTAAAAGGTGTTTTCCCGCATTTCGTATATCTCGATCTTCTCGAACGCAACGCCGCTCCGCCCGAGTATGGTCAGATAGATGTCGTGGGTGAGGGGCCGCTTTGGCTCGACGAGTCCCTTTTCCTTGGCTATCGCAGTGATCTCGGCGTCGCCGACGAACATGAGAAAATAATGGCTGTCTTCTTCCGACCGCTTCAGGATCACCATGTTGCCCTGGGTCCGGTCCGTTTTTACGAAGACTTCCCCGATCTCGACAAACTCGCTACACTCCATTACCAGCCTCCATTGGCACTCACTATGATGAGGCCCGCCTTAGTCACTACGAAGGAAAACATCCAACTGCGGCTTTTTCCGCCGCTTTCCCAATAGGGCCCCGCCACCGCCGGAGGCAGCGGCGCTTCCCGACTGCAACGCCAGCCGTCAAGCCGTAGTTCCTAATGTAAGTATTATAACGGCAAAATGGCTTTTGCGTGACCTGAAAAAAACCGGCCCGCAAAGAAATTCCCGGCGGCGCAGCCGGATAGCCCGGCCGTCAGGCGCCGACCCTCGCGGTACCTTGGGCAGAAGAGGCGGGGCGGCTCTCCGCCTGCTGCTTGCAAAACCCTGCTTTCCGAGCTAAAATAGTACGAAAATAGTATCGATGGAGAAACCGTATGGAAGCCGTCAAGATTTCCCCCAAGTTCCAGGTCGTGATTCCCAAAAAGCTTCGGGATGCCTTGAAACTCTCCCCGGGCCAAAAGGTCCAGATGATTGTCTACGAGAATAGGATCGAGATGATTCCTCTCAGAAAAATTTCGGAAATGAGGGGGTTTCTCAAAGGAATCGATACCACTGTAGAAAGAGAAACCGACAGAGTATGAATCTGGTCGATTCATCAGGCTGGCTTGAGTATTTCACTGACGGTCCCAACGCATCTTTTTTTTCACGCCCTCTGGCCCAGTCGTCCGATCTGGTCGTCCCGTCCATCACGATTTATGAAGTCTTTAAAGCAGTTCTCCGTCAACGCGGGGAAATCGACGCACTGCAAGCCGTAGCGCTCATGCAGCAGGGTTTGGTTGTGGACCTCACGGCAGAAATTTCAATTTTTGCCGCAAAAATAAGTATCGAATTTCGCCTGCCGATGGCCGACAGCATCATTCTTGCCACCTCAAGGATGTACCGGGCAACCCTGTGGACCCAGGATTCCGATTTCGAGAAAATCGACGGGGTCCGATATGCGGCGAAAAAAAACGGATAATCGAATTTGGCCCCTCTTTCCATTTTGCTTTCCATTCTCTGAATGCCGGTATGATTATATTTACGGCTGACAAGGTGTGAAAAATAGACTGTCGGCATAACGAGAGTGTAGACGCTCGAGGAGGGGGATTGCATGTGGGGGCTGGAAGAGCTGAAGGGACACAGGGAAATCGTCGACCGGCTGGACTGGGAGATGACGCCGGAGCTGGCCGTTGAGACCTATCTGGAATGGGGGACAGGGTGGGCGCGAAAAGATCGAGCCGTAAGATTTGCCGATCAGGAGTCTTTCTATTTCGTGATCTATGATTGGGAAAAACCGGTCCGGGTGACTCTCATTCGCAGAACGATGAAAGAGGCCGATGAGATCGCCAAAATCCACGCCCCAGCCGAGATGGTGGCACGGGCTGTAGCAGCGGCGGGCAGAAAGCCGGGAGTGGGGGTGTACGCCATTTCCGAGGAACTGGAGAAGTGGCTCAAAGAAGCACTCGGCGCCTGAGGCCGCGAGCTTTCATGTAGGTCTGATACCCGGGCTTTTCCCGGAACCATTCGAGAATGTCCGCATCGAGCCGTATGGTTACAATCTGCTTGCGCCGGCGGATGCTTTGGCGTTTTTTCTTTTCATGCCAAGTGTGTCGCATCCCCGGCGTAGTTGCCCAACGTAGATCTCTTTCACAAGATCTTCCACGCTATTCCAATTGTTGACGAGTTCCACTGCACGTGCTATCCGGGATATTCCAATCCGAATTCTTCTATCAGCGGCTCATGGTTTGCAACTGTACTTTCCCTCGGTGGTGGTATCAGGAGGAGAGCGAAAGCATGGATAATCGATTCTTCGAAAAGCCCGTCCTCAACTCTCCATACGAATACCCGATGCGGCACTGGGAGCTTGACGACGATGGCCAGCCCACGCAACGAATTATTGAGAAACGCCGCCGCGCAAAGTTTATCACCCCCATCCCGAAGCCTAGAAAACGCAAGGATTCAGCCGGACAACAACTCAATCTGCTTTTCGGTGACGGCAAAGGGCTTTCCACCCGGGAGCAGCGCTACGACCCCACCGGCATTATAAATACGCTCCGCTCCCATGTGGACGCGTGGCGGCGTTTGCCCAATCCAAACGACTGGCAGGTTACGCCGGAAACCGCACGTCTTCTCCAGCATTGGCGACACCATAAGTTCAACAACTTCCGCCCGTTTTTCTGCCAGGTGGAGGCCGTCGAGACTGCCATCTGGCTTTCCGAGGTCGCGCCGAAGGCGGGGAAGGCCGGTAAAATCTTTCTCGAACACCTTGCCGATGCCAACCACGAGGCAAACCCGGAGCTTATGCGCCTGGCTCTAAAGCTTGCCACGGGTGCTGGTAAAACCACTATCATGGCCATGCTCGTTGCCTGGCAGACAATCAACGCGGTGCGACGACCCGGCAGCAGGAAATTCACGCGAGGTTTTCTGGTCGTCACACCCGGTCTGACAATCCGGGACCGGTTGCGTGTGCTCCAGCCTAACGATCCGGACAGTTACTATGCAAGCCGTGAACTGGTGCCGAGTGACCTGCTGGGGGAACTGGACCGGGCAAAAATAGTCATAACCAACTATCATGCCTTTAAACTTCGCGAGCGGATGGAGCTTTCGAAGGGAGGACGCTCGCTCCTCCAGGGCCGTGGGGAAGCGTTAAACACGTTGGAAACCGAAGGACAGATGCTCCAGCGGGTGATGCCCGATTTAATGGGCATGAAAAATATCCTTGTGTTGAACGATGAGGCCCACCACTGCTATCGTGAAAAACCCAACGGCGATACTGAAGGCGATTTGCAGGGCGACGAAAAGGAAGAGGCGGAAAAGAACAACGAGGCGGCGCGCCTCTGGATTTCGGGGTTGGAAGCCGTTAACCGCAAGCTTGGCGTGCCTCGTATCTTTGATTTATCGGCCACTCCCTTCTTCTTGCGCGGCTCCGGCTATGCCGAAGGCACCCTGTTTCCCTGGACGATGAGTGACTTCTCCCTGATGGACGCCATCGAGTGCGGGATCGTCAAGCTCCCGCGGGTGCCCGTTGCCGACAACATCCCCGGTGGAGAGATGCCCAAATTCCGCAACCTCTGGGAACATATCCGCAAACGCATGCCCAAGAAAGGCCGGGGCAAATCGAAGACCCTCGATCCGCTCAGCCTTCCTGTGGAACTTCAAACGGCGCTTGAGGCGCTCTACGGTCACTATGAAAAGACATACAACCTGTGGAAGGAAAATGGCATTCACGTTCCTCCCTGCTTTATCGTGGTCTGCAACAACACCTCGACATCCAAGCTCGTCTATGATTACATCTCGGGCTTTAACCGGGAGAACGAAGACGGTTCGACAACCCTTGAAAACGGTCGGCTCGAACTGTTCCGGAACTTCGACGAGCACGGCAATCAGCTTGCCCGCCCCCACACTCTGTTGATCGACAGCGAGCAGCTTGAATCAGGCGATGCGTTGGACAAGAACTTCCGGGACGCAGCTTCGGCTCTGATCGACCGTTTCCGCCGTGAAATTATCGAGCGCACCGGCGATGTCCGCCAGGCAGAGAACATCGGCGATCAGGACCTGCTCCGGGAAGTCATGAATACCGTCGGCAAGAAGGGCCGCCTCGGGGAATCAATCCGTTGCGTCGTGTCCGTTTCGATGCTGACCGAAGGCTGGGACGCCAACACCGTTACCCATGTTCTCGGCATACGCGCCTTCGGAACGCAGCTCCTTTGCGAACAGGTCATCGGACGGGCGCTGCGTCGTCAGTCCTACGATCTCAATGAAGAGGGCTTGTTTAACGTCGAATACGCCGACGTTCTGGGGATTCCATTCGATTTTACCGCCAGGCCTGTTGTGGCCCCGCCGCAGCCTCCCCGCGATACCATCCAGGTTAAGGCTGTTCGTCCCGATCGAGATCATCTCGAAATCCGGTTCCCGCGCGTGGCAGGCTACCGGGTCGAGCTTCCGCAGGAGCGGCTCACGGCGGAGTTCAACGATGACTCCATCCTGGAGCTTACCCCCGATCTCGTGGGGCCGTCGATCACCAGAGATCAGGGTATCATCGGCGAAGCCGTTGACCTGACGCTCGAGCACCTGGGAGACCTGAGGCGCTCGACACTGCTGTTTCACGTCGCCAAGCGTCTGCTATACACGAAATGGCGCGATCCCGAAGAAGAGCCGAAACTCTATCTGTTCGGGCAACTGAAGCGGATCACAAAACAGTGGCTCGATAACTGCCTGGTCTGCAAAGGCGATACTTATCCCGCACTGCTGATGTACCAGGAATTGGCCGACATGGCCTGCGAACGCATTACCGCCGCGATCACCCGCTCTCTATCGGGCGAGCGCCCCATTAAGGCCGTGCTCGACCCCTATAACCCAACCGGATCCACCATGCACGTGAATTTCAACACGTCCAGGAAGGAACGCTGGGAGACGGATGCTCGCCGGTGTCACATCAATTGGGTCATTCTCGACAGCGACTGGGAGGCCGAGTTTTGCCGGGTTGCCGAATCCCACCCCCGCGTCGTGGCTTACGTCAAAAACCATAACCTTGGCCTGGAAGTCCCCTACCGATACGGCTCCGAGACGCGCCAGTACAGGCCCGATTTCATCGTTCTGGTAGAAGACGGCTCGGAAGATCCGCTGCACCTGATCGTCGAAATTAAGGGATACAGGCGTGAAGATGCCAAAGATAAGAAAACAACCATGGAGACCTACTGGATACCCGGAGTGAATAATAATGGTCGGTATGGTCGATGGGCATTTGCGGAATTTACCGAGATCTACCGGATCGAGACCGATTTCAAGGCAAAAGTTGAGGAAAGGTTTAACCGGATGATCGATTCCATAGCTCCCCAGCCCGCCGGAGGTCTAAGGAAATAAGATGGCAAAGATGACAACGACAAAGACCATTGAAACCATCACGCACGCGGATGCTTCGCGTAAAAACATTCCTACCGCCGAATACCAGTCGGTCATGCGCAAGGAAGAGCAAAGCCCCATTCGAGTGGCCTATGAGCGTCGCAACCGGGACCTCGATCCGCAACTGGTCTGGCGTGGTAAAGACGAGCGGGACTGGTCCGATTTGATAGTCCAGGCCCCGCCGCTATACATCCAGGAGAAGGTCCATCCCAAGGTGCTCGTAGACGACCTGGTTCGCCAGACGAGGAAGCAGGAAAAAGTTGGTAAGCCGCAGCAGATCAACCTGTTCGCCGACTTCAACGGCCTGCCGGGCGAAAACGCAAAGACCGAGTTCTATCAGCACGACGCCAACTGGTCCAACCGCATGATCCTGGGCGACAGCCTTCAGGTGATGGCCTCCCTGGCCGAACGCGAAGGGTTGCGCGGCAAAGTTCAGTGCATCTATATCGATCCTCCCTACGGGATTAAATTCAACTCTAATTTTCAGTGGTCAACAACCAGTCGCGATGTGAAAGATGGCAACACCGACCATATCACCCGTGAGCCGGAACAGGTGAAGGCGTTTCGTGATACTTGGCGGGACGGGATTCATTCGTATTTGACCTACCTACGCGACCGACTCACAGTCGCGCGTGACCTTCTCGCCAATTCCGGTTCCATCTTCATTCAAATAGGAGATGAGAATGTTCACCGAGTCCGTGCTCTGCTGGACGAGGTTTTTGGCGACAGGAATTTTATCAGCCTAATTTCAATCCAGACAACAACAGGATTTGAAGCGAGATATCTCGGGAATATGTCCGATTTCGTACTGTGGTACGCCAAGGATAAAGCGGCCGGAAAGTCAAATCCGCCTTTCTACCGTAAGGAATTCGTTCTTGGTGAGGGGAATGCTAAATGGCTGATGTTTGAGGACGCCACTTATCGTGGCGTAACAGCAAAAGAGAAACGTGGTGAGGAAATATTACCGAAAGGAGCACGTCCATACGAACCCGATAATATATTGTCTCAAGGGAGATCAAAAGAGCCACAACCGTTTATCTTCCGGGGTAAGACATATGATAGTTGGGGGAAGAACTCTCACTGGAAGGCTAATTACCCTCAGGGAATTGAGAGACTAGCAAGAGCTAATCGTATCCATGCTGCAGAGAACTCGATTCGATATGTGCGATTCCACACCGATTTTGATGCGGCGGTCCATGGTAACATCTGGACAGACACGGGGTCGGGGAATTTTACCGAAGACAAACTTTACGTGGTTCAAACCAACACCAAGGTTGTTGAACGTTGCATTTTAATGGCTACTGATCCTGGGGATCTAGTGATTGACCCGACCTGTGGCTCTGGCACCACGGCGTATGTGGCTGAGCAATGGGGCAGGCGTTGGATTACAATTGACACTTCGCGAGTAGCCTTGGCCCTAGCTCGGGCTCGGATCATGGGGGCACGCTATCCATATTATCTACTTAGCGACTCATCGGGCGGGAAGCTCAAGGAAGCAGAGATTGCACAAACCGAGCCTTCTAAAGCCCCTACGTAACTCAATATCCGTCATGGTTTTGTCTGCGAGCAGTTACCCCATATCAAGCTGGGCCAGATCGCCAACAATGCGGAGATCGACGTCATTTGGGAGAAGTTTCAGGAAACGCTGGAACCTCTGAGGGAACGGCTGAACAAGTCGCTCGGCAAGAATTGGGAAGAATGGGAAATCCCTCGCGATGCCGACAAAAAGTGGTCGCAGGAAGCAAAAGATCTCCATGCTGAATGGTGGAAGAATCGAATCGCCCGACAAAAGGAAATTGATGCTTCTATCTCAGCCAAAGCCGATTTCGAATATCTTTACGACAAGCCCTACGAGGACAAAAAGAAGGTCCGCGTCTCGGGTCCCTTCACGGTCGAAAGTCTTTCTCCTCATCGGGTGCTGACCGTCGGCGTGGACGACGAGTTGATAGACGGCGCAATGGAATCAAAGGAAGGTTTCGGCGAGGAACACGACTTCGCTCGAATGATCCTGGAAAACCTCAAAGCCGCCGGTGTCCAGCAGGCCCATAAGGAAGACAAAATCAATTTCACCTCGATTGCCCCCTGGCCGGGTAACCTGGTCTGCGCCGAGGGCCGATACTTCGAAGGTGAGGAAGAAAAGGGTGTGGAAAAACGAGCCGCTATTTTCATCGGTCCGGAGTTCGGCACGGTGTCCCGCCCCGATCTTGTATCCGCCGCCCGTGAAGCCGGCGACGCAGACTTCGATGCCCTCATCGCCTGCGCTTTCAACTATGACGCCCACTCGTCGGAATTCAACAAACTGGGCCGCATCCCCGTGCTCAAGGCGCGAATGAACGCCGACCTGCACATGGCCGACGACCTGAAAAATACGGGCAAAGGCAATCTGTTTGTCATTTTCGGGGAGCCTGATATAGACATCTTGGACGCTGGAAGCGGACAAATCCGAGTCAAAATTAATGGAGTCGATGTCTTCCACCCTAATACGGGCGAAGTTCGAAGCGATGGCGCCGAAGGTATCGCGTGCTGGTTCATCGATACCGATTATAATGAGGAAAGCTTCTTTGTCCGGCATGCCTATTTTTTGGGGGCCAATGACCCCTATAAATCGCTCAAAACGACTCTCAAAGCCGAGATCAACGAAGAGGCCTGGGAATCCCTCAACAGCGATATCTCCCGTCCGTTCGACAAGCCTCCAACCGGTCGCATTGCGGTCAAGGTGATCAACCACCTTGGCGATGAGGTCATGAAGGTATTCCGGGTATAATTAGTATAAACCGAGGAAGGAGGCCTGGCCATGGCAAGTGCCGAACAGTTGAAAGCCCTGCTCAAATCACACCTGGAGGGCGATGACCAGCGTTTCTTTTCAGTGGTCATGCAGGTCGCCGCGCATGAGGCAAAGCTTGGTCATGGCAAATTGGCGGAGGAACTCCGGGCCCTGATCGATGAAGCCAAGCGACGCAGGGGTTCGTCTAAACCGGTTCCCATCAGCCGGCCGCGGGGGGAGTTGGCAGGCTTGCTAACGGTTTCCTACCCGAAGGCCCGCTTGGGTGACCTTGTCTTGGATTCCGGACTGGAGCAGGAGCTTCAGCGGGTCATCCTGGAGCAACGGCATGCCGCCCGGATCCTGGCGCACGGGCTCTCACCGAGACGCAAACTCCTGCTCGTAGGCTCTCCAGGAACGGGAAAGACACTGACCGCCTCGGTTCTTGCGGGGGAATTGGGTATTCCTTTATTCCTGGTGCGTCTGGACGGACTGATCACGAAGTACATGGGAGAGACGGCGGCCAAATTGCGGCAGGTCTTCGATGCCACCGACCAGACCCGCGGAGTTTATTTTTTTGATGAATTCGACGCAATCGGCTCCCAAAGAGGGTTGTCGAATGATGTGGGCGAAATCCGGCGGGTACTTAACAGTTTCCTGCAGATGATCGAGCAGGACCTTTCCCACAGCTTGATTGTTGCCGCCACCAACCATCCGGAAATCCTCGATCATGCGCTGTTCCGACGTTTCGATGATGTACTCCGCTATGAGCTTCCGGAGGAAAAGCAAATTGCCTCATTGCTGAAAGCACGATTGGCTGTTTCATCCGCAAAAAACGTTTCGTGGAATCGTCTGGCAAAAATCGCTGTCGGCCTTAGTCAGGCAGAGATCACGCGGGCTGCCGAAGAGGCCTTGAAGGAGTCTCTGATTCGCGAACGTGAACGGGTCACCGAATCCCAAATCCGAATAATGTTGTTGGAACGTCTGGACATTGTTGGGAGGCAGAAAATAAGTCAATAAAGCCGATATATGCCCATAGTTGATCGAGAGCCGAAGGCGAGAGAAATGAAGCATTTCATACTCGGGAACATTGCAGAAACAGAATCTTACAGCAAGCCCAAGCAAAAGATCGATGAATAGAAAATCCCCGATCGCGATCGGAGCCGACACGGCTCGGCGCTCCTGGGGCAGGTTTCGGCGCTCAAACCGGCAATGGAGGCCGCCAGAGAGGCTCAGGAGCAGGCCGGATTGGAGGATGGATGGGTTGTCGGTGGAGTTTTAGATGTGGACCTGTATGCCGCTGTCGCCAATCAGATCGCAACGCTTGTAATGGTGGAACGCTGAGATGGAATTTCGCATTGCCGATACGTTCACGGACAGTTTGGCCAAACTCACCGGCGTCGAACAGAAACTGGTCAAGACCACCGCTTTCGACCTCCAACTAAATCCTGCCAATCCCGGCATGAAATTTCACAAACTCGACAGGGCGAAAGATCCGAATTTCCGGGCGGTGCGCGCCGGCGACGACATCCGCATCATCGTCCACAAGACGCAAGCCAGTCTGCTGCTGTGCTTTGTCGATCATCATGACAACGCCTATACGTGGGCCGAGCGCCGCAAATTGGAAACACATCCCGGGACAGGCGCCGCGCAATTGGTTGAAATCCGGGAGACGATCAGGGAAATCACGGTTCCAAAATACGTTGAGGCAGAAAAGAGTGCCCCCCGCAAACCGCCCTTGTTCGCCGACATTTCCGAGGACGATCTGTTGAGTTATGGTGTGCCCGCCGAGTGGCTGGACGATGTACGCAAAGCCGATGAGGATACCGTGCTGGAGTTGGCCGATCATCTGCCGGGGGAGGCCGCCGAGGCACTGCTGGACTTTGCCACCGGTGTTATTCCGCAGAAACAACCGGCTTTCTGCGCCAAAGACCCCTTCGAACACCCCGACGCGCAGCGCCGGTTCCGTGTAATGCACAATGTCGAGGAGTTGGAGCGCGCCCTGGAATTTCCCTGGGAGAAATGGACCGTCTTTCTCCATCCCGCGCAACGTCAGCTTGTTGAGCGAGACTACAGCGGTCCTGCCCGCATTTCGGGTTCGGCAGGCACCGGTAAGACCATTGTCGCACTGCACCGGGCTGTTTTTCTTGCCAGAAGAAGCCCCGATGCCAGGGGCCTGCTCACCACATTTTCCGACACACTGGCCAATGCTCTTCGAACGAAGCTGAGGCGATTGATCGGCAATGAACCGCGAATCGGCGAGCGACTGGAAGTGCAGGCCATAGGCGCAATTGGCAGGCGGCTCTATGAATCGAACTTCGGACGTCCGGATATCGCTCCCGGGGAAATGATCCAAAAGCTTTTGGAGGAAGCCGCCAGGACAGTCCGGGACCACAAATTCAGCGCTCCTTTTTTAATGACTGAGTGGGAGCAGGTTGTTGACGCGTGGCAGTTGGAAACCTGGGAGGCATATCGTGATGTCCGGCGACTGGGCCGTAAAACGCGTTTGAAGGAAAATCAGCGCGTCCTGCTCTGGTCTATTTTCGATCATGTACGGTCCCGCCTCAGGGACCGGGAGATGGTGACCGAGGATTACATTTTCAGCCGACTGGCTTCCCAATTTGCGGAAAGTAAACGCCGGCCTTTTGATTTTGTTGTGGTGGACGAAGCGCAGGACGTCAGCATATCTCAGTTGCGGTTTCTTGCCGCTCTTACCTCCGAGCAGCCCGGCCATCTTTTCTTCGCAGGCGATCTTGGTCAGAGGATATTTCAGCAACCATTTTCCTGGAAGTCGCTCGGCGTAGACATTCGTGGACGTTCTCACACGCTTCGAATTAACTACCGGACCTCCCACCAGATAAGGATTCGGGCCGACCGTCTGCTTGCCTCCACTATCTCTGATGTCGATGGAATAGCGGAAGAAAGGCGTGGCGCGATTTCGATATTTAACGGGCCGGAACCGATAATTAAAGTTTTGGATACCCCCGAAACTGAAATTCAAACTGTCAGCCAATGGCTTAAGGACCGCAGGAGCGATGGATGGCACCCTCATGAAATTGGTGTTTTCGTCCGTTCCACCGCCGAACTTGATAGAGCCTGCGCCGCCGTCAAAGATGCGGGGATTTCTTTCAGGGTTCTTGACGAGAATAGCGACACGATCAGCGGGCATGTCTCCATCAGCACCATGCACCTTGCCAAGGGTCTTGAGTTCCGTGGCGTTATCGTAATGGCCTGCGATGATGAGATAGTCCCCTTGCAGGAACGAATCGAAGCAGTTGCCGACGACACCGATCTTGAAGAAGTCTATAATACCGAACGCCACCTCCTCTACGTCGCTTGCACTCGTGCAAGGGACCACCTCCTTGTGACGGCGGTCGATCCGGCATCGGAGTTCCTCGACGATTTGAAGATGTGAGCATCGGGGAAAGCCACCTATCCGAGGGTGGGAATCGCCTCCCCGCTCCACGGTTCTCATTGACGTTTCCGGGAAGGGTAGTTATTATCCGACTTGATTAATGATATTGAGTATCATTAATAACTGCATCTCTTCCCGAGGAATGGCCAATGGTCGAATCAGAGACCTTTCCAGCTCCTGCTTTCCGGCGCAGGTTCTTTTTAGCGGCCGCAATGGCGGCGATCTTTCTGGTTCAGGCCGCCTCCATGCCCGTTTGTCCGGCGCGAGCGAAAACGGTTGTCTCCGGCCCTCTTTCTATTGTGGCTGCCGAGAATTTTTACCGGGACATTGCCGCCCAGCTTGCCGGCCCGTATGCCAGGGTCAAAAGCGTGCAGTCCGACCCGAATATCGATCCGCACGAATTTGAGCCGAGCGTACGGGACGCAATGGAGGTGGCGGGGGCGAACCTGGTGATCGAAAACGGCGGCGGGTATGACGAGTGGATGAAAAAGCTTTTGTCGGCCTCCCCCGACCCGGGCCGGCTCGTAATAAATGCCTTCGATATTTCTCCGGTAAAACTTCCCGAAAACGAGCACGTCTGGTACTCCGTGGAGGATATGAAGGTTGTGGCGGCGGCTCTTGCGAAAGATCTAAAAACCTTGCGTCCGCAGCAGGCGGCCTGGTTTGAAAAGAACCTCCAGGCCTTCGACAAAAGCCTGGAGGAGATCGAAGCGAAAATGCGCGCGGTATCGAAGCGGTTTCCCGGCGCGCCGATTGCGCTGACCGAGCCGATATTCCAGTATCAGTCCGTTCCCATGGGTCTCAAGGTCTTGACCCCGTTCGCGTTTCAAAAGGCGGTGGCCCAGGGGATCGACCCGCCGGCCGATGCGGTGCTTGTCGCGCGGGACCAGGTGAAAAAGAAACTGGTGCGTGCGCTGGTCTACAACCAACAGACCGCAGACCGGTTTACCGAAGATCTCAAGGAGTTGGCAAAGCGCTCCGGGGTGGTGGTGGTCGGGGTAACCGAAACGATGCCGCCGGGAAAACACTACCAGTCCTGGATGCTCGAGCAGATCGAGGCGCTCGAATCCGCTCTGGATGCCGGGGCGGCGGGGGGGGCGAAATGAGGCCCGAGCTTGTCAGTCCGCAAAGAGTTCCCGTTTCTTTGCACGACATCCGGATATCTTTCGGGGGGCGGCTGATCCAGAACGAGATGAGCTTTACGATCGAAGACGGGGAGTTCATAGCCGTCCTGGGGCCAAACGGGGCGGGAAAAACGACGCTTCTGAAACTGCTTCTCGGCCTGATTCGGCCGGAAGCCGGAGAAATCCGGGTTTTTGGCCGAAAGCCTCGCCGCGGCAACCCTGAAATCGGCTATGCTCCCCAATTCCGGACGTTTGATGCCAATTTTGCCGTGCGCGCCCGCGATCTCGTGGGGTTTGGCCTGGACGGCCACCGCTGGGGGCCGGGCTTTCCCAGCCGCAAGCGCAGGAGGCTCGTCGATGAAATGCTCGAGGAGGTCCGGGCTGCCGAGTATGCCGATGCGGCCGTGGGCGAGCTTTCCGGGGGGGAGAGGCAGAGACTTTCCCTCGCTCAGGTGCTGATCGCCAACCCCGGGCTCGTTCTACTCGATGAGCCGCTGGCAAATCTTGACATCGCAAGCGCCCAGGAAATCATCGCTCTTGTGGGCCGGCTCTGTGTCTCTCGCAAAGTGGCCGTCATGTTTGTGACCCACGATATCAACCCGCTTTTGCAGCATGTGGACCGGGTCCTCTACATGGCGAACGGCAGATCCGCCATAGGCTCGCCGGAAACGGTGATAACCAGAGAAACGCTCAGTTCGCTCTACAATCATCCGGTAGATGTGGTCGAAGCGATGGGGAAGAGGTTTGTCCTGGGAGTCGAGACCTGATGCTGCACTCCATTATCGCCCTGTACCATTTCGAGTTCCTCCGAAACGCGCTCTACAGCGGCATGTTCATTGCCGTGGCAGCGGCCGTCGTCGGGTATTTTCTCATCGGCGGCGGGTATACGTTTGCGGGGCATGCGCTTCCCAATATCGGCTTTGCGGGCGCAGCCGGCGCGGTGCTCTTCGGGGTAAGGCCGGTCTACGGCCTTTTCGCCCTCACCGTTCTGGCCGCCGGGGCCATGAGCGTCGGGGGCCGGGAACTTCGCGAGCGGGACATATCCATCGGCGTCGTAATGTCTTTTGCGCTAGGGTTGGGGCTGATGTTTCTATCGCTCTACGGCGGGTATGCCGAACGCATCTACAGCATTCTCTTTGGAACCGTTCTGGGAATAACGCGCAGCGATATGATTCTCACCGGCTTGATGAGTATTGTGACTGTCGGGCTGATTCTCGTATTGTTCCGGCCACTTCTTTTCATCACCTTCGATCCCTTTGTGGCGGAGGCCAAAGGAGTTCCTGTCCGCCTTCTGACTCTCCTTTTCCTGCTGGCTGTCGCCGTGATCGTATCTCTTGCCGTTCAGGTGGTGGGGGCTCTTCTGGTGTTTACGCTCCTGGTGGGGCCGGGGGCGACCGCGACTCGGCTGGCCAAGCGGCCTGCGCACGCGATCCTTCTTGCCGCGCTTCTCGGGATCGTCTACATGTTTGCCGGCGTAACCCTTGCGGGACTTAGCGGGGACTGGCCGGTAAGCTTCTTTATCGCTTCGATCTCCTTTCTGGTGTACATGCCGGTAAGGATATTTTTTGGCGAGAAGGGGTGGCGCACGACAGCTGCGATGGAGCCAAGCGCCGGACACGCCGCGAGGAATTTCAGGAATAACCACGACCAATGCAGGAAAACGGAAACGCGATGCCTGGGCAGCTTTTCAGTTCGGGAATGATGGCCAATGCGTTTCTCGGCGGCGCCATAGTGGCGGTTGTCGCCGGAAGCGTCGGCTACTTTTTGGTCCTGCGGGCGCAGGCGTTCGCCGCGGAGGCCTTTACCGACATCGGATTCGCCGGGGCGACGGGCGCGGCGCTACTGGGAGTGCCAAGCCTTGTCGGAATGATCGTGTTTTCGCTTCTGGCTGCCGCGGGACTGGGCATTTTGGGAAACCGGGTGCGGGGAAGGGACGTGGAGATCGGGATGGTGCTCTCGTTCGCCCTGGGGCTCGGTGTGCTTTTTCTCAGCATCTATTCGCGCACGAGCGGTTCCCACGCGATGAGCGGCATAAATATTCTTTTCGGCTCCCTGATGACCATAAATTCGAAAGAGATACTGCTTGCGATTGCGGCTTGCGCGGCAGCCCTGGCGGCGCTTGCGGCCGTACACCGGCCGTTGCTCTTCGCCTCCGTTGACCCGGCAGGGGCCGAAGCGCGCGGTGTGCCCATGCGCACCCTTTCCACCGCCTTTTTGGCCATCCTCGCCCTGACAACGGCAGCCTGCGTGCTCCTGGTCGGCATCCTTCTCACGGCCTCTTTGCTCATCGCCCCGGCAGCCGCGGCGGTAAATCTTACCCACCGCCCGGCTCGCTCGATCGCTCTTTCGGTCGTAACTGCGGTCGGAGTCACCTGGCTCGGGCTCGTCGTGAC
>JAKAJS010000060.1 GCA_021813685.1 Deltaproteobacteria bacterium | reverse complement strand
CGGCAACTCTGGAACGCGAGGCACAAAGAATAGGCCAAAATTGCTCCAAAGCCTTTGCAGGCAATTGCTGCAAAAAGCTTTTCTGCGCCGATCACCCTCGATGCCGCGTTCTGCATGAGGGAGGCAAATGCCGCAATCCCCATCTGGCCAGGCCATCGATGTCGGGCTTTGGCATCAACGTCTCAAAACTCATGCAGGCAGCCGGATGGTCCAAAAGCGAGGATGCTGCGATCGGGACTCTTTGCGGGCTGATCCTGATCGGCTGAGATGGAGCGGCTTAAAAACGTCGCGGAGGCAGCCTCCCACCTGATCGGACCCTCGTGTATGGATGTACCTTGCCTATGGGATATGGTAAGGAACTGCACCGTTGAAAGAAGGTACGGCAAAGAGCGGGGGAAGGCTTCCCCCGCACCCCCCGGGAATCGGCTCGGCGATTCGGGCGGCAGAGCCGCGTAGCGGCGGAGGGAGTTCTTCCCGCTTCCCGCTTCCCGCTCCCCGCTTCCGCTCCCCGCTTCCCGCTCCCCGCTTCCTGCTTCCTGCTCCCCGCTCCCTGCTCCCCGCTCCCTAATTATTGAGACTATGGATGGGGGCCGGGACTCTACCGCCAAGAGAGATGAAGCCGGCGGAGCTGCCGGTCCCGCGCACGGGGATGATCGTGGCCTCGCCCAGCAAACCGCCGAACCAGGCCTTTTCTCCGGCCTTTTTCCCCGGGACCGGAATGAGTCTGGCGGCGGTGGTCTTCTTGTTTATCACCCCTATGGCCATTTCGTCGGCGATTATGGCGGCAAGGGTTTCGGCCGAAGTATCCCCGGCAAGGGCAACCATGTCCAGCCCGACCGAGCAGACGCTGGTCAAGGCCTCGAGCTTTTCGAGGGAAAGAAAGCCGCGGCGGGCCGAGTCGGCGATATTGAGATCTTCGCTCACCGGGATGAAGGCGCCGCTGAGACCTCCCACGTAGGAGCTTGCGAAGGCTCCCCCCTTCTTTACCGCATCGTTTAAAAGGGCCAGAGCCGCTGTTGAGCCCGGAACTCCGATACTGCCGAGCCCGAGGGTCTGAAAGATCTCCCCTACGGAGTCCCCGACGTTGGGGGTGGGCGCAAGCGAAAGGTCCGCCACGCCGAAAGCAACGCCAAGAGCGTCGGCTACACGCCTGCCGATCAGCTCTCCCACCTTTGTCACCTTGAAGGCGGTGTGCTTTATGATTTCCGAAATCTGGCCGAGGTCGAGGCCGGGATTAGCCGCAAGCGCGCGTTCGAGAGCTTTTTTGACAACCCCCGGACCGCTTACCCCGACGTTAATCACCGTATCCGGCTCCCCCACCCCGAGGAAGGCTCCCGCCATGAAGGGAATGTCCTGGGGAATGTTGGCAAAGACTACCAGCTTGGCACATCCTATGCCGTCCCTGTCCCTGGTGAGCTCGGCGGCTCTCAGGATCGTTTTTCCCATGAGATAGACGGCGTCCATGTTGATGCCTGCACGGGTGGAGGCTACGTTTATGGAAGAGCAGACGCGTTCGGTCGACGCCAGAGCCTCCGGAATAGCCTCGATGAGGGCAAGATCGCCCCTGGTGAAGCCTTTTTCCACAAGGGCGCCAAAGCCTCCGATAAAGTCTATTCCCACCTCGTCTGCCACCCGGTCGAGCGCCCTTGCGACTTCCACCATGCGGTCTGGCCCGCAGGAGCAGGCCGCCACGGCAATCGGGCTTACCGCGATGCGCTTATTCACAATCGGGATGCCGTAGCGAACACCCACCTCGTCGCAAACCTTCACCAGATTGCGGGCAACCGAGCCGATCTTGGCGGTGGCTCTTTCGATGAATCGTGCCGGATCATCGCTTGCGCAATCCAAAAGGCTGATCCCGAGCGTGACGGTGCGGACATCGAGATGTTCGTTTTTGAGCATCTCGAGAGTGGATAGAACTTCCTTATGAGTCAGCATGCAATGGACTTCTTTCGTTGGCAGGGAATACTTGTTTTCAGACCCTGTGAATGGCTTCGAAAATCTCCCGGTGCTGCAGACTCACGTCCAGACCCAGTTCGGCACCCCGCTTATAGAGCGCTTCCCGGAAGGAACTCTGGTCTACCGCGATCGGGATATCCACTTCGTAGATCATCGTGTTTTCCAGAGGATTTTCTCCGCCCCGGAAAACAGCCCGTAAATTCGATATATTTATGCCGAATCCGGCAAGCAGTTCGGTTATGCCCGCGACAAGCCCCGCGCGGTCGGGTCCCATGGTCGTGATGACAAAAGGCTCGCTGAGCGGAGCTTCCCAAATCCGGGACGGTTCCATCTTTCGAAGCAGGACCGAAAGCCCCATGGGCGCAAGTTCTTCGAGAAGCCGGCTGTTTAGCTCCGGGATTTCGAGCGCTTGTGGAACGGAGGCGATGAATACGCCGGCGAATTCGGTCTGGAGGATGCTCTGGCTGACATCTTCCATATTGCAGCCGCACAGGAAAAGCACCCGCGATACCGCCGCAATGATGCCCGGCCTGTCCTGGCCGACTACAAATACGATTACTTTGCTCATAGAGCTCCCACCGCCCCGGAATGTTACCGATCATGTTACGGACAGACTTACTCACAACGCGTCATTATATCAGGATTGCAGCTCCATGACAGCTTCTTTCTTCGCACCCCCGGCAGCCGTGCATAAGGGTCCGGATGTGTGGGCACTGAGGGCGTCCGGCCGGGGATGACCCGGCCGAAATTGGGTATCCCGTGAATATTACAACTTTTTTGTTTCAGTACAGTTCCGCGCGTCAAGTGATTCGTTGAATTGACATCTAAATAAAATAGTGGTATAAAATATAGCTAAATCAAATAGTAATATCGGGTGAACACCTACCGCAAATAAGGTTCTTTCTTATTTGCGGTTTTTTTTGGGGGAGGAAATATGTGGTACTTGGTTTGGCCAATCTTGCTTGTCGTTTGTGCAAATACTTTTTATAATATTTGTGCAAAGTCAACCCCAGAAGGAATTAATGCATTCGCGTCGTTATCTATAACGTACGTGATTGCGGCCGGTCTTTCTATTATGATGTTCTTTGTTACATCAAATAACAAAAATCTAATTGCAGAAATAACTAACATAAACTGGGCGTCAGTTGTTTTGGGAATATCGGTTGTATCTCTTGAATTTGGATATATAAGCATATACCGTGCCGGATGGCAAATAAGCATAGCTTCGTTGGTTGCCAATATAGCTCTTGCATGCGTACTGCTGGTTTTGGGACTGCTACTATACAAAGAAACCATATCATTGCGGCAATTTGTAGGAATGATTGTGTGCGTGATAGGTATATTCCTGATAAGAATGTAAGCTCATTGAATTTGCGCAGCATCTGCCGGGGAGCGCAGTGGGGTTACGCATCGTTTTCCTCGGTAACAGTGAGGGGCTCTCCGAGCGGACGGTCGATCCATCCCCCTCCGAGTAAACGGTTGCCGGCGTAAAAAACGGCAGCCTGCCCCGGGCAGACGGCGGTGACGGGGCGCTCGAAGCGAACACGCACGGCGTGCGCGCTTTCGGGTTCGACGATCGCAGGAACCGGGGCCTGGTTGTAGCGCACCTGCACCGAGCAGCGAAGCCGGCGGAACTTCGGGGTGAGAGCGTGCCAGCGGACTGCCGTTGCAATCAAACCGCGCACAGCCAGGCTTTCTTTGCTGCCGGTAAGGATAACGGCCGATCGTTCGGGATCGATCGATTTGACCCAGGCAGCGGCCCCCAGGGCCACTCCGATCCCGCGCCTCTGGCCGATGGTAAAGCGGTGAATTCCGTCGTGTCTGCCCAGCAGGCGGCCTGTTTCGTCTAAAATGGGGCCGGGCGTCGCAGGTTCCTTAAACCGCTGCCGCAGAGCTTCCGCATAGGTGGTCTCCTTGGAGGAAAAGCAGGCATCCTGGCTTTCGGTCCGGTCGGCATTCTTTAGCCCCATTCGGCGTGCCATGTCTCGAACCGTTGGCTTGGAGAAGGCGCCCAGCGGAAACATCGCCTTGGAAAGTCTTTCGGGGGACAGGGCGAAAAGAAAATAGGATTGGTCCTTGCGTGGGTCTTCGCCGCGCAGGAGGAAGACCCGGCCGTCTTTTCGCAGGCCGGTGCGCACATAATGGCCGGTGGCAATTCTTTCTGCGCCGAGGGTTTTCGCGTACTCGAAAAGCGCGCCGAACTTGATCTGCTCGTTGCACATGACGCAGGGGTTGGGGGTTCGCCCCTGCCGGTACTCGTGCCAACTGGGCAGCAGGACTTTGCTCTCGAAGCTCTCCCGGCAGTTCAGCACGTAGTGGGGGATGCCGAGGTGGGCTGCTGCGGCCTTTGCCTGTGTGATCGCGTCATCGCCGCAGCAGGAACTCTCAAGCGGTGTTTCGCCGCAACTCTGCAACTGCAGGGTCACCCCCATGACTTCAAAGCCCTGCTCCAGGAGCAGGGCTGCGGCTACCGTCGAGTCCACTCCGCCGCTCATGGCGGCAACGATTCTTTCCTTGGGCAAAACCAATACCTCTACGCCTTTCACGAAAAACCTTGTGCAATTATAACCCGGTCCATGCGGGAGGCGGAGGAATTTTCGGGTGCCGGCTTGCAGAAGGCGAAGATTTGTTCCCGGTCCCTACAGATCGAAGCTCGGCAAAACTTGGATGCCGATTTTTTCGAGGTCGGCAATAATCGGCTTTGCATTGGTTTTCTTCAGGCGCAGAGAATAGCAAAACTCGGTTTCTTCCCCTGTTGCCGGCACCTGGCAAAGGCTTATGATCTCGGCCCCATGGCTTCTGGCGATCTTCGTTATCTCGGGGAGGGGGTTGGGTGAACCCGACACCTTGATGTCGATCCGCGTGGATTGGGTGAAGAGCCCCAGGAAGGTGATAAAGGCCGAAAGGATATCCGCGACGGTGATTATGCCCGCCAGCATGCCTTTTTCCACTACGGGCATGCCGCCGATGCGCCTGTCGAGCAAAAGGAGTGCGGCCTCCTCAAGAGGCGTTTCCGGCTGTGTGGTCAAAGGATTTCGGACCATTACGTCTTCGAGCGTAAGCTCTTCGAGCATCGAGGCGATGAGAACTCCGCGAAGATCGGCATCGGTAATCCAGCCCAGCAGTCTTTTCTTCTGATCCACTACGGGCAGATGCCGGATCGATTCGCGCTTCATGACAGCCATGGCTTCCTGGATGGAAGCATCTTTCCCTATCGTAACCAGGTCGGTCGACATCCAGTGACGCACTATCATAAGGACCTCCCCCCGGATGAAGCTGCCGGTTTGCTGACGCCGCCCTGAGGCGGGCGGCGGGTGATGCCTGGAAAATGGCGGTAGGGGCTCCGTCAGCTCCTTACCGTCATCGGAGTGTGAGCGTTTCGCTCCATGAGTTTTGCCATGCTCACGGTACGGTCCCGGAGCATGTTCGTATAGCTTCCCAGTTCATTGTCATACCAGCCGTAGATGACAGCCTGTGTCACGGGGACTTCGATGAATTTTTGCCGCCCCGCCCCCCGAGAAGCCTCAGGGGAGACGCTGCCAAGATCCAAGGAGGCCGGTCTGTCTTCCCCGATGGCTTCCAACCGCTTTACCGCACTCGCCACATGATCGAGGTCGATGCGCACCGCGGAGGTTCGCGTGTGGTTTTCGTGGCCTTCGATGACTGTTGCGGCCCTGGGTAGCCCGATTATATCGGAGGAGACGTTCTGTTCGCCGGAAAAGACGAGATAGCCCTCCGGGTAATGGGAAACGGCTCGTTTGTAAATGTCGTTGATCAGTTCGCGGTTTATGGGGTCGCTCAGACTCTTGTCCTGAATCATCAGGGCCAGAATGATGAGAGATCCGGTGGTGAGGGGCACGCGTACCGACTCGGCGATAAAGCCGATTCCCTTCATCTCCGGGATCACCAGGCCCAGCGCCTTGGCGGCCCCGGTGCTTGTCAGGATGATATTGTTGAAGACCGAGCGGGATTTTCGCAGGTCGGTAGCGCCCGCGCTCGGCGAGTGGTCGAGGACGGACTGGGAACCGGTTGCCGCATGAACGGTTGTCATGGCCGCCGAAAGAACGCGTTCGGCCCCGAAATAGTCGAGAATCGGCTTGACCATGTATGCCAGGCAGGTGGTCGTGCAGGAGGCGTTGGAGACGACCAGATGCTTTTTGGGGTCGTACTCGGTATCGTTTATGCCCATGACCGTAGTGACGGCGTCCGGGGGCATGGGAAGCGTCTTGTCTTTAATCTTGAAGGGAGCGGAGACGACAACCTTTTTTGCCCCGGCGGCAAAATGGCCCCGTAAAGACCCCTTGGGGTCATCCGGGGATACCGTGGGGTCCAAAAACTTGCCCGTCGCGTCCACGACGAGTTCGACTCCGTATTTTCGCCACTCGATGTTGGCGGGGTTTCTGGCCTTTCGCAAGAAGGTCGTCTTTACCCCGTTGATCATCATGCTGCCGGATTTTTCATCGATATTTTCGATCACCCTGCCGGCCCGGGAGCCGTAGAGATAGGTGTGCAGAGCCCCGTAACTGGAATCCCTCTCCAGGAAATGGGCTATATCGGCAAGCCTTGTGCCTACCTCCCTGCCGATATTGACGACGATTTCCGAAAAATATTTTCGCTCCACATGGCTCCAGATGGAGAGTTTTGCGATTCTCCCCAGGCCGTTTATCCCGAGTGCCCGTGAAACGGTTGTTTCTTCACTCATCTTCTTGCCTCCGTCAGCAAAACGTAAACACAAATCTTCCCGGCAAGATCATTGCGAAAGCCGGCCGCATGAGGCGGGCAATGGATCTTTCAATTCTATCTAAGCTCAATAGCGAGCAGATGTCAAAAAGTATTCTTGGGTTTCCGGGCGCAATGGTTGTATTTGAATAAAAAACCCGGTAGGATAACGCAATTCCCCGGTAACGGGTTCCATGCCGATGCAGGCCACTTATGTTGTGTGGAAGTCTCTTCCTCACACTGCCTTTCGAGGAGAGCCAACAGAGGTGTAGAGCTGCCATGAAAGACGCTTTCGGAGATCTTCCGCGGGAAGTTTCCACAACCCGCCACCCATTTTTCGCCTCCATTCGGGGAAAGCACTTTCTTCTCCTCTTATCCATACTCATTCCGGTGCTGCTCGTGCAGACCATATACATTTACAACCGATTCAAAGAGCGCGTTGCCAGCCAGTCGACTGCGAACCTGGAGTTGGCCAGGGCGGTCGGGGCCACTTTCCACAATTTCATTGCAGACATCGTGCACCATGAGCTTGCCATAGGGGCCAATTTCACCCTGCAACACCCTCCTTCGGCAGCGGAGATGAATCGGATACTCGCCTTGAACAAGAAGGAGTTTTCCGCCGTCCACAGCTTTCTATGGTTGGACGCCCGGGGCCGGGTGGTTGCCTCCAGCCTCGACTCCGCGGTCGGCCTGGATCTGCACGACCGCGATTATGTGCAGAAACTCCTTGCGGGGGAAAAATGGGTGGTGGGCAACCTCATTCCTTCGCGGGCCACCGGAAAGCCGACCTTTGCGGTGAGCCGGGCGATTCGCGGGGAAAAGGGAAGTCTTCTGGGCATCGTGGCAGCGGCCATCGACCCTGAAAAGCTGGGGGATATCCTCTCCATTCATCTGCCGCCCGATGAAACGATCACGATAATCGACAACCAGGGAAACGCTGTCTTCCGGGAACCAGAAAGTGAGTGGAAACCGGAGGAAAAGCTTCTTCAAGATCGGGCGGCTATACAGAAGGCTTTAGCGGGGAGGGAAGTAAGCGGCGTTTTCCGCAGCGGCGATACGGGGGAGGCGAGAATAGAGGCAATTGTCCCCATCTCCTCCATCGGCTGGGCCGCAAGCGTCGGTCGCTCGAGACAAGCAGTGATGGCCCCGATAGTGGCCCAACTGTTCCATGGAGCGGTCTTGTTTTTGCTCGTAATGACTGCGGTCTTCATCTTGGCGTTCGTTTTCTCCGAAAGGATATCTGGCCCGATTCGCAGGCTTCTCGAACATACTCTGGCTCTTGGGGGTGGGGGTGGAAAAGAGCCGATTATAGAGACAGGTCCTGCCGAACTCAAAGGGCTGGCGTCCGCCTTTAATGTTATGGCCGAAAAGATCGGTGCGCGCGAAAAGGCTCTGGTCCGCGCGCAGCAAAGGCTTATCTCGGTTTTGGAGGCGATACCCGCCTCTGTCTATATCCAGGACCGGGACTGTACCATCCGGTTTGCCAACCGCGCGTTTCGGGAAACCTTCGGAGAACCCGAGGGAAAGCACTGCTACGAACTGTTGCCGGACAGGAGCGAACCCTGCGTAAACTGTGACACGGCGCGCACCGTGAACACGCAGACTCCGGAGCAATGGGAATGGACCGATCCGGTCGGAAGGTGCTATTCGATCTATTCGCACCCGTTTACCGACAGTGACGGTGCTCCGGTCGTGTTAAAGCTTGCCGTGGATATTTCCGAGCGAAAGCGCGCCTGGCAGGCCTTTCTGGAAAGCGAGAAACGGTATCGCGAACTCGTCCAGAACGCCAACAGCGCCATTATCCGCATGAACAAAGACGGCTCGATCACTTTCTTTAACGAATATGCCCAGTCCTTTTTCGGCTACAGCGAGGAGGAGGTTCTGGGAAAGCATGTGGGAATTCTTTTGCCGGAGAAAGAGTCCGACGGGACCGATTTGACGAAGCTTGCCGAAAATGTCCTGAACCGGACCGAGCAGTATGCGTATAATGTCAATGAGAATATCCGCCGGGACGGCAGCCGTGTGTGGATGGCCTGGACCAACAAGCCGATTGTCGATGAGAGTGGTGCTTTGGTGGAAGTGCTCTCGGTCGGAATCGACATCTCCGACCGCAAGAGGGCGGTGGATGCCCTGCGAAATGAGGTGCTGGAGCGAAAGCAGATCGAGGCGCAGCTGCGGCTCGATGAAGCTCGCCTCGAGGCGTTATGGCGGCTTAGCCAGATGAGCGAATCTTCGGCCGATCGCATCGCGGAGTTCGCCCTGGAGCAACTGGTGAGGCTTACGGGAAGCCAAAATGGGTGGATAGGTCTCCTTGATGAAGCCCAAAAGCTTTTGACCTTGCACGTATGGCCAAAAAGCCTTGCGGGAAGGCAACCCTACCTGAAAATACCGATTGGAAGAACCGAGATCTTCGGCGAGGCCGTTCGGGAAAAAAGGGTGGTGGTCGCAAACAATTTCCGGGATGTCGTTTTGGGCGATTTCCTGGAGAGTCGAGTTTTTGTGGAGCGTATTCTCGTCGTCCCGGTATGTGAGAAAGGCCGGGTTGTGGCAATTGCCGGAGTCGGAAACAAGGCCGCGGACTATGAGCTTTCGGATGCCCGGGAAATTACGCTTCTCATGGATGGAATGTGGAAGATCCTGCAGCGCGACAAAGCCGAGAAGCGGCTGCGGGACTCGGAGAGCCTGGCCGCCATGGGCAAGGCGATGGCCGCGGTCGCTCACGACATGAAAACCCCCCTCATTGCCATCGGAGGCTTCTCGCGCCTTGCACAGAAGCGCATCGGGGAAGACACCCCCGTGCACGAGCTTTTGGAAATCGTCGTAAAGGAAACCGCGCGAATGGAGAGCATGGTGAAAGACATGCTCGATTTTTCGCGCCCCCTGGAGCTGGAGTTCTCACGGGTCGATATGGTCGGGCTTGTCGCCGAGTGTCTCAGAATCGTCGATCCCATCGCCCGGGACAAAGGGGTAGTGCTTCGAAATCGCATCGATTCGGAAAGCGGGCTTTCGGCATGGGTTGACTGCGGGAGAATGAAGCAGGCACTCATAAACATCGTGACAAACGCCGTACAGGCCTCCCGGGAAGGGCAGGAGGTGAGCATCGGCGCCCATGTCGACGGGGAGAGACTCGTTTTGAGTGTGGTTGACTGCGGCTGCGGCATTCCCGAAGGCAAACGGGAGGAAATCTTCTCCCCGTTCTATACAAGTAAAAAAGACGGCACGGGTCTTGGTCTTCCCATCGTAAAAAAAATCATCGATGCCCACCGCGGGCGCATAGAGATTGTCGATAACCGGGACAAGGGGATAACTTTTCGCGTGGAGATTCCGCTGCACAAGTTCGCCTGAGGCTTCCGGATGCAACGGTGCATGAGGGGAAAAGGTGCTTATTAGCGCAGACCGTATTTATTGAGCTTTCTGGCAATCGTGGATTGATTTACCCCCAGAGCGGCCGCTACGCGATGCTGGTTGCCAAACTCCGTGATGGCCTGTTCTAAAATGGTTTTCTCGTAAGAGTCCATCAGTTCGGCGAGCGTTTTGCCCTGAAAGTGTGTGCCGGGCGGTGGAAGTTTCTTGTGCTCTCGGGGACAGATTGCGGGCGGAAGATCGTCGAGATCGATGCGATTGCCGTCCGACATCACGACCAGCCTTTCACAGAGGTTTATCAACTCACGAACGTTGCCCGGGTAGGAATAGGCGAGCAGAGCGTCCAGAACTGCCCGTGAGAAGAGCTTTTCGACCCCCGAGCGGATTTTGAATCGCTCGAGGCAATGCTGGAGGAGCGGCAGGATGTCTTCCTGGCGCTCCCGCAGGGGAGGGATGTGAATGGGGATGACGTTTAGCCGGTAGTAGAGATCGCTTCGAAACCGGTTTTCCTGGACCATGGCTTCCAGATCCCGGTTGGTGGCGGCAAGAATGCGCACATTGGTCCGACGGCTGGCGGTCCCCCCGATACGGGTTATCAGCCCGTCTTCGAGAAATCGCAAAAGCTTTACCTGGGCGGAAAAGGGCAATTCGGCAATCTCATCGAGAAACACGATTCCCCGGTCTGCGAGTTCGAACTGGCCAGGTTTTCCCCCTTTATGGGCACCGGTAAACGCCCCCCTTTCATAGCCGAAAAGCTCGGATTCCACCAGGGATTCCGGGATGGCCCCGCAATTGATCTTGATCATGGGGAGCTCTGCCCGGCTGGAATATTTGTGAATCAAATCGGCGATAAGGCCCTTGCCTACACCCGATTCCCCAAGGATCAGCACGTTGGAATCCACCGTGCTCACCTTGAGCGCCTGACGCAATGCCTTGATCATGCTGGGGCTGCGGGCGATAACCGTCCTGGCTTCCAGTTCCGTCATCTGCATCTCCAGCATCTGACGGCGGAACTGATCGCTGATCGCCTCCTGCTCGTCGAGTTCCTGATACAACCGGTCGAGTTCGGTAATATCTCTTTCGGTCGTAACTACCAGCTCCAGGCGTCCCTTTTCGTCAAAAAAAGGGTTTCCGGTGACGAAGAGCTTTCGTCCGGCACTGTTGCGCTGGAGTATGTTCACTACCGATTTTGTCTTTAGCACCTCCAGGGTGGCGGAGCGATCAATGATGCCCTCGGAGACGATATCCTCCATACGACGGCCCACGGCCTGGTCGGCCCGAATGCGGTTGAGCCGCTCGGAGGCCGAGTTGATCCGGATCACCACCCCGTTTCCATCGGAGACCCACAGTCCGTCGGAGGAACAATTGATGATGGCGTCAAGCTGTCGGTTCAGCCGTTGAAAGGCTTGCATCTCCCGGAGCGATTCTTCCAGAATCGTGCAGTTTTCGAAAACGCAAAGCGCCCCCATCAGCTTGGATTTCCAGATTATGGGACAGATTTTGGCCAGATAGCACGCATTGTCGCAGCAGACCGTAATCCCCAACCGGGATGCGGAGTCGAGAAGCGTCTGTGCCGCTTCAGGCCACAGTTCGGGTTGCACTTCCTTTAACGGGACGCCCGGCAGGAGCCCCAGGCTCTCACGGGCAACCCGGTTGGCAAAAAGGATCGTGCCCTCCGGATCGATCGCCACCACCCCATCTCCCGTGGCATTGAGCAATGCCTTGCTGATGGCTTCCCACTCCGAGGGGTCGGCGCCCGAGCAAAAGGGCACCGAGGAACTGTGGGCGACCTTCGTTGGCATGATTGGCATCCCTTCGTTTTCCAAAACACCACGAGTATGCGAGGAGACATATGAGTATGCAACATTGCATATTCCGGGCGGAAAGCCAAGTGAAAAACAGGTGAGCGGGTGAATCGGGGAGTGGGGGAATCGGTGAATGGGAAAGGCAAAGAAGGTCTGTCCGATTCACCCATTCACCGATTGGACGTGGCATGAATCTTGGTAACGGTTCCCAACCGTAAGAGTCGGTATCTTATCCGGGCTTTCGGGCGCACACCAGACAGGAGAACGTATTGTATGGAAATCCCAGAGGAGAGCAAGTCGTTGGGACCGGTCGATTCGCAGGCTTCCTGCATGGAATTGAGGGGGTTCAGCAAAGAGGCGGGGTATTTGAGGCGTTGGGCGGCAGAACTGAGACAGAATGCTGAAAAATGGTTACAATCTCATACCGGGGGGAAGAAAAATGGGGATTGTAAGCCCGATACAGGTAGTGTAAACGGATAATACTTCTCCTCCGCGGTTCGAGGGCGGCAAAAAAATACGTAGAGAGAAAACACGATTCCATGACAATGCAGCTTGAAGACCAATTCGACCCGCGGTTTAAGCTCTTTCACGAGCTTATGCGCAACAAGATTCGCGAGGTCCTGCTGATCTCGACGCCTTATGACGCCTCGGTGATGGAGGACGACTGCCGCCTCTCGGAGGCTATTATCAGTGAATACAGGGGGTTGAATCTCAGTGCGCCTCCCAGGCTGCACTGGGTTTCTTCCGCCGATGCCGCCCTGGTCGCTCTGGAGACCAGAGGGCTCGACATGGCGATCATCATGGCTCGCGTGGTGGACAGGAGTATCGTGGCGACAGCGGAGAAGATCCGGTCGAAGGCGCCGTCGCTACCCATCATGTTGCTGTGTCACCATCTGGATCCGATTCTCGAGTACGGCATGCATCGCAGGCTGCCCTCTTCGCTTTTCAATCGGGTGTTTGTGTGGCGGGGCAATTCCGACCTGCTCCTGGCGATGATAAAGAACGCGGAGGATTGGAGCAACGTAGCTCACGACACGAAATCGGCAAGCATTCGCGTCATCATTTGTGTAGAGGATTCTCCGGAATATCTATCCATCCTGCTGCCCCTTTTCTACCGGGAATTGGTGATTCAGACCCAGGCGGTGATGGAGGAAGGGCTCAATAACGAGCATCGCCTCGTGGCCATGCGGGCGCGTCCCAAGATTCTTGTGACGGAAAGCTTCGAGGGGGCGACCCAACTTTTCCGGAAATATGAACCATACGTTTTGGGTGTGTTTTCGGACGTACGGTTTCCCCGCGGGGGGGAAGTCGACGACAATGCGGGGGTGGATCTTCTCACGGGGATACGGCGCGAGCGGTTTGATATTCCGCTGCTGCTGATGAGCAGCGAGCCGGGAAATGCAGCGAAGGCCGCAGAGATTCCGGCCGTCTTCATCGACAAGAACTCTCCGACTCTTCTTTCCGAGGTGCGCTCCTTTTTCCTCAACCGTCTGGGGTTTGGAGACTTTGTCTTTCGCACCCCGCAGGGCGCAGAAATTGCGCGTGCAAGCAACCTCAGAATGCTGGAAAAGCAGCTCCATACCATTCCGGACGATACCTTCGCCTATCACTGCAACTGCAATGATTTTTCGAGATGGTTGTTTGCGCGTTCGGAAATAGAACTGGCCTCCCGGGTACGACCGGTACGAGATAATGATTTTAGCGATATTGCGAGCCACCGTCAGTTTCTGATTTCCGTCATTCACGAACGGCGCATGCAGCGTCAGAAAGGGGTGGTCGTAGATTTCGATCCCAAGGGTTTCGATGAGGATGCTGAAATCCTGAAGATCGGCACAGGGTCACTGGGAGGGAAGGCGAGGGGGCTGTTTTTCGTCTCCTCTCTTCTGCGCCAGCATTCTTCTTTCGAAGCCCGCTCGGGTCCGGTGGAAATCGTCATTCCCCAGACACTGGTCATTACGACCGAGGTGTTCGAGACGTTTGTCGAAAAAAACGATCTCAAGCGATTGACCGAAGAGGACCTGCCGGACGAGACGATCGCAGACCGTTTCATGGCGTCTGAATTTCCCGAAGCCGTTACGCAGCAGCTGGCGGAGTTTCTGAGCCACATCCACTATCCCCTGGCGGTACGTTCGTCGAGTCTGCTCGAAGACGCTCAATTCCGGGCATACGCCGGTCTCTACAACACCTATATTTTGCCCAACGACCATTCGGACCTCAACTGCCGGCTCGCGCAACTCGTCGAGGCAATCAAGATGGTTTATGCCTCGACCTATTTCCAGGGACCCAAGGCCTTTTCACGGCGCATCGGCCACCGGACCGAAGAAGAGAAGATGGCCGTAGTCGTGCAAAAACTCGTTGGGCAAAAGCACGGGAGCTATTTTTACCCGTTTTTGTCCGGAGTAGCCCAATCGCACAATTTCTATCCCTTCGCGAGGATGAAACCCGAAGACGGCATAGCGACAATTGCCCTGGGGCTCGGCAAAACCGTCATGGAGGGGGGAAAGGGGCTTCGTTTTTCGCCCGCGCACCCGGAACTGCTCCCGGAGCGTTCGTCGGTCGAGGATATTCTGAAGAACTCGCAGCGTTATTTCTATGCCCTGAACCTCGACCAGGCGGCGTGCCACCTGGGGGCAAGCGACCTGGTCACCCTGGTCAAACGGGAAGTGATGGATGCCGCGCAGGAAGAGCCGGTAAAGCTTGCGAGCAGCACCTATATCCCCGAGGAGCATCGGTTGCGCGATACCGCTTCCAAGACCGGTTATCCGGTGATCACCTTTGCGCAGCTGCTCAAATATGACCTGTTTCCCCTGGCCGATATTTTACGAAAGATTTTAGCGCTCGGGCAAGCGGGAATGGGATGTCCGGTGGAACTGGAATTTTGCGTCGATCTTTCCCGCGCCCGCAAGACCAAACCCCAATTTGCGGTCCTGCAGCTTCGGCCGATGAGCGCGCGGGAAGAAACCGTGGATGTGGAACTGAGCGAGGAGGACCTGGCGAGCGCTTTTTGCGTTTCCACCAAAGCTCTTGGCAACAGGATCAGCACCGAGATACGGGATATCGTATTTGTTAAGCCCCAATCCTTCGACCCGGCGAAGACTCGCGAAGTTGCCGGGCAAATCGGCCGAATCAACGCGCTCCTGCTCAAGGAAAAAAGGCAATACGTGCTGATAGGGCCGGGGCGCTGGGGCTCCTCGGATAGCTGGCTGGGCATTCCGGTCGGCTGGGCGGACATCTGCGGGACGGGCGCGATCGTCGAAACCGCCCACGAAAAGCTCAACGCGGAACCCTCGCAAGGTTCCCATTTCTTCCACAACATCATTTCCCTGGGAATCAATTATTTTACCGTGGGTCCGGGCGAGGACAACAGGATCGACTGGGAATGGCTCTGCTCGCTACCGAGAAAATACGAGTCGGAATACGCAGCCTGGGTATCTCTTGAAAAACCGCTGACCATAAAAGTTGACGGACGCAGATCGCACGGCGTACTGATTTACGGCGCCTAGTAGGCGGCGGCGTGTCGCTGCGGCCGAGTTGCCCGGCGGCGTGTCGCCGCTGACGGATTGCCGCCTGCTTCGCGGGCGGGCGGGGGGCTAGAGATCGAGTTCGTTATGTGACCCCAGGCGTACAAGTTCAAGCTGATCGTCGTCAGATTTCCGGTAGATAAGAACCAGGTCGGGTTTGATGTGACAATCTCGATGATCGGACCATTCACCGACAAGAGGATGATCAAAATTGTGATATGGCAACGGCTCATCGGCCACAAGCAATTCAAGAACCTTCCTCAGGTCCGTGTCGAGTGTCTTGCTGTGTCGCCCTGATTTTTCCCGCTTGTAGTCGCGTTTGAATCGCTTAGTTCGACTAATCGTCCTCATTTAGCTCCGCGAACAGGTTGTCGATCGATCCGACCTCAATTAGTTCGCCACGTCGAGCGGCCTTCATCGCCTCAATTGTTTCCTCGTTCGGCACGTGTGGTTCAAACGGCAACTTCTTCTCTTTGGCGATCCGTATCATCATCAGACGGAATGCATCTGAGACAGTAAGCCCGATGGAGGCAAGGACCGCCTCGGCTTCAATTTTTACAGCACTGTCAATCCGTGCTCGGACAACAGAATTTTCAGCCATATCCAATACCTCCTATGTGCCATATTGTAGCCCATAGGGTGGTGGAGGTCAACTGGCGGCGAGCCGCCGCGGGCAGGGCGGGGCCATCCCGGGGGTGCAGGGGGCGAAAGCCCCCGCTCTTTTGCTTTTAACTGCAGGTCTTGGGATTGGGCAGCCCGGCGAGTCTGCGGGCCCCGAGCTTTATCCCTTCGGGAAAGAGGTGCTGCAGTTCGAGAGCGCTTAGCTCGGTGCCTTTCCTCAACTGGTGGTTCAAGGGGCTACGGCCGTTTTGCGCGTAAAACTCGCGCAGGAAACGGACCACCCGCCAGTGTTTGTCTGTCAGGCAGGCAAGTCCGCTTTCCTGTGCGAGAATCTCGAAGAGCTCCTCGGACCAGTCGTTAAAATCGCTCAAGAAGCCTTCTGCATCAAAGAGAATCTCACGACCGGCGAGGAGCCGCACCTGTTGTTGGGGGACAGTTTCGTCCGATTCGGAACCGTTTGCCATTACACTCCCTGCGCCGTCGAGGCGAGCGCCTTGATCTTATCGGGTGTTGCCGGCAGGTCGCACACCCAGAAGCCGGTGGCATTCTTGATGGCGTTTATCACTGCGGGCGCTGTTGGCACCAGGCACATTTCCCCGACTCCGGTAGCACCCATGGGGCCTTTGGGACGGGGAGTCTCCCGGATGATGATCTCCATATCGAAGCTATGGCGAATCGAGGGGAATTTGAACGTGACCCAGTCTTTGGTTTTTCCGGCGATGTACTCTTCTCGGAGAGCGTAGCCCACTCCCATGTCCAAACCGCCTTCCAGTTGAGCGGTAAGGTTCTGCGGGTTGATGACCGTTCCGGCATCGACCGCGGCGGTAACTTTTAAGACCTTCACCTCTCCGCTCGTGAGGTTTACTTCCAGCTCCACCATTTGTACGGCATGGACCTGCGATTCGAAGGAGGGCCCCTGGCCGGTTTTGGGATCGAGGGGGCCTACCTCTTCGTTTTTCTTTCTGCCCAGATAGCGTGCTGGCTTGCCGGCTTTGACAAGGTCCTCGGAGTTTTTCGCTCCCGTTTCCTCCATGGCGCTCCTGAGTTGCCCCAGGGCATCGAGGAGGGCTCCTCCGATCATGTAGGTGATGCGGCTTCCCGCGGCCGGACCGCTCGCCGCCGTAAAATCCGTATCGCGCGTATTGAGGCGCACCTTATCGAGCGGCAGGCCCATGAAGGCGGCGGTGAGCTGTGCGAGCATGGAATCGTTTCCCTCGCCCGGGTCTGCGGCTGCGGCATAGACGGTTACCCCTCCGTCTGCATCGAGTTCGACGGAAGCAACACCGACATCACCGGGGCCGCCGATGCCAAAGGAGCCCGTCGCCAGGCCGACTCCGCGCCGGACCTCTCCGGTTTGAAAGCTTTTGGCCTCCTCGAGCGCGCGCCTGTAATGGGGGCGGACCGCTTCGAGAAGCCCCGGCAGAGGCCATTCGGTCACCGTGCGGCCGGTGGATTTGGACTCGCCGGGCTGCAGGCAATTGAGCAGCCGGAATTCGAGCGAATCCATCCCGAGTTTATCGGCAAGCATCTCCATGGCGCATTCGAGGGCGAAGTTCACCTGCGGGGGGCCGGCGCCGCGGGCGGCGCTCCCAAAGGGGTTATTGGTGTAGGCGAGCCTTGCCATGGCATCGATATTGGGAATATTGTAGGAGCCCGAAAGCATGAGGAGCGAGCGGTTTATCACCCCGTGACCTATGGAATAATACGCTCCCTTGTCCACTATGTAGTGATTGCAGTAGGCCGTGAGTTTCCCCCGGGCATCGGCTGCGAGTTTTACGTCCATGGTGAAGGGGTGCCGTTTGGAGGTCATCGCCATGCTTTCGGCAAGACTCGGGATATAGCGGATCGCGCTCTTGAAATGAATCGCCGCAGCCCCGGCAATGCCTTCTGACATGACATCGAGTTTTATACCGAACTGGCCGCCGGAGAATGCCTCCCGGTAGCTCATATTCTCCCAGCCCAGAGCCTCCTGAAGCATGCCCAGGTGATAGTGGATGTTAATGCTTCGGCCGATGATCACGAGCTTGGCATCCTCTTCGCCCGGTTCACCCTCTTCCCAGTAGGCGACCGTTACTTCGGGTTCGAGGGGCGCCTGGTGGTTGGTCTGGGTCGTGAACCTGGCTTCGATGACCGCGGCCGATTCACGAAGGGCGGCCTTCGCATCGCCTTTTATCTGCGGCTGTTCCAGGCACAGGTTGGGGAACTCGTCGTGAATGCTCACCGCACCTTCGGCGAGTGCCGCCTCGGGGGTGTCGATAACCGGCAGGGGAGTAAGGGTTACCTGTATCTCCTTTACGGCGGCCTCGGCCTGCGCGCGGGTTTTCGCGGCAACCGCGACGATCGGATCTCCTATGCAGCGAACCTTGTCGCCACAGAGCACCGGGCGATCGGCCCGGAGGTATTTGAGGGTGTTGGTGCCTTTAATGTCCGAAGCCTTGAGAACGCCGACGACGCCGGGCATCGCCTCGGCTTTCGCTGTGTCAATGGAGTCGATGCGCGCATGGGGCAGGGTGCTGCGCAGCACGGCCAGTTCCAGCGCCCCCTCGATCTTGATATCCGCACCGAAGTGGGCCACGCCGCATGCCTTGGCAAGGGCTGTGGGCCTCGGGTGGGAAACCCCTATGATTTTTGTGCCCAAATCCCGGCGTACCGCCTCCGGGGTGGTCTCCCCGCGCAAAAACCGGCCGGCGAGCCTGACCGCCTCGATAATCTTCTTATACCCGGTGCACCGGCACAGGTTGCGGCGAAGCGCGTGTTTTATCTCCTCGTCGCCGGGATCAGGGTTTTTGTCGAGAAGCGCCTTGGCCGACAGGATCATGCCGGGGGTGCAGAATCCGCACTGGACGGCCCCGGCCAATACGAAGGCTTCCTGAATGAGATGGGGATTTTCGGGCGTGCCCAGCCCTTCGATGGAAATGACCCGGGCTCCGTCCAGGGAGGCGACCCTGGTCAGGCAGGAGAGCACCGCCTTGCCGTTTACTATCACCATACATGCGCCGCACTGGCCTTTGCGGTCACACGACTGCTTGGCGCCCGTAAGCCCCAGATCTTCCCGCAGCAAATCCAGAAGCACGCGGTCTTCGTCCACAACGAAGTGCTTTAGAACGCCGTTTACCTGCAACTTGATACTCTTCATCATCTCTCCTGTCCCCCTCCGTTTCTCCGCAGAGCGGGGCGAATTTGCCTCATCGAGTCAGTGCGAACCGGCTATCGTACTCATGGCATCGATCGCCGCATCTATATCGTCCCGCGTCGTGAACGGTCCCGGGCTGAAGCGAACACCGCCGACTTTGCCGAAACCCAAATCGGCATGGACCAGCGGTGCGCAGTGAAAACCGGCACGAACGGCGATTCCGAAATCTGCATCAAGAATTGTGCCGACGTCCTGGGAGTTCATCCCTTCCACGACCACCGTGAGGAGTCCGGCGTGTCCGGTAAGATCCTCGGCGCAGTAAAGTTTCACCCCGTCCAGCCGGGAGAGTCCGTCCCGAAGGCGTGTCACGAGCTCGATTTCCCGCGCCCGGATAGCATCCTGCCCCTCGGCGAGGACAAAATCGACTCCTTCGGATAAACCGATAATGCCGAGCAGATTGAGCGTGCCCGCCTCCAATCGGTGTGGATAGGTTTGGGTGTGAAACGGACTTTCCGAGTCAATCCCTGTTCCGCCATACCGGGTGGTTCTCACCTCGAAGTCGCGGTTTAAGACCAGTCCCCCGATACCGGATGGCCCCATGAGAGACTTGTGGCCGGTGAAGGCGACCGCCGAGACCTGCCAGGGAGTCATCTTGACCGGGATCACCCCGGCGCTTTGGGCCGCATCGACGATCAGCGGGACGCCGCGCTCCCCGCACACGCGGCCGATCTCTTCGATCGGCTGAATGGTTCCGAGCACGTTGGACACATGGCTCACCACAACCGCCCGGGTATTGGTGCGAATTTTTTCGGCAACAGCGACCGGGTGCACAAAGCCCCGGCCGTCGAAGGGTACCAGGTCGTAGTCGATAATGCCGCGTTGCTTTAGATGGTGCAGCGGCCGAAGCACGGAGTTGTGCTCCAGGCGGGTGGAAACGATGTGGTCGCCGGGGCTGACGCAGCCCTGGATCACAAGGTTCAGACCATCTGTGGCATTTGCGGCGAATATCACACGGTCGGGATCGGGAGCGCCAAAGAAACGGGCCAGCTTGCCGCGGATTTGTGTGACCAGTTCCTCGGCTTCCACCGCCATATCATAGCCGCCGCGCCCCGGCGACACCCCCATTGCAAGGTAGGTAGCAACCGCTTTCTCCAGTACCGAAGGCGGCTTGGGAAACGTGGTCGCAGCGTTATCGAGATAAATGAACCGTCTTTCCATCGATTCAGCCATCGGCCTGTTTGGAGGAGTTTTCCAGTATCAGCCGCTGCGGATCGATTTCCTCCCGCAGTATCCGAAGTTCCTCCCCGGTGGGCGGCGCCGAGGGGAGAGCGCGGCTGAGATCGAGCGCAAAGCCCGTATTTTCGGCAATGGTCTCAGGAGTCACCCCGGGATAATATTCGGCAAGGTACATCTCCCTGGTGACTTCGTCAAATTTCATTATGCCCATATTGGTGACGACTGCCATGGGGCCGCCTCGTTTGTACCCGGCCCTGCGGCGCGAATCCCCTCCGGTGAGCCATCCCGGGCTGGTCAGGTAGTCGAGTTTTTCGACAAACCGGCGCTTTTCATGCGACATGAAAATAATCATCCCAAAGGCAAAGCTGAGCGCGTCGCAGGCTCCTCCCGCGCCCGGGAATCGGACGCTTGGCTTATGATAATCCCCGAGGCACGTCGAGTTGACATTGCCGAACCGGTCGATTTGGGCGGCCCCGATGAAACCGATTGTACGCAGTTTCGGATGAGCCAGGAGGGACAGAGATTCCCCCAGACCCGCATTGATCGAGCTGCCCGTCATGACGCGGGAGTCTGCGACCGCCATGGGAAGCTCGTCGAGCGAGGGGTCGATGCCCCCCGTTTCGAAAAAAACCACCGATTGCGGTGCGTAGATGCGTTTGGCCGCGCTTGCGGCAAGAAGCGACACGCCGGTTCCCGCGAACAGGATATCTCCGTCATTTACCAGGCGCCCGGCGATTATGGACATGATTTCTCGAGATGTGTAGCTTTCCATGGCTGCTTCCTATCGTCTGTCCAGGCCGGGTGCATAACCGGTTGCCGGATTGGCCCTGATCTTTAAAATCTCCCGGATTCCCACCTTTTCCAGATACTCTTCGTGGGTCTCGAAAGGATACACCCATTCCTCGAGGTATCGCTTAAAATCTTCGTCTTTTTTGGACATTTCCGCACACATCCGCAGGTGTCCCGGGTCGTAGTCATAGAAATAATGGCAGGCAGTGGGGTGCGCCCCGTAGGGGGCGTGGACCACAGCGTCCACCAGAAAGTGGGGCAGACTGTTGAGGTCCGGGTCGCGCCTCAGGTATTCCGTTGGAACGACCTCCTCGCAGGTTACGATCACGAGCTTTGCCGCCTTCGCCTCTTCCAGATCCGCAAAGGTGAGCCCCTGGATGCGCACTGTTCCGTCCTCCCCCGCATACTGCACGTGAAGGATGGCTACGTCTGGATTTAAGGGCGGAAGCAGCACCACATCTCCCTCTCCTTCGTCCCAGGGGTTTTTGACAACCTTTAGCTTTTTGCCGGGTACCCGCCCGGTGCCGCGCACCTCCTCGGGGAACCCGGCCTTCTTGACTATGTCCGTCTCAAGACCCGAAGTGGTGGCGATGAAGGGAAGCTGCATCGCTCCGGCCATGAACCGCAGGAGCATGTGGAAATTGGAGTAGTCCTCGAACTGGATCTGCCCCCTGCGTACCGCCTCCCGGAAACGGATGGCCGTCGGGGCAAAACGCCCTACGCCTCCGTATGCCAGTTCGATCCGGCGCACACACCCCGCACCGATCAAAAGCTCCATCCCCTGGCCATGCGAGTGTACGGCCAGGTGAATGTCTTTTTTTCTTTGCCGAATGATTTCACGGCAAAGCGCCATGGGATTGCGGTTTGTCGTGAATCCGCCAAGAGTGATCTGGTCGCCGTCCTGTATCAATTTCACGGCTTCGGCAAGACTCATGAATTTGGGGTTCTTATTCATTGGGATTTTCCTGAAGGTGCTGGTTTGTATGACTCCGTGACGCAGGTTGCAACCCGCTTTAGGGTTGCAAAATATACACCATCGATATCGTGGGGGATGAGGCCGCAAAACGGCGCCGGAAACGGCGCTAACCGGGCGCGCAAAGCACGGTCCGGCGCACCGGATTATGCAATAGTGCATACGCAGGAGTTGCCAAACCTGTTCCTTCGGGTATTCGGGAAGAGGGCGGGATAAGGTCAATGGGGGGCGTGAGGGCGAGAGTTCGGGGGGTGAGCGTCCATTATGCCGTTGAGCATAGCGATTATGCGGTTGTGCATAGGGGAACCGGCGAAAATCCGAGAAAGGCCTTTTGATCGCCCGGTTGGCGGCATTTGGAAGCCGGGAATTCGCGTAGAACAGCGTGGTACGGATCTTGAATCGAGCGGGTGCGATTGCCTCTTATCCGCATCAATAACCTAACTCGAATCGAAGAGGAAATAGTTTGATGTCGCATAGCCTTGAAGAGTTGATGGAATTTCGAAAAAAGCATGTCCCGCAGGGGCCGGTCAATCTTACGCCCGCTTTCGTAAAGGAAGCGCGAGGGGCGCTGCTGATAGGGGTGGATGGCCGGGAGCTGATCGATTTTGCCGGCGGGATCGGCGTGATGAACGTAGGGCACAGTCACCCGAAGGTGGTTGCGGCCATCAAGGCGCAGGCCGAGCGCTACGTGCACACCTGTTTTCACGTGGTGATGTACGAGCCCTATGTAGAGCTTGCGGCTCGCCTGAATGAGCTGGCGCCGGGAGATTTCCCGAAAATGACCATGTTTGCCAACTCGGGCGCTGAAGCTGTGGAAAACGCAGTGAAAGTGGGGCGCTATGCGACCGGCAGACCGGCGATCATCGTGTTTGAAAACGCCTTTCACGGGCGTACGCTTTTGACCATGACCATGACAAGCAAGGTCAAGCCCTACAAGTTCGGTTTCGGGCCGTTTGCCCCGGAGGTTTATCGGGCGCCCTACGCCTACTGCTACCGCTGCCCGTTCGGGGAGACCTATCCCCAGTGTGGCGTAGGCTGTGCGGATCACCTGGAGAGCTTTTTCGTCTCCAACGTGGCTGCCGAATCGACCGCCGCAATCATAGCCGAACCCATTCAGGGCGAGGGCGGATTCGTTACTCCTCCCCCGGAGTATTTTCCGAAACTTCGGAAGATCTGCGATAAATACGGGATAGCCCTCATAATCGACGAAATACAGTCGGGCGCCGGACGGACCGGAAAGATGTACGCCATCGAGCACTGGGGAGTGGAACCCGACATCATCACCATGGCGAAGAGCCTGGGGGCCGGGCTGCCCATCAGTGCCGTCACGGGGCGCGCCGAAATGATGAATAAACCGCACGCGGGCGGGCTCGGGGGCACCTACGGCGGCAATGCCCTGGCATGCAGCGCTGCCCTGGCGGTTCTCGATGTCCTTTTCCAGGACGGCCTCCTCAAACAGGCGGAAGCTCTCGGTAAAAAGCTGCGGGCGCGGCTCGACGAGTTCCAAAAAACGTATGAGATCGTCGGGGACGTAAGAGGAAAGGGCCCCATGCTCGCCATGGAGCTGGTGCGCGACAGAAAGACCAAGGAACCCGCATCGACTGAGGCCAAAAAGCTTGTATCCCTGTGTTACGACAAGGGGCTCGTTCTGCTTTCCTGCGGGAATTTTGGAAACGTCATCCGCATGCTGATGCCCCTGGTCATAACGGACGAACAACTCGACAAGGGGTTGAATATTCTGGAAGAGGGGCTGAAAGCACTGCGCTGAGCCGCATAGCGGCGTGGGGGCGATAGCCCCTGCTGCTTTCGGTCAAAAGCTCCTCTGCTGAATCGGTGGCGCCGGTCAAATGATTCAATTTTTTCGGCTGGCGCCGTAAACCGAAATGTACACTTGGTTTTAATTGATTTTTGGCTGCATCGATTAGAAGCAAAAAAAGAACTACCGCGTGCAGTTTGCCGGGGAGCCGAAACTTTCGGCGCAAACCGCGCGCGGGATAGCCTGGTTTCCAGCCTTCACAGCTGCGAAAGACAGAATCGAGAGTACCGGGCGGTTTCGACCCGAGGTGGGGTGGATCGCGAAGGAGATCCTTACGCTGTGATCACCTCAGGAAAGGAGACACCTGCGGACAATAATCACTGGAGTAGAGGTAGGCCATAGCTGTTCTCGTCCTTAGATGCATTTTTATTATTTTCAGTCATTTTAGAAGGGGGTATATAGATGGGGAAATCTTCTACCGCGAAAACCAGCACGGTACCACGATTGTGCCAGAACGCTCTCTCCTTGCCGGAGATCATTGCTTCCTCCCTGGCCAATATCGCTCCGGCCATGTGCATCTTTTTTTCTCTTGCGTTGATGGTCGACGGGGCGGGCATCGCTGCACCGCTGACGATGATCGTAGCAGCCATTGCCATTATTTTTCACGCGAACAGCATCACCGAATTTACCAGAGCCATTCCCAGCGCCGGGTCCTACATCACCTTCATAGGCAGCAGTTTTGGCCCTACCGTTAGCGGCATTACGGCGCTTGCGGTTGCCTTCGGCTATATTGTGGCCATTGGCGCGGTTATGACCATGATGGGGTACTGGACCGGAAACATTTTGAAAATCTTTTTGGGCATTACCATCCCCTGGCAACTGATTGCCATCGCCTTTGTGGCTTTTGTCATGTTTCTCACCATTCGCGGCATCAAACTCTCCACGCACTGGGTCATCGGGGTTTTTCTGTTTGAACTGGCCATGCTGTTTCTGGCTACAATCGCGATCTTTATCCGCAATCCCGGTTATATTACCCTGGCTCCCTTCAACCCGGCGAATTTAAAGAATGGTTTTCAGGGCATAAGCCTCGGGTTTCCTATCGCTATTTTCATGTTCATCGGGGTGGGTAACTCGGCCGCACTGGCGGAAGAAACCGAAGACCCGCGGCGAAATGTTCCCCGCGCCGTCTACACGACCGTTCTGGTAGCCGCAGTTCTCTACCTGCTCTTTGGCTACGCCAGCATCGTCGGATTGCACAACAATGCGGCAGTGATCGCCAAGTCCGACATCCCTTTTCTGGACGCCGGCAAACTGGCGCTCGGCCATTTTATCTATATCGTCTATCTGGCCGGTTTTACGAGTATTCTTGCCTGTCTCATCGGCGCCACCAACGCCCAGACCCGCATGCTCTTCAGCGCCTCCCGGGAAGGCATTTTGCCCGGCTTTTTGAGCAAAGTGAGCAAGAACCAAACCCCGTACGCCGCCATTTTCTTTTATTCCCTGGTGGCCATGGCGATCACCCTCTCCTGGGGCATCTCAGCAAAGCCTCTTGACCTGTACGGGTTTCTGGGCACGCTCGGCTCCATTCCGGTTATCCTCATTTATGTGGCCCTGAACTTTGCCTTGCCGGTCTATTACAAAAAGAATCTTCCCGGTCAGTTCAGTCCTTTCCGCCACATGGTGATGCCGATCATCAGCACCCTGACCCTGCTCTATCCGCTGTGGGGTATGATCGAACCCGGACAGCCCAAGCCCTTCAACTACTTTCCCTACATCGTTTTGACCTATCTGGTTCTGGCTGTGGCATACGCGATTTTTGCCAGTTCCACGAACAAGGACTTCGCGAGCAATGTGGGCACGGTCATTGCCGATCAATAGCGGTTTAGAGAGCCGGGGCTCTCGCGTTATTTGAAAGTTGCCGTAAATGCAGTACCGCCGGTTTGCATGCGATGCAAACCGGCGGTGCTTTCATTCAATTACCTGTTCGAATCGTTGGGTCTGATCGGTTGTTTCCTACAACCCCATATACGCCTCACGGATCTTTTCGTCGTTTTCAAGCTCCTGACCCGTGCCTTGCATGACGATTCGGCCATTTTCGAGCACATAACAAAAATCGGCTACCTTAATCGCCAGGTTGACATTTTGTTCCACGAGCAGGATGGTTGCCCCGGCGTTGTGAAGGCCGTCGATGATCGAAAATATCTCCTGCACGAGTATGGGCGCAAGGCCCAGGCTCGGCTCGTCGAACATGATCAACTGAGGGTCCTGCATGAGAGCTCTGCCGATTGCGAGCATCTGCTGTTCCCCCCCGGACAGGGTGTCGGCTATCTGATTTTTTCTGTCCAGCAGGCGCGGGAAGAGTTCGTAGACTTTCGACAGATTGGCTGCCCGTTTCTTTTTTGCCCTCTTCAAATAGGATCCGGCAATCAAGTTGTCTTGAACATTCATCTTGGGAAACAACTGACGCCCTTCGGGGACCAGGGTGATTCCCCGGTCGGATATTTCATGGACCGGCAATGTCTGAATCTCTTCGCCCGAAAAGGATATCTTCCCGGACCGCGGAGGCAGTAAGCCGTTTATGGACTTCAACAGGGTCGTTTTGCCCGTTCCGTTGGCGCCCACAAGGGTGACCAGCTGCCCTTTTTCAACGTTGAGACAAATATCCCACAATGCCTGGCTTTCCCCATAGAACGCATCGAGATTGCTAATCTGCAATAAACTCATTGAGATTGTTCTCCTAAATAGGCTTTGATGACGGTTGGATCGTTTACAACCTCTTTGGGTGGACCTTCGGCAATCTTTGTCCCATAGTTGATAACGACGACATTGTCGCTGATATTCATTATAACGCGCATAATGTGTTCTACAATCAGTATGGTGACGCCTTTATCCCGTATTTTGAGGATCAGGTCTATTGTTTGATCCGCTTCCGAAGGATTGAGTCCGGCTACGACTTCATCGAGAAGGAGCAATTTGGGTTCCAGGGCCAGTGCCTTGGATATTTCCAGCCGTTTTTTGCCCGCAAGGGTAAGGCCTTGTGCAGGCGTATCCTTCCGATTCAGCAATCCCGTAAAGGCGAGGACCTTTTCGGCATTTTCGAGCGCATCTTTCTTTTTCGGATATTTTAAAAAGGAGGCGACGGCGACATTTTCCAGGACGGTAAGCCCGGCAAATGGCTTTACAATCTGGAATGTTCTGCCTATGCCGGTTGCGGCAAGTTGATAGACGGGGTCTCGCGAGATGTCCCGGTTTCCAAAGAGGATTCTTCCGGTGCTGGGCCGATAATAGCCGCTGATGGTGTTGAAAAGCGTCGTTTTTCCCGCCCCGTTGGGGCCGATCAGGCCGACAATATCCCCCGACCCCACCGAAAAGGATACATCATTGATGGCCTTGAGGCCCCCGAACGTCTTGGTAACAGATTCTATGCTCAGTAACTTTTCACCCATTGTCACGTGTCCATTTCAGTTTGAGCTTTTTTTTCCAAAGCCAGTCCCTTTTTGAGGGTCTTGCGCCCGCCATGTCGGGAAACAATTGCGCCCCACAACCCGTCGGGAAGGAACACAACGCTTGCCGCGATCGTGCCGCCGAGGATAACCAGATAGAGTACCTGGTACTGAGAGAGGCCGGCCCAGAAGTAGGTTTTGAAGGCATAGATGAGCACCGCCCCGATGGTAGGCCCGATCAGGGTGCCCAGTCCGCCGAAGACGGCCATGACCACAGCCTGGTCGGTCATCAGATCTCCCAGAGTGGAGGAAGGATTGATGTAGGTGAGCCAATAGGCGTAAATGCCGCCGATGATGCCGGCGGGTATTGCCGAGAGCACGAAGGCTTTGACCTTGATGAGGGCAGGGTTGATCCCGATCGCCATGGCGCCTGATTCATCTTCGCGGATCGCCTGCAGCTTCAACCCGAATGGGGATTTTTCCAGCAGATACCACAGTATCAAGAAAATGGCTGCGACAGTAAAGAGCATCGTGTAGAAAAAAAAGGGAGGATTCAGGAAAGGCGGAAGCCGCATCCCGTCGGGGCCCCCGGTGATATTCAAAACGAGCGCCAGCTGCTGCACGGCTCTGCCCATCGCCCAGGTGGCTATGGCGAAATAGGCGCCATAGAGGCGCAGTGTGGGAAAGCCGACCAGAAGGGCCAGCAATCCTGCGCCGAGCCCGCCCACCAGAATTGAGGGAAAAAAGGCCCAATGGAGCTTGGCCATGAAAATAGCGGTGACATAAGCTCCCACGCCAAAAGAAACGCCATGACCGAAGTTGAGATATCCCGTATAGCCTGCCAGGACATCCCAGGTGATCGCCATCCCGACCCACATGAAGGCTTCGGTTGCGATTCGGAGAAAAAACGTATTGTGAATAAAAAGAGGGATAAGCGAGAGCAGGGCTACGATCCCTATATATATGAGAAGGAAGCGGTTGCGTAACATGTTCATATCCCCCTTCCAAAGAGGCCTTTAGGCGAAATTATCAATATTAAGAAGAGGATGGTGAAAACTGCAAGCAGTGTCCAATCCGGGTTGAAATAGATGAGGAACAACGACTGCACGATTCCCAGCAGAAATGCGGCCCACGGGACCCCCGGCAGATATCCCATGCCGGCGAGAACAACCACAAAAAACGCGAGAATGGTGTAGTTTCCTCCCATCTGGGCGGTAATGGAAAAAACCGAACCCAGAAGAATCCCGGTCATGGCGCTTATGCCAACGTATATCGCATAGATATACGAGCTTGTCTTCTTGATGTTTATCCCCATGAGAGCCGCAGCATCCCGGTGTTGGGCCACGGCGCGAACGGCTATGCCGAAGTCGGTCTTTTTCAGAAGATAGCTCAGGCCGAAGGTTATTGCGAGGGCATAAATCAATGCGGCCAGGCGCACTATGGGGATGGTGATGTAGCTGCCGGCGATTGAAAACTGGAGACAGCCCGCGGTAAGAAAAGTCTTTATGGTATGGCTGTAAAACCCGAAAAATGTCAGACCCAAACCCTGGATCATGAGGGCGATGCCGAAGGTGAATACAAGACCCATGAGGCGGGGGTTTCCCCTCGTGCCGCTCAAGACCCTGTAGATGATGGGCTGGAGCAGGTAGCCGATGCATCCGAACACGATAAAGACAACGGGGAGAAACAGGATCGTGTCGATGCCAAGCCATCCGTTGAGGTAAAATCCGAGAAAGGCGCCAAGCATCACCCACTCTCCAACGGCGAAATCGATGATGTGCATGACCCCGAAGGCAAGGGAAAAGCCAATGGAAAAAGTAATGTAGATACCCCCGATCAGAATCCCGTCGATCAAGGCTTGAGGCAGTAAATTCATAGGTAGCACCTGGGCAGAGGCAGGACGGCGGAGCCGCCCTGCCAGAGTTAGGGTTGATTATCTTTTGTTCCAGGGAGTCATGGGATATACGGCAGGCGCTTTCGCCAAATTGGCGGGCCCGACCACGACGACCTGTCCCTTTTGAATCTGAACGGTAATGGGCTTCACGCCGACGTTGGAATGATAAAACTCGCCGCTCTTGGCAAAGCGAATCGTACCGTAAAATGTGGAAATATCAAGGTTTTCCAGAGCATTTACCAGCTTTTGCCGTTTTGCCTGGTCAAGAGGGGGCGCGAGTGCGGCTTTCTGCAAAGCCACCTGAAAGGCGATCCCGGCAGCACTGCAACCGGCCTGTGTATAGTCGGCCGGCGTCTTGAACTCTTTTTGAGCCGCATCGGCATAAGCCTTGGCAGTCGGCCACAGATACGCGCCCTTGATCGGCAAATCGCCGGTCCATACGGAGGCGCCAAACACATCATTGGCATTTTTCCCCAGCCCCTCTATAAAGGCGGGTTCCGTCACTCCGTAATGCATGAGGAGCGCCTTGGGAGTATAATCGATCTGAACCAGCGCCTTGACCAGATTGATCAATTCCTCATCATGGCCACCGAAGGCGATGAGGTCGGGCTGCAGGTTTTTGGCGGCCGACAGGAAGGGGGTAAGATCCTGCCCGGAGGGGACGATGTTAAACTTCAGGACCTTGATGCCGGCAGATTTTGCTGCCGTCTGAAACGCTTCGGCGGTCGCCTTGGAAAATGCGTCGTTGGAGCCGATAATGATTGCCGTCTTTGGCTGCGGCTTGAGAGCAGCTATCGATTTGATCGCCGCAGCGGCCGTGAAGGTCACCGCCGGCACCGTGCCGAAAGTGTACTTGAACTTCTGCAGCCAGATCATGGGGGATTCCGCAGAACCCGTGATCATGGGGACGCTGTACTTTTCCAGAACGGGCGCCGCGGCGAGGGTGACACCGGAAGCATAGGGCCCCAGGACAAAATCAACGCCTTCCTGGGTGGCCAACCGTTCGGCCGCCATGGCGCCCTGGGCCGGCTGGGACCCATCGTCGCCGTAGTAGAGCTTCACCTTATACTTCTTTCCGTTAACCTCTATTCCTCCCTGTTCGTTTACCGTTTTCGCCCACAGGTCATAGCCTCTTTTGGTGACGTTGCCCCCGGTTGCAAGATCCCCGGACAGAGACGTCACGACACCGACCTTGTAGTAGTCTCTTTCCGCCGCCATCGCCGGAATCGTAAATAAAACAAAGGCGCTCAGTGCTAAAAGAAATGTTCCGACTCTTCTCATCCGTTCCTCCTTACTTGAAGAAAACACAAAAAATCACATCTCAGCACAACCCCGATGGTTTGCTCGTGGCGGATTCGCTCCCGGCGCAAACTGATGCACGATCTAAGCCAATCTATCAGGCCGGGCATCATTCTGCACAAAAGCGCGGTTTTTCACCGCTAAAACCCCTTCCTGTTTTTCGGCGTTCACTGACCGCCCTGGTAAAAAGGTACAATATTGTTTAAGTACAAGAGAATGCAGCGTATGGCTGGAGAAATGCCTGGCTGCAGAAATGTCTGTGAATCGTCAGAAAAAAATATAACGGTTATGGAACAATATTCCACACGGTAAAGGAAGCTTCTTTACCCATTTCCGCAGTATGAAATTTTATAAAGCGTAAAAAAATATTGGCGGGCATTATAGGTGGAATCATGAGGTAGTGGCAAATATAAAAAGAATTGTCCCGAGCTTTTCGTTCGAACAGTATCCCGAGCGTGGTGGCGGGGGAGTGTAGGTGAGTGAGAACCGGATAGGGAAAAGGAGCGGGGGCTATCGCCCCTTGCATCCCCACGCTGCTACGCGGCTTTTTGGGCGCTTCGGCGGCGGGCGCCCTCTGGTTATATTTCGATCAGTCGGTTCATTCCGGTAATTGCCAAGTGCCGTGTACCGTGCAAAGCTCCTTATTGATGTTCCCGATGGTGACCTTGGCATCCGATCGGTCGAGCTTCAGGGTGAAGTCGCATGGTTTTTTGCCTATCGGGATGTTTATCGTAGGTCCGTCGGAGGCGAAATGTGCCATGCCTATCTTGAGAACTTGGGAGAAGAGGTCAACCGGGATTTCGACCAGTTCGTAGAGACTGTTTACCTGGAAATAGCGAAGTCGTATGATTGCGTCGACTTCTGCGCAGTAGGCGCGGATGAGCCGATGGGTTTCCTCGCATCTTTTCGCGGCGGTGCGACAATCCTGTATCCATGCTGCTTCCGTAAGTTTGCTGATGTGAAGGGTCCCCGGTCTGAGGCCCTTGGACTTGGACGATTTCAGACTGATTCTTATCCCATTTACCTTTACATCCCAAAAGCGTTGCCCAATCGGCGCCTTTTCCACTTCGTGCCCGGCATACGCGCATGCGGTTATGAAGGCGGAATCGAAGCTTTCCTGGAAAAGCGGAGAGCCCATAAAGCAGTGGTGAGTGAGAAGTTTGGAACGAAACTCGCTCTCGAAGCTTTCCGTGTTGAACATCGACTCCGGGTGCATCTGAGCTTTGCATTCCGTCCGGAGGGCGCTGATAAATTCACGTAGCCGTCTTTGTTCCGCCTCCGTAACAGAGATGGTGAAATCAACCATGAAAAAGCTCCTGCTGACCTTTTCTGATAAGATCGGTACGGTTTAGATGGGTGCCCTGAAGGAGGATCTCTTCGATTTTCGGCTGCTCTCCCGTTAATATCCAGTGCGCTAGATGAGCCAGTTGATAGGAAATGAGCGGAGGCACGGCGTCTCCCATGTGACGATACATGTTGGAGAGGGCTGCGCCGTTAAAGACGAAGGAGTCCGGGAAGCCCTGGAGCGTTGCGATCTCTCTGACGGTGCACAAGCGATCCTGCTCCGGGTGGGCGTAACGCCCGTTTCCAACATGGGAACATTCCCGCTTGATGGTTTGCGCCGGTTTGTCCCAAGCCATTCGTCCGTACACGTCGGGATACGATCCGAACCTTTTGGCCGCAGCGATTCGCTTCATGGAGTTCGTCATCAGCCTTTCCGCGTCCGGGCGTTTCAGGAGGTCCATCCAAGACCCTCCGTCTTTCGGAATGGCTGCAATTCTGAGCCTTACGGACTCCGATGAAAAATCGGGAGAATTTGTGAGACCGTCGGCTTGCGGCGGGATTGTACTGAAGGCCCTTCTGACTGTGAGGGCTTCGTCCTTCAGGCACCATCCGTCCCACAGATTTTCCATCGTGTGCAAGGTAAGGTGCTTTCTTGCAGCTATTACGATCGCCCGTTCCCGAATCTGCGGCAGACCGAACCGCGAAAGCATGTACGTTTTTCCAAATACGTTATATCCGTGGCTTTCGAGGTGTCTCCTGAACCACTCGTAGTGAGTCTTGAAGTTTCCGCGTATAAGCTCCCGGGCGTTTTCCATCACAACGACATCGACAGACAACGCTACGGCAAATTCTGCCGATCGGCGTACCAGACTGTTTCTGTGGTCGTCTCTAAGGTGGTTTTCCGGAACCGCCCGGCTAAATCCGGTGCACGGCGGGCAGGTCAGCAGAACCGAGATTGGCATCCCATCCGGGAGCGCGAGTGCTGACCGGAGCTGATTTGGCGCAATCGTTGCCAGATCGAGTGGGACGGGATTGATGCCTATATTCTTGGCATAAGTCCTGTTGCACTGGAGCTTGCCGGCGCCAGTGCTCGGCTTGCCTCTTTCGGCGTCTGCTGCGGCCACGATTCTGAATGCCGGGTGCATGTGAAACCCGTAGCTCATGCCTCCGGCGCCTGAGAACAGATCGACTACAGCAAGCTCCTTCGTTTGCATTATTCGTCGCCTTTCTCGCCCTTTGGCAGATTCGTGTGTGGTTTATTATTTGAGCAGATGCGATATCTGACCCGCCTTTCCGCCACTGTGAGCAACTGAGCTCTGTCAATCACGGATTCATCTCCCGACGACTCCAGGGCGGCGGTGGTTTCCTGGGTCAGCCACCTGGAAACCCGCCTGACGGCCTGAAGGGTTTCCTTGAGCAACTCACACTCCCATACAACCATCACGCGCCAACCTTCGGCAGCCAGTTTTTCCTCTGTCCGCCGGTCCCGCTCGATGTTCTCCGCGAATTTACGAATCCAGAAATCCGTGTTGCTCTTGGGAGTGGTGGCGTCTTTGCATCCCGGATGGCGATGCCAGTAGCATCCGTGCACAAATACAACGGCACGGTATTTGGGAAATAGAAGGTCCGGTTTTCCCGCAAGATGCCTGTTTCCGAGCCTATACCTGAATCCAAGTCTGTGCAAGCCTGAACGCAGTATCCATTCAGGCTTCGTGTCCCTGCTGCCGACCTTCGACATGGCAATGGACCGTTGGGCCGGAGAAAAAATATCTGTCATCTCAATAACTGTCGCAAGCTGGTGACTACTCGAAACGGCAAAGGCAAAAGCAACTTTCCCGCTTGTCTTCGCCTGCGATTTTACATCATCGGTCTATTTAGTGTCCATCCGGAAACCCCGGGTTTTCAGGTTCAAGCCTGAGGCAAAATCTACGTCTGAAGGAAAATTCGCCTCAATTTGGTAAAAAAACGAACCTTTTAGGGTTACTCTTGATGATTTTCGCA
>JAKAJS010000053.1 GCA_021813685.1 Deltaproteobacteria bacterium | reverse complement strand
GGAAAACCCGATCGTCAGCAAGGTGGTGGTCAAGGGCAACAAGGATATCAAGGAGAAGGACGTTCTGGCCGCCGTTATCACCAAACAATATGCGGTCTTAAAACGCAGCGAAATCGCCGAGGATGTCCAAAAGATCCGCAAACTCTACCAGGAAAAGGGCTACTACAACGCGGAGGTCACTTCGCAGATCACCTTCCCGGTGAGTCCACGAGAGGCGGTGGTCACCTTTGATATCAAAGAGCACAAAAAGGTCTATATAAAGTCCATAAAATTCATCGGCAACAAGCATTTGTCATCCAGCACACTGACCAGTGAGATGCAAACCAGGCCGTGGAGCTTGTTATCCTATATTACAACCAGAGGTATTCTCCAGCGGGAAATTCTCGATACCGATATAGAGCGTTTGAACGCATATTATCGCAATGAAGGATTTATGGACGCTGAAGTAGGATCTCCCAAGATCACCCTCGAAAAGGACGGTTTCCATATCACAATTCCCGTCCATGAGGGGAAAAGATATAAAGTAGAGTCAGTAATGGTCTCAGGAGATCTGATCAAGGGATACAAAACCAAAATTCAAGACAAGTTGGAAATGAAATCAAAGGAATATTTCAGCGGCGATAAAATTCGCAGCGACCTGAATTTGATTAAAAATGTTTATATGAACCTGGGCTATGCAAAGGTAGAGGTCGACCCTCAGGTAAAGCGCAATTCCGAATCGCATACTATAGATGTCAATTACAATATCAAGAAAAATGGAATCATCCGGATCGGTAGAATTTTCATCACCGGGAATGTAAAAACGAGAGACTATGTCATACGGCGCGAGTTGAAGATATCCGAGGGCGATATCTACAATGCCAAGGAAATAAACGACTCCGTGCTTGCTCTGAGAAGACTCGATTACTTTAAAAACGTTGAAATTATCCCTGTTGCAACCTCACGGCCCAGGGTGATGGATCTGAACGTAAAGATAACGGAGAAGCAAACCGGTCAGATAAGCTTTGGCGGCGGTTACTCCACCCAGGACGGGGCATTTATTACGGGCCAGGTGCAGCAGAAAAACCTGGCAGGCACCGGGCAGTATCTCGGGGTGCAGGCCATGGTGGCCCAAAGCGCGCAGTATTACATGCTCAGCTATACCAAACCCTGGGTCTTTAACAGCCGTTTTTCCGCCGGATTCGACATATATGACTGGTTGCGGGGGTATCAGGATTTTGATGAAACCTCGTACGGTATTAAATTGCGTACGGGTTATCCGCTGGGAAACTACAGCAACGTGAGCGCCTACTACAAACTGGAAAACGCCAAAATTCTCGACCTCGATGCGGCGGCAAAACTCGATCCCACCTTTCTTAACGCTCAGGCTCAAGGATGGCAGGTGAGCAGCGGCTTTGGCGTGGCTTTCGAAAGAAACACGACCGATCAGCCCTTCATGCCTACCATAGGCTCCTACGCCGGCTTTGCGCTCGAATATGACGCGAAGGAACTGGGCAGCGACTTCAATTTGTTTAAACAAGAGTATCACGTCGGCTATTACCATCCGCTTTTCTGGAAATTTATCGGCCACGTGCGCGGCGAGGTCGGGTTCGAAAACGGCTCGGACAACATTCCCATCTTCGATCGCTATTTCCTGGGAGGCATCGACTCGATGCGCGGGTGGAAGTTCGGCTACCTGGGGCCCAGGGACGCGGCGGGTTTGGTGGTTGGCGGCAACAAATATGTCGTGATGAATTATGAGGTGCTCTTTCCGATATGGGAGCGCTATGGAGTACGCGGGGTGATTTTCTTCGACTGGGGCAACTCCTTTGCGCAAGGGCAAGATATGAATATTTCAGATTTCAAGGAGGATATCGGTCCTGGAATTCGGTGGAATTCCCCCTTCGGGCCGCTTCGAATAGAGATGGGGTATGTACTGAACAGGAAAACGGGCGACCCTTCCTATAATTGGCAGTTTTCTGCGGGAGCATTCTTTTAAGGAGATGAACATGAAGAGAGTTTGGGGATGTTTGCTGGTGGCGGCCGGCCTTGGTTTTGTCTTTTGCACCCACGCTGTTGCCTCCGGCGAAAAGATCGGCTATCTGGACGTGGCAAAGGTCATTTCACAGTCCAATTGGGGCAAGCAGATCAGCAGCACCTTGCAGGGCGATCAGGAAAAGCTCACCAGCGCCGTGCAGACCAAGAAGGATGAATTCACGGCTGCTCGTGACAGCTACATGAAGAAACGTTCCATCCTGGATACAAAAGCCAGGGCACGAAAGGAACAGGAACTGGAGCAAATGGCGGCCGGGTTGCAAAAGCTTCTTGCCGACTCGCAGGCCAAGTGGGCGCAGGAAAAAAAGACTGCCATGACGCCGCTTTTCAAAAAGATGTATGAAATTGCCGACAAGGTGGCCAAAGAAGAACGATACGACCTGATCGTGGACAGGAGCGCTCTTATTACCGCCAGTCCCAAAGACGACATTACCTCCAAGGTAATTTCCGAACTTAACCGGGCGCATTAAAGAACAGAAGCGGGAAGCGGGAAGCAGGAAGCGGGAAGACGGGCGAGGCCCCTTTCCGCCTCCTGCTTCTTTGTAATGGGAACAAGCTGTGAGCAATAGAAAAACCGAGATTTCGTATTCGCTGGGCGAACTCGGGCGACTGCTCGGTGCGCGGGTCAAAGGGGATCCGACTCTGAGTGTGAGCGGGATCGGGCCGCTTGAGAGCGCAACTGCCGGAGAGCTCAGCTTTTTGACCGATTCGCGCTACACCCATCTCCTTGCCGATTGCAAAGCCTCGGCCTTGATCGTTTCGCCCAAATTCGAGGATCTGGATTTCGCTCTTCTCATCGTGGAAAATCCCTATCTCGCCCTGGCCAGGGCCGCAGGGGTGTTTTCCCCGGTTGCGCAAGGGGACGCCGGGGTCCACCGGCAAGCCTTTGTCGGTGAGGAGGCCGTTTTGGCCGAGGGGGTATCTGTCGGTCCCTTTGCCCACGTTGGCGAGGGGTCCACGATTGGCCGGGGCACGACCGTTTCGGCCTCCGCCTACGTGGGTCGCAACGTCCAAATCGGTACGGAGTGTTTGATCCATCCGCGGGCCGCCATCCTTGACGGGTGCATCCTCGGAAATCGCGTGATCGTCCATGCGGGCGCGGTTATCGGGGCTGACGGCTACGGGTATGCCCATGATGAAGAGGGGAACCACATAAAAATCCCCCAGATCGGTATCGTGCAGATCGACGATGACGTCGAAATCGGGGCTAACACCACGATTGATCGTGCGACTTTCGGAAAGACCTGGATAAAGCGGGGGGCCAAAATCGACAATCTCGTCATGGTTGCCCACAATGTGGTCGTCGGGGAAAACACGCTTTTGGTTGCGCAGGTGGGGATCTCGGGCAGCACTCGGGTTGGCGACAACGTCGTGTTGGCCGGTCAGGTAGGCGTCGTCGGCCATATAGAAATTGGAGATGGCGCCAAGGCTGCCGCCCAGGCGGGCATCCACCGCTCCATCAAGGCTAACGAGGTCGTGGTGGGAGGGTTTCCTGCCCTTCCTTACGATGAGTGGTTCAAAGCGTATGGCGATATCAGGCGGTTGCCAAGGCTTAAAGAAGCTTTGCGGCGACTGGACGAAAAGGTGAGCAGAATCGAGGAGGCGCTGAAAGAGGATGATGGACGTCGTCAAAATTAAAGAAATCATTCCCCACCGCTATCCGTTTCTCCTTGTGGACAGGATCGTGGAAATCTCCTCCGATGCGATAACGGGTATTAAGAACGTATCGGTGAACGAGCCCTTTTTCCAGGGACATTTCCCGGGAGATCCGATCATGCCCGGGGTCCTCATCCTGGAGGCCATGGCACAGACAGGTGGTATTCTTGTCTTTACGATTCACCCCGAACTCAAGGACAAGCCCTTTTATTTCGCCGGTGTGGACAAGGTGCGCTTTCGAAAGCCCGTGCGTCCCGGAGACCGGTTGGTTATGAAACTCAAGCTTCAAAAACAGCGCGGCGGCTTTTTCAAAATGCAGGGTGAAGCGTTTGTCGACGATGTGCTGGTGGCCGAAGCGGAAATGCTGGCAAACGTGCTATAAAGCAATATGGAGAAAAAATGTCCATCCACCCTACTGCGATTATATCCCCCGATGCTCGACTTGCCCCCGACGTTACCGTCGAGGCATACAGCATAATAGGTCCCGGCGTAGTCATTGGCGCGGGCACCTTCGTGGGGCATCATGTGGTTATAGAAGGCAGGACGACGATCGGCGAAAACAACCGCATATTCTCCTTCGCCTCGATAGGACTTCCTCCCCAGGACATCACGTATGCCGACCAGGAAACAAGCGTTGCCATCGGGAACAACAACATAATTCGCGAATATGTCACCATTCATCGCGGTACGGTAAACGGCCACGGAGTCACGCGGATCTGCGATGGGGTTTTTCTCATGGCCTACTCGCATGTGGCCCATGATTGCCGGGTCGGAAACGGAGCGCTTTTGGCCAACGGGGCGACCCTGGGCGGCCATGTGGAAGTGGGGGCGTTTGCCGTGATCGGCGGAATCGTCGCCGTCCACCAGTTTGTGAGGATCGGAGAATATAGCTGCATCGGTGGGTTTTCCGCTGTGCGCATGGACATCGCCCCCTACATGCTGGCTGCTGGAGCCGAAGGGGTTAAGCTCTACGGGCCCAATCTCATCGGGCTCAGGCGCCGGGGCTTTTCGGTGGAAGCCATCCAGGCGATCAAGAAGTTTTACAAGATATTTTTCCGCGCGGGACTGACGCACAACGAAGCGATTCTCAGGGTACGCGAGGAAATAGAACCGCTGCCGGAAGTGGAAAGACTCATCGAGTTCGTTGCGGCCGGTTCCAGGCGAGGTCTTACCAGGTAATGCTTTTGGAAAACGATCGTGTTTCACAGGGCAGGATTCGAGAGGTCGGTCTCATTGCCGGAAGCGGGCAGTTTCCGCTGCTGTTCGCCCATGCAGCGCGCCAGGCCTCTGTCCGGGTGCTTGCGGTGGGCTTCGACGGGGAAACCGATCCCACGCTCTCCAGGTATGTCGATGAATTTCACCTGCTAAAACTCGGGCAGCTAAACCGGCTAATCAAGACATTGAAGAGCGCCGGGATCACCCACGCGGCGATGGCGGGGGCAATCAACAAGACGCGCATCTATTCGAAGATACGGCCCGATTGGAGAGCTGTCCGCTTTATCAATAAGCTTAGAAACAAAAAAGACGATTCGCTTCTGCGGGCGCTCGCCGAGGAGCTCGAATCCGAGGGCATTTTGATCCAGCCCTCCACCATATTTCTGCCTGAGCTCCTTGCACCCGAGGGCATACTCACGCGGCGCAAGCCAAACCGCCGGGAACAGGCCGACATTGCCTTCGGCTGGTCCCTGGCAAAGGCGATCGGACGGCTCGATATCGGACAATGCCTGGTTGTCAAAAATCAGGCGGTTCTTGCCGTCGAGGGCATCGACGGCACCGATGCAACCATTATGCGCGGCGGGCGGCTTTGCAGGGAAGGGGCGGTAATCGTCAAGGTGAGCAAGCCTTTGCAGGATCTGCGCTTCGATGTACCTGCCGCCGGCTCCGACACCATTGAGGTGATGAAGAGGGTAAACGCCCGCGTGCTCGTCCTGGAAGCAGGCAAAACGCTTCTGTTCGACCGGGAGAGAACGATTGACGCCGCCGATGCCGCAGGGATCTCGATCATCGTCCAAAACGAGGGGTTTGGCCAAATCGAGCCCCAGGATGATGATGCGCTCGCATTGCTGGAATCCCACCTGCCGGATCGAAACGGCTGGGGCTCGGTGGAGTATGCCGAAGAACAGGCGCCGGCGCCAAAGGCCGTTTTGGTGCGAGCTCCTCGCCCCGATGCCGTCCGCGCCGCCGTTATCGGCGTCGGCTACCTGGGGCGGTTTCACGCACAAAAGTATGCGAGACTTCCCCAGGCCGATCTCGTTGCCATTGTCGATACCGACGGCGCGAGGGCCGGAGAGGTCGCCGCCGAGGTCGAAACGGCTTTCTCGACCGATTATCGGGACCTTCTGGGCAAAGTCGACGCGGTAAGCATCGTTACGCCCACTCCTTATCATTTCGCCATAGCGCGGGATTTTTTGTCTGCCGGCGTCCACGTTCTTCTGGAAAAGCCGATGACAAAGAGCCGGGAGGAAGCCGACGAACTCATCGCCATAGCACGCAAAAGCGGCGCCATTCTCCAGGTCGGGCATCTGGAGCGCTTCAACTCCGCCTTTACCGCCATTCGCCATCGGCTCACGAATCCCATGTTCGTCGAAGCCGACCGGTTGGCTCTCTTTAATGAAAGAGGTCTCGAAGTCGATGTCATTCTCGATCTTATGATCCACGACATCGATATCGTGCTCAGCATCATCCATGCTCCCGTTACCAAGGTGCATGCTTCGGGCATCTCCGTTCTGAGCCGCCTTCCCGACATAGCCTCCGTACGAATGGAATTCGAAAACGGGGCTGTGGCCAATCTTACCGCAAGCAGAATTTCGATCAAGAGTATGCGAAAATTGCGCATCTTTCAGGAAAACTGCTATTTTTCGGCCGACTATTCCACAAAGCGCGCCTATGCGGTCTATAAGGAAGCCGAGCCGGGGGAGGACGGATTCCCCCAGATTTCCATGGAAAATTTCGAAATAATCGAAAAGGATGCCCTCGAAGAGGAGATTGCCGCATTTCTCGAGTGTGTGAAGTCGGGCAGCAGGCCTGTCGTCGACGGGGAGCAGGGGCGCCGGGCGCTTTC
>JAKAJS010000046.1 GCA_021813685.1 Deltaproteobacteria bacterium | reverse complement strand
GGTACGGGCGATGATTCGTGAATCGAAGACCCATCAGCTCCAATCGGCCCTGCAGACCGGGAAAAAATACGGAATGCAAACACTCGACGATGCCATAGCCGCGCACCTCAAGGCCGGCCGGATCGACCCTACGGAAGCATACATGAAATGCGTGGACAAGGATAAGTTTCGTTCCTACCTCACCGAGCCTCCACAGGACTTTACCGAGGTGTAGACTCTTTTCGGCGGGGCAAAAGGAGGCAGCAAAGACGATCATGAGAAAAGAAGAACTGGACACGCTTCTTACGAGTATTCTGGATGAGGCCCCCACCACATCCGACATCAATTTCACCGTGGGTAAACCCATGCAGGCCGAAATCGACGGGCAGTTGCGATCCGTGGGCGCGGCTTTGGGCATCGGCGCCCTCACGCCCTTTCACACCGAAACCATAGCCCTGAACCTCGTGGGAAACGACGGTCGAGGTCTGCGCCACCTCCTTAACACCGGGTCGTGCGATATCTCCTATCACCTGCCCGGCCGGGCGCGATTTCGCGTCAATATCTTTTCCCAGCGCGGCACCTACTCGATCGTCATGCGGCAGCTTCCAACCAAAATCCTTACGGTGGACGAACTGCAACTGCCCCCGGTGTTGAAAAGCATAGCCGAGGAAAAAGTCGGCATCGTCTTTGTGACCGGGGCGACCGGCAGCGGAAAAACGACCACCCTGGCAGCGGTTTTGAACGAAATCAACGCCCGCCACGCCCACCACGTGGTGACCCTGGAGGACCCGGTCGAATTCGTTCACCCCCACCTCAAGGCCACCTTCAACCAGCGCGAGTTGGGTCTTGATTTCGACACCTTTGCAAACGGATTGCGCGCCGCCTTGAGGCAGGCGCCCAAGGTGATCCTGGTCGGGGAAATGCGCGACCGCGACACGGTTGAAATCGGGATGAACGCCGCAGAAACCGGCCACCTCGTGCTCACCACGCTGCACACAACCGATGCGGCCCAGAGCATCAACCGCATCGTCGGCATGTTCGAACTCGAAGAGGAACGGCTCATACGCATCCGCCTGGCCGACAGCATGAAATGGGTCATCTCCCAGAGGCTTCTTCCCAAAGTAAACGGCGGACGCGTTGCCGCCCTCGAAATCATGGGCAACAGCCTCAGAGTCCAGGAAGCGATCGTTCACGGCGAAGCCGAAGGCAAGAGTTTCTATGAAATGATGGAACAGGGCGAGCCGTTCGGCTGGGGAACCTTCGACATGAGCATCTCGCGCCTCTACAAACGGGGGCAGATTACCGAGGAAACCGCCCTCGCCTACGCCAACCGACGCGCGGTCGTAAAGAGAAACATCGACCGGGTCAAAGCCTCCCGCGGCGAAAAGACCTCCGATATCGAAGGGCTGAAAATGGATGGCGAATACCGCAAGACCCTCGCTTAGGCGGCGGGCGCCGAGTCGCCGCAGCCGGGTCCGCCCGCCGGCTTTGCCGACGAGCAAGCTATTCGTAAACTTCATGTCAAGCCGGTATCGTTATGGCCCCGCCACCACCGAAGGCAGTGGCGCTATCGGCCTGGCGACCCGGCTGCGGCGACTCGCCGCTATCGAGCAAATATGGTTCGAAGCAGCGACTCCCGGCTGATCATTCCCTTGAACCTGCCTTCCGGATCGAGCACGGGCAGCCTCTTGAATGCCTTTTCCAGCATGATCGTCATGGCTTCTTCGATCGGGGTATCTTCGAGAACGGTTACGACTTGCGTGTTCATAACCTCGGCGGCTGTTCTCGCCTTGAGGAGGTTTTTGAGTTCCTTGTCCATTTTTCCCCGCTCGGTAAAGGGAATTTTGCGGGCGAAATACTCCCAGGCGCCGGGGTGACGCTCCGAAAAAGCGATCAGGAGGTCACGGTCCGAAATCAACCCTTTGAAGTATCCCTCTTTATCGACTACACACACCCGCTGGATATCGTTGCAGTCAATGGTGTGGATAATTTCTTCGACAGGCGTATCCGGAAAAACGGTGACGGTGTCTCTGCGCATGATGTCGGAGACGAAGCGCCAGCCGTGGACAGCCACGCCCTGGGCCTGAAAGGCGCACCAATTCGGGCACTCGGTCGTGGAGGCGCGGAAGATGTCCAGGCGGGAGACGATTCCGATCAGTTTTCCGGAGTCATCGACGACCGGAAGCCGCTTCACCTTTTTTTTGAGCATCAATTCGGCGGCTTCAGTGACCATGCGGTCCTGCTCGATGATCACCGCGGGTTGGGACATAATTTCTTTTGCCGGACGGGGTTTCAGGGAGTCGAGAATCGTGTCCGCCTTTTGTCTTTCCGCCTGGGCCAAAAGACCGATGCGCAAAGGCAGCTCCGCCTTGTAAATCAGATCTTCCTGGGAGATGACTCCGACGGGATGGTCCTGATCATCGACCACCGGAAGTCCGGTAAAATCGGAGGAAAGGAGCAGTTTGGCCACCTCGCTCACCGGGGTGGTCAAACCGACCCGCTTCGGGGCGGCGGTCATGATATCGCGCACCCTTGTGTTGCCCGGGATCAATGCCTGGCGGGTTTTGTGGTAGACGACCTCCACGTCCCGAACGGCGACGATTCCCTCGCTCACCATCGCCTCCACCCTGGGGAGGATTTTGTCCAATTCGGCGGCGGGGACGATTATCGTGATGTGCACAGGCATGTTATAGGAGAGAACCTCGAGTCTGCCCGTTGCGATCTCGCCGTTTTCGTAAGAACCTTCGATTCCCCTGGTAACGATGCAGCGCGCCGCAACCTTCATTTCGTTTACGGCCTGGACAACCGACGCCTGGAGTTGCTCCCCGCGCCAGTGCGCCTTTTCGCTCGTAAATATCTCGATCACTTTATACTGCAGCATGTTTTAGAGCCTCCCCACCCACATTCCAAGCAATACCAGGGCGCCTCCGGCGAGATTATTGGTCAAAAAGTTGGTCAGAGCCAGAATATAGGTCGTTCCGCGAATGGCATTGACCGTCTCCAGAGTATAGGTCGAAAAAGTCGTTAATCCGCCGAGAAAACCGGTCATAAAGAGGAGTCGGGCCGAGGGGTTCATGATTTTCAGTCCGCGCCCCGCAAAAGCGAAAGAAAGGCCTATGAGAAAACAGCCGGTTAAATTGACGATGAGCGTTCCCCAGGGGAATCTGGTGCCGAAAAACCTCGCGGCAAACAATGCAACTCCATACCGGCAAACCGATCCAATCCCCCCGCCGGCCACGACAAGAAGCGGTCCACGGATTCCGGCAACGAGCAATTTGAATTTATCGGAAATGAATTTGAGCACTGGTCCTGGATAACGCTGAACGAGATCCAAAATGATTCTGTTTTCCATACAAGCAATCTCCGGGTTTACCCGCCGGGGCAGAGCAAAGCATCCCCACCCGAGCGGCGCGCTGACAAAGCCCTCCAGCGCGGCAGCCGCCATTTGCACATAACTCGCCGACGCGGCGCATCTCAGGTGCAGTTTTCAGGAAAGAGCGGAACGGGAACTATCAATCGGCAGGAACAGGATCTACTTCCACCGCAGCGCAACCGCCAACCCTTCTGATTCCCTGCGCAAAACGCCTAACCAGCTTCGCAGGAGTCATCAGCCTGAAGGGGGGCGGTTACGGGCGGACTCCATCGCCCTGGAAAAACGGTTAAATTCCATAACAGTCGAGTCCTGGAAAGTCAAGGCGATTTTTGAGCGCGCGAGACACGAGGCTGCTGTCCCGCAAGATATTTTGCAATGGGAGATCGAGATGGCGAATCTGACGTTGAAAATCGATGACCAACGCCATTGTGAATGAAAAGCCCGAGGAGTTTATTGCAACCGATCTCAGTCGCGAGGCCGCTCTGAAGGATGTCGATGCTTTCTGAACACGGAGCCCGGTGCAGATCGGTAAGAAGACCTGGAGAATTTCTCCAGCTCGGGAAAGTGCGGAGTACTGTCATAGCGGAAAATAAGATTGCCTTGCCGGCCAGGATTTCTTCTTCATACCATTCCGCGTACGCTCCCGGTAAATTGCGAACGGCAGCTTCGATTTTATCGAGGTAATTGCGCAATGAATCAGGCAACATGGTGCAGGTGTTCTTCTATTTCAGAACGGACGGCCACATAGTGTTGATAGTCGTTCGCCCACTCGACAAAATCTATAGAATCTTCCTTCTGTCCTCTCTGGTATCCGTCATAGAAATCTTCAGAAGTCATACCATATCGATTTTCATAAACGCTGAGGCGCTTTGCCACCGCGACCAGAGCATCCGCAGAAGAGCCGTATTCCATTCTCTCTTTTCGCATAAAAGCCCTCCCGACCAGAGTCTACTCCCGCTATTCATTGTTTAATGATAGCGATGACATCGCTCAGATTGGAAGCTGGAGGCACATGGACCTGATGTGAACATCCCTTCACGGCACTAAAAGATGATGCGATCAAAACCCTTTGCGTTTCCAGATCATTTTTGTATTCCGAGGTATTGACGGGGAGGATTGATCTCTCCGTCATAGCCCTGGAATTCCCGTACAGATTTTCGATCCACTTCGACGCCTCTGCGTTGCTCATCGTCTCTTTCCTCCCGGGAGAAACTGCGGGGCTCCAAATACCAAAATGGTGATTCAGAAAATAATCTCTATTTTACAGTATTCCCATCCGGCACCCAACTTCTTATCTTTTTTGCAGCCTTACCGGCTTTTCACCGTTTACCGGCCGCAGGATTTCCGGCCGGCTGCATTCCGTTTGGCATCGCCACGGCCCGCTTTTCCATGGTTTCACGGTTTTCCCGGTCGAACATGGGGAGGTTTTCTTGAAAAATGCCGGATATCACTGAAGATGCGGTCAGACAACAGCTGAGATATATCCTCGACAGCCCGGAGTTCAGAAATAAGCCCATGATCTGCGGGTTCCTGAAGCACGTGGTGGAAGAGACTCTGGCCGGAAGAGCCCGGGAGATCAAAGGCTATTCGATCGCCACACGGGTTTTCGGCAGAAACGAGGATTTCGATCCAATAACAGACCCGATTGTGCGCATCCAGGCGGCAAGGCTGCGAAAATTTCTCGAGAGCTATTACTCGGGGCTCGGCCGACAGGATCAATTGAAAATCGAGATTGGTAAAGGAAGCTACGTACCGTCGTTTTCGAAAATCACTCGGGATTTGCAGGCGCCAGGTTCCCGGGAAGCCGGGATACAGGCGGGAGAGAATCAAACAGCGCCTGCCCGTTCCGGGCTCTCCCTGCTTCCCTCCGCGGATTTGCCCTCGATTGCCGTACTGCCCCTTGTAAACCTCACGGATGACAAAAAGATTGACTACATCGCAAAGGGGCTTACCGAGGAACTGATGAGCGAGTTTGCCCGGTGTCACGGCTTGGAGGTCAATGTTTCCCACTGCGCCCTGTGCGGCAGGCAGGAGCCGGGAGATGCGATAGAGGCGAGGCGGGAGTTTGCGGCGAGATTTTTGCTGGTGGGGAGTATACGAAAAGAGAAGGATACCATCAAAGTCACGCTCAGGCTGATTGATTCGGATACCCTGACCCAGATATGGGGAGAGCAGTACAAATATTGTTTTGAAGCGGGGAAAATCATTGCTCTGCAGGAGGAGATCGCCCGCAAAACCACCGGGAGGATTGGCGGGTTCTTTGGAGCCATCGCCCAAAAACTCGCAAAAGAATCCCGGTCCGGACCGCTCCCCTATTTTGAAGCCTGCGAGGTTTTTGTCAGGTTCAGTCAATATCTTTTCGACTTTTCGCCAAAGACGCACGCCAAAGCCATGTGGGCACTGGAGCGGGTCCGGTTGAGCGATCCCGTTTCCGCGCTTTCTTCGGCCCTGCAGGCATTCCTCCATGCCAACGAATATGCATTTATCCAGCCTGACAATAGGAAGATGATAGAGCAAGCCGTGGCTCTGGCGCGACAGGCAGTTTCCGCAGAGCCGGAAAACCCGATGGTCGGAGCGCTCCTTTCCTACGTCCTGTTTGTGTCCGGACAAAGAGACCGTTTCTTTAAGGAGGCCGAACAAACTCTTTTGTCCCAGCCCGCCTTGCCCGACGTTGTCGCCCTGCTTGGCTGGGCGATTGCTCTCTATGGCGAGTGGGACAGGGGCCTGGCCCTGATGGAGGACGCAATGCGTATGAATTCCTACCATCCGGGCTGGTTTCATTTGGCCCCCTATCTGAATTATTTCCGGCAAGGCAACTTGGAAGAGGCATGCCGCGAAGCCGAAAAGTTCAACCCGCCCCATCTTTTTTGGACGCCGCTCGTGCGCATTGCGGCTTTGGGCCGGCTTGGAAAAGGAAGGGAGGCAGGGAGCTCCGTTGAAGCGCTTCTCAGGCTGAGGCCCGATTTTCCTGCCCTGGGTCGAAAGATCACCGGAGTCTTCATGAAAGACCCCGATCTGGCCTGCAATTTTTGGGAAGGGTTGGAAAAAGCCGGTCTCAAGATGTTTTGACACTGCGCTATCCCTGTAATTTTGCAGTTACCCGGAGCAGGTTACGGTAACATGCTCCCACCCGGAGTAACAGTACTGACGTATACCGTAACATAGGCTCCGGGTTACTTCCCATCCCCCCCGGCCGTCTTATAGTTTCATCTTAAAAGATGTCCGCAGTTCACGAAAAAATTCCAGGTTTTGCTTCGGGTGGTGCGGACATTCGTATCTGTGGTCGCCGATTTGACGACCTCCCCCCCTAGACTTAAGCGAATACCCCCGAAAGAAAGGAGCATGACAGTGCATCCTGCACCTTGGTCTGAGCACAGGCGGGCACCTCTACGGCATGGTTTCCGGTTGAGCACTTTGGTCCTGCTGCCGGTTTTTTTTATGCTCCTCGCTGTTGGCGGTTGCACTCGGCACAAAGAGGAGAGCTCGGGAAAAAAGCAGGGGCCCGCGGAGGTAACCGCAATTACGGTGATTCCGAAAGACACGCCGGTTTCCTTCGAATACGTGGCCCAGGTGCAGAGTTCGAGGCAGGTAAATATTCAGGCGCGGGTCTCCGGTTTTCTGGAAAAGCGCGTGTACACCGAAGGGGCGATGGTAAAGACCGGGCAGACACTTTTTGTGATGGATCAAAAACCTTTCAAGGCGCAGCTCGATCAGGCGGAGGCCGCGCTTGCACGACATCAGGCCGCTCTTGATGTAGCACGCAAAAACCTTGCTCGCGCCAGGCCCCTTGCGGCCGCCAACGCGCTCTCTAAAAGAGAACTCGACGATGCGGTCGGCAAGTTCGAGACCGCCTCGGCCGCTGTCGCGCAAGCGAGGGCGGTCGTCGAACAGGCCAAACTGAACTTTTCCTACACCGTGATCAAATCTCCGGTCAACGGTATTACCAGTTATGCTCTGCAACAGGACGGGAGCTATCTCAATCCGGGAAACAGCCAGCTGACCACCGTCGCTGTAACCTCCCCGGTCTATGTAAACTTCAGCCTCTCGGAGAATGAGAGGCTCAAATTCCACAATGAAATGCAAAAGGGGCTGCTGCGGGGACCCAAGGACCAAAAATTCACCGCAGAGATTCTTCTGGCGGACGGCTCGGTTTTTCCACAAACCGGACAGGTGACATTTGCCAACCCTATGTTCAACCCTCAGACCGGGACTTTCCTCATCCGCATTACCGTTGCCAATCCCCGAAACTGGCTGCGGCCAAACGAGTATGTTCGCGTGCGTTTGCAGGGAGCTACCCGCCCCAACGCCGTTCTCATCCCCCAGCGTGCCGTGCACCAGTCGTCCAAGGGACATCTGGTATGGGTGGTGGGAAAAGAAAACAAGGTCGAACCGCGCCCGGTAACCGTGGGCGATGCGCATGGCAATGACTGGTTTATTAACGAGGGCTTGAGAGCGGGCGATCGGGTGGTGGTCGACGGGGCCCTCGGCCTGAGTCCAGGGGAGCCGGTAAAGGTCGTCTCCGCCGTAAAGAAGACGGGTGCGGCAGGGGCCGATTGAACCAAAAGAGGAGGATGGCAAAGGAGCGCTGACTCATGTCCAGGTTTTTTATCGAGCGGCCGATTTTTGCGACGGTTATCTCTCTTATCATCGTGATCGCAGGACTGGTAGCGATCAAAGCATTGCCTGTGGAGCAATACCCGACGATTACGCCGATACAGATACAGGTGACGACCACCTATCCGGGCGCCGACGCGAAGACGGTGGCCGATTCGGTTGCCGCCCCCATCGAGGCGCAGGTAAACGGCGTCGACAATATGCTCTACATGACGTCGACCAGTTCGAGCACCGGCCAGATGACCCTCACCGTCTATTTCACCCTCAATACCGACCCGGATATCGCCCAGGTGCAGGTGCAAAACCGCGTCAATCTGGCCATGCCTCAGCTCCCGCAAGCCGTTGCCCAGTACGGGGTCTCGGTGCAGAAAAAATCATCGAGCCCTCTCATGATCATTGCCGTCTACGACAAGGACGGTCGCTACAGTCCGGAGTACGTTACCAATTACACGAATGTGTACATTCTCGATGCGATAAAGCGGGTAAACGGGGCTGGACAGGCGCAGATCTTCGGCGTCCCCGACCAGGCCATGCGCATCTGGATGAATCCGGACCGGATGGCCTCCCTGGGAATTACGACTACCGACATCGAAAATGCGGTCTCCAGGCAAAACGCGTTGTGGGGGGCCGGGCAGCTCGGGCAGCAGCCGATCGATAAAAAGGTTCAACAGACCTACCCGGTCGTAACCCAGCCGCCCTTTGTCCAACCCTCGCAGTACGATAACATCATCCTGCGGGCGAGCCGGGACGGCAGCGCCATAGTAAGACTGCGGGATGTCGCGAGAACCGAGGTAGGCCGCAGGCAGTACATCGACAACAACAGGCTCGACGGGGCGCCGGCGACCCCGATAATCGTCTACCAGCAGCCGGGCGCAAACGGGCTCGAAGTCTCCAAGGGCGTGCGCGAGGTCATGAAGAATCTGAAGCGCACCATGCCCGAGGGGCTTGAGTATAAGATCGCCCTGGACACCACCGAATTTGTGCGCCTTTCCATCGAGGAGGTTATCCATACCCTGTTTGAGGCGATAGTGCTGGTTGTGCTCGTCGTTTATCTCTTCCTGCAGAACTTCCGTTCGACGATCATCTGTACTGTCGCCGTCTTTGTCTCCCTGATCGGGACTCTATGCGGAATGCTCGCCCTGGGGTTTTCGATAAATCTTCTCACATTATTTGGAATCGTGCTAGCCATCGGCATGGTGGTAGACGATGCGATCGTGGTTGTCGAAAACGTGGAGAGCAACATGGTCAAGGCAGGCCTGCCTCCCAAGGCTGCCACCATAAAGGCCATGGGGGAGATCGGCACCTCCCTTGTAGCCGTGGTTCTGGTCATGGCCTCGGTTTTTATCCCGGCGGCATTCCTTCCCGGCACCACCGGGCAGCTCTACAAGCAGTTCGCCATCACGATAGTCATCTCGGTCGCCCTTTCCGGCTTCGTCGCTCTGACTCTTACCCCGGCCATGTGCGCGGTCATGCTTAAGCACTCGGGCCCACCGAAAAAGGGCCCCTTCGCCTGGTTCAACCGGTTGTTCGATCGTTTCACCCTGGCTTTCGGCGACGCCGTGGTGTTCATGATAAAGCGAATGAGTGTTGCGTTCGTGCTGCTCGCCTTTATGCTCTGGGGCCTCGTGCACCTGTTCCGGACGACTCCGACGAGCTTTGTGCCTAACGAGGACCAGGGGTACGTAATGGCCCAGGTCGTCATGCCCGACGCAGCCAGTCTGAGCCGTACCTCCCAAACCACCGAGCTCGTGGACCGGTTGTTTGCCAAAAACCCAGCCGTGGAAAGCCGCTCGATCATCAACGGCTACAGCCTCATAGACAGCCAGTACAAGTCCAATGTGGCGACCTTTTTCGTTAAGCTCAAAGACTTCAAGGAGCGTTATTCATCGAGCGAGCGAGCCCGTAAAGAGAACGCCGGAGCGGTTCTACGAGAGGTCGCCGCGGAGGCCAAAAACATCATGACGGGGCGGTTTATCCCGATCGCGCCCCCGGCCATTCCCGGGATCGGAACGACGGGCGGATTCGAGTTCTGGGTACAGGACAAAGCCGCAGGAGACCCGGCTCACCTCTACGATATCACGCAGCGATTCCTGGCAAAGGCCCGCTCGCGCCCCCAACTCTCAGGCCTCAACTCCACTTTCACCGCTTCCTCCCAACAACTGCACGCCGATGTCGACCGCTCCAAAGCGGTATTGCTCGGAGTCCCGATAGGAGATGTGTACAGCGCCCTCCAGGCCCAGTTCGGCTCGATTCAGGTCAGCCAGTTCAACCAGTACGGCCGCGTCTGGAATGTCATTCTGCAATCCGACGCGCCGTTTCGCAAATCCCCCGATGACCTGACCAGGCTCTACACGAGATCGACCGACGGGAAGATGGTGCCGCTTTCCGCCCTGGTCAAAACCGATTTTACGCAAGACCCGGATCTTGTGCCTCATTTCAACGGTTTCCCCGCGGCCCTCATTACAGGCAATGCAGCCGGCGGGTACAGCTCGGGGGAAGCGATCAAGACGATGGAGCAGGTGGCAACGCAGGTGCTCCCGGCCGACTACGGGTACGCCTGGTCGGGTATGGCGTTCGAGGAACAAAAATCGGGAGGGACCTCGGCGAATGCCTTCGTGTTCGGCCTTATCATCGTTTTTCTGGTCCTCTCCGCCCAGTTCGAGTCGTGGACCCTTCCCGGCGCGGTTATGACCGCGGTGCCTTTCGGCATTCTAGGCGCACTGGCCTTCAATTCCATGCGGGGTCTGGAAAACGATGTTTATTTCCAGATCGGCATGCTTGTGCTCATCGGGCTCGGGGCCAAAAATGCGGTCTTGAGGGTGGCTTTTGCCGTGGACTTGCGCAATCAGGGTCTCTCGGTCATGGACGCCACGATAAAGGCCGGCGAGGAAAGATTCCGGCCGATCATCATGACGTCTCTCGCATTTGTCTTCGGAGTGCTGCCCCTTGCCCTCGCCTCGGGCGCGGGCGCCAACGCGCGACATTCCATAGGCACGGGGATCATGGGAGGCATGATTTTCGAAGCCACGCTGGCCATGCTCTACGTGCCGCTCTTTTACTACATCTTCGATACATGGACCGAACGTATACAGGAAAGAAAGAGGAAGAAGCTGGAGTCCGGCGAAGGCCAGGCTGCGTCCGAACCGCATTAAGAACTGAAAGGGAACCGAGATGCGCGGATTAGTTGTCTCCCTGACGGCCGTTTTGCTCGCAGGCTGCATGGTCGGCCCGGACTATCACCGGCCGGCGGTGGTCACTCCGAACTCCTTCCGGTTTGAGGAACGGTTTGTGAAAGACACCACCAACACCGACTGGTGGAAACAGTTCGACGATCCGGTGCTCGATTCGCTGATAGCCGAGGCCCTGGCCAACAATAAAACGCTCGGGATCGCAACCGCCAACATCGAACAGGCCGCCGGGGTGGTGATGCAGACACGCGCGCCGCTATTTCCCCAGGTCAACTACAGCGGCAGCGCATCGCGCGAGCGGCTGAGCGAAAGCTTCCTGCCGGCCGGCACGCCGAACCCGCAATCTTCCTTCCAACTGCTGGCGGGCGCCAACTGGGAGATCGATCTGTGGGGGCGCGTCAGGCGACTTACCCAGGCTTCCATGGCCGATTTTTACGCAACCAGGGAGGCGCGCTGCGGGGTGATCCTCTCCCTGGTCGGTTCGGTAGCGAGCAACTACATCGAGCTTCTCACCCTCGACCGGCAACTCGAAATAGCCGAAAGCTCCCTGAGCATATACGGCAAAAGCGTTCGGCAGTTCGAACTCAAGTTCAAACACGGGCAGGTCTCCCAAATGGACCTCGAGCAGGCGAAGACTCAGTACGAGACGGCCGCGGCCGCGATCCCGCCCATCAAAGCACGGATCGTGCAAACAGAAAACGCCATCCGCATCCTTGTTGGCAGCAATCCCGGCCCGATCCGGCGCGGAAAACCGCTCACAGCCCTAAGACTTCCCGCCGTCCCCTCGGGGTTGCCCTCACAGCTCTTGGAGCGAAGGCCCGACATCGTGCAGGCAGAAGAAAACCTGATAGCGGCAAACGCCCGGATCGGCGCGGCCCAGGCGCTATACTTCCCGACGATATCTCTTACCGGGGCTCTGGGCACGGCCAGTTCCGACCTCTCCAACCTCTTTACGGGGCCGGCCCGGATCTGGAGCTATGCGGGCTCGTTTACCGGGCCGATTTTCAACGCGGGAGCGATCGCCGGCCAGGTGAAGCAGGCGAAAGCCGCCCGGCAGGCCGCGCTGTGTTCCTACGAAAATACCATCATAGGCGCTTTTCGAGACGTGGAGAATGCGCTCTCCACCCATGCGCAACTGCTCGCCCAGCTGCAAGCCCAAAAGAAGCTCGTAGAGGCGCTCAGGCAATACGACCGACTGGCCGTTATGCTCTACGACGGCGGCTACACCCAGTATCTGACTGTTTTGTACGCCGAAGCCCAGCTGTTTTCCGCCGAACTGAACTATGCCCAAATCGAGGGATCGGTCCTTGCCTCCCTGGTAGGGATCTACCAGGCCATGGGAGGAGGCTGGGTATGCAGGGCGGACCAACTCACCTGGGTCGGGCAAACGCAGGTATTGAGCCGGTAAGAAAGGGGGGGACACCCGCGATGAACACAAAGCGTGCTGTGATCGTACTGCTGATATTCCTTTTGACCGTGCCGGGCGAAGTTTTCGGAGAGGAAAAAACTGGCGACGGTCCCGCGTTCGGGAAAGAAGAACTGAGCCGGATGCTCGCTCCAATCGCCCTCTACCCCGATTCCCTGCTTGCAAACGTGCTGGTGGCGGCCACCTTTCCGCTGGAAATCGTCTCTGCGGACCGATGGATAAAGCAAAATAGCGGTCTCAAAGGGGAGGAGCGCAGCGCTGCGTTGGACAAAATAAAATGGGACCTGAGCGTAAAGGCACTTGTTCCGTTCCCCGAAGTTCTCTCCATGATGAGCGAGCAGTTGGACTGGACGCAGGCCTTGGGCACGGCCTTCCTCTCGCAGCAAAAAGATGTCATGGACACCATTCAGAATCTCCGGGCCAGGGCCCTGGCCGAGGGCAACCTCAAAAGTTCCAGCGAACAGAAAGTGGTGGATCAAAACAACTCGATAACCATCGAACCCGCCAGCCCAACAATGATCTACATTCCTTCCTACAACCCCCAGGTGGTCTATGGCGCCTGGCCATACCCGGCATATCCTCCCTATTCTTATTCCCCCTACGCGGGAACAGTGGCCGCCGGGGTGCTGGGCTTTGCCGCCGGAGTGGCCGTCGGGGCGGCATGGAACAACGGCTGGGGAAGTTGGAACTGGGGTGGCGGGTCCATGAATGTCAATGTAAATCGCAACTTTAACATCAACGGCAATCGCGTTTCACACTATCAGACCGGGAAATGGAACCAGGCAGGCAGGGGCAGCCTCTCCGCGGCAAACTCGGCGGCCCGTTGGAAAGGAAACGCGGGGGCAACGAGAAATGAGTTTCGCGGCAGGACCCCGGATCGATCCCCGTCGGCCGGCGTCGGAAAACCTGCCGCGTCCCAACGGCGAACAGGTGCAAACCGCAACAAGAGAGCTTCGCAATCGACTTCCCGGCGCCAGGGACAGCGTGGTTCGGGCAGGCCCTCCGTTTCCTCCGCCCGGCGCGGACCGGGACAAGGCCGTGCCGGAGGGGCCTTTGGAGGCCTCGGGAGCGGCAGATATGCCAGAACGAGTTCGGAGCGCGGCTTTGCCAGCCGCAAGGCTTCCATGGGAAGGTTCGGCGGCCGGGGCGGTTTTTCCGGAGGCGGCCGGGCCGGAGGCGGCCGGGGAGGAAGAGGCGGTGGACGACGCAGGTAGTTTTCCGGGTCCCGCGCGGATGGGGCCTCAAAGGAGGATTGATGATCCCTGCATTCGAAAAATATAGCAAAAAATTCCATATGCTTCTGTTGTGTCTGATCCTCGGAGCAACTGCCTCCGGTATATCGATCCGGTATTCAGAAAGCGCGTCAGCCAGAATCGCGGAGTTTGCACGGCACCATCTGGGAGATGTGCGGCCGGCCGCGTACAGGACCCCGGAGGATGCGGTCAAAGCGTTGGTTAACGCCCTGAGTACCTATGAGGGCAAGAAGCTTTTGGCCGTCTTCGGACCCGGCGGAGAGGATCTCGTCGATTCAGGCGATGCAGTCGCCGACAAGGCCGCTCGCGAGCGTTTTCTCAAGGCCTACCGGGAAAAGAACCAGATATCCAGGGTCAGCCCCACCAAGGCGATCCTCCAGGTAGGAAAGGACTCATGGCCTTTTCCCATTCCCCTGGAAAAGGTTGGGCAGAATTGGAGCTTCTCTGTAACCGACGGGAAAAATGAACTTTTGAACCGGTGGATCGGCTCCGATGAGCTTGCCGCAATAGAGGTATGCCTTGCATACGTTGATGCCCAGCGTGAGTATGCCTCGAGAGCGAGAAACCGTGACGGGGTCATGCAATATGCACAAAAATTTATGAGCGATCCGGGCACACAGAACGGTCTTTACTGGGAGACCAAAGAAGGAGAAAAGCAGAGTCCTTTAGGGCCTTTGATCGGGAAAGCCAAAAGTGAAGGGTATGAGAAGAAATCTGCCAATAAATCGATCCCATATCACGGCTACTTTTACAAGATACTGAAATCCCAGGGAAAGCATGCGCCTCGTGGCGAATACAGTTACGTCATAAACGGAAAAATGATTGGTGGATTTGCAATGGTGGCATATCCGGCCCTTTACAGAGTCTCCGGGATCAAGACCTTTATCGTGAATCAGGACGGCATCGTCTACGAAAGGGACCTTGGGTTGAGCACCGACATCGTTGCCTCGAGGATGACGAGCTTCGATCCGGATAAACGTTGGCATAGAGTGGACAGCAAGTACATGGATGTACCTGTTAAATAGTGTGCATCCGGAAACGACATGTGGACTGGAAAGGTTTTCCCCCCTTTATCAAAGGGAGGCAGGGGGGATTAAAAAGGAGTATGCAGCTGACTTATTTACAAAATCCCCCTAAATCCCCCTTTTTCAAAGGGGGACTTGGGTTTGAACGACCTGACATGTTCCCGGGAATTTCCGGCGGAGTTATCAAATGACAAACTCCACAGATGAAATAGTGCGCGTCACGGTTGCCGTGCTCGTTGTAAGCGCTCTGATCGCAGCGAGTTTATGGATATTGCGGCCCTTCCTCCCTGCTCTGATCTGGGCCGCAATGATTGTGGTCGCAACCTGGCCTTTGATGCTCTCCATCGAGAAAAAGTTATGGGGCAGGCGCAGGCTGGCGACGGCGGTAATGATCTGTTTGATTCTGCTGGTATTTGTCCTGCCGGTCTCCCTGGCGTTTGGCGCCATCGTGAAAAATGGAGGGCAAATTCTTAACTGGCTCCAATCACTTGGTAATTTCACCATGCCCCAGGCGCCTCACTGGCTAAACGACCTCCCGTTTATCGGCAAAAAGCTCACAGCCCGGTGGCAGGAGATTGCAGCCTTAGCTCCGGCGGAACTGAGGGCCCGCCTGCTGCCCTATGCCGGCATAGTGCTGAAATGGCTATTGGGACAACTTGGGAATATCGGTTCGATCTTTGTGCACTTTCTGCTGACGCTGATCATTTCCACTATTTTGTACCTAAAGGGAGAAGCGACAACACAGGGAATGAAAAATTTCGCCGAATTTATCGCCGGGAATCGGGGCAGGGAGTCGATTACGCTCGCCGGTCAGGCAATCCGGGCCGTGGCGACCGGGGTAATTGTGACTGCGTTGGTGCAGTCCGCCTTTGCGTGGGCTGGTCTTGCAGTAGCCGCCGTGCCGTATACCTCGTTACTGACCGCTGTGTGCTTTTTGCTCGCTGTCGCGCAGCTGGGACCAGGGCCCGTATTGGTTGCAGCCGCATTCTGGCTCTACTGGACCGGCAAGCCGGGAGTCGCTGCCGCTCTCTTTGTCTGGGCGCTCCTGGTACAGGTAATCGACAACATCATCCGCCCCGTGCTGATCAGAAAAGCGGGCAATATGTCCTTGCTTCTGATTATCCCCGGGGTAGTCGGCGGTCTCATCGCGGTTGGCTTCATAGGGATTTTCATTGGCCCCGTGGTGCTGGCGATCGCTCACACCCTTTTTTCCACATGGGTAAGAAAGAGCGAGGCCGACACATCTCAAAATATCCTACGATAATTCCGAAAGGAGGTTTGCCCCTGACCCATTCCCGGATGCATCCGGCTTTTTCTCAAGGCTTCTGAAACATCCTGCAGAATTTGGAGGTTAGCATGACAAAACAAACCAACTCTTTCGACTTCACTGCCTGGACTGGCGCAGCAGATCGTATGGGGCCGTTTGCCCAGGTGCCTCTTCCCGAACTTGCCTCGCAGGCGTTTTCCTACCTGACCGACGCCTTCCAGCGTTTCTGGCTCTATTGGGATGTAATGCGAGAGCGGGGCAACATCTCTATCGAACATTTCGAAAAAGGCATGCCCCCTATTCTCGCCTTCGACTATGACATGATCGTGGACGGGCGGACTCTTGAAGAACCTGCCAACTACGCGCTCGTTCGCATAAAGCCCCCTCCCGCAAACCCCACCGACCCGCAAAAACGCCCGTTTGTCGTGATAGACCCTCGCGCCGGGCACGGGCCGGGCATAGGCGGATCCAAAATTGACAGCGAAATCGGACTCGCGCTGCGGGCAGGACATCCCTGCTATTTCGTGACGTTTTTTCCAAAGCCTTTGCCGGGACAGACGATTGAATCCGTTGCCCGCGCGGAGGGCGTATTTCTCAAAAGGGTAAACGATCTGCACCCCGATGCGGAGGGGAAACCATTTGTCATCGGCAATTGCCAGGGAGGCTGGGCCTTGTTGATTCTGGCCGCCGTGGCCCCCGAACTGTTCGGGCCGATCCTGCTCGTCGGCGCCCCTGTTTCCTACTGGGCAGGAGTGCGAGGGAAGAACCCGATGCGGTACACAGGGGGACTTCTCGGAGGATCATGGCTCGCATCGTTTGTAAGCGACCTCGGAAACGGGACCTTTGACGGCTGCTACCTGGTCGAGAATTTCGAAAATATGAACCCGGCAAATACCCTGTGGGGAAAGCAGTATAACCTGTATTCAAAAGTGGACACCGAAGCCCCCCGCTACCTCGATTTCGAAAAGTGGTGGGGAGGCCATTTTTTCCTGAACAAGGAAGAAATAGAGTGGATAGTCCAGAACCTCTTTGTCGGAAACAGGCTTTCCGCCAACGAAGTGAAATCGGCCAACGGCCAGGCTACGGTAAATCTGCGTAATATCCGTTCGCCAATTGTTATGTTCGCTTCCTGGGGAGACGACATCACCCCTCCCCAACAGGCGTTGAACTGGGTCCCCGACCTCTACGACAGCGTCAATGAAATCCGCGCCGCCGGCCAGACGATCATCTATTGTCTCCACGAAAAAGTCGGACACCTCGGGATATTCGTTTCCGCCAAAGTGGCGGGGCGAGAGCATAGTGAGATCATCAGCGCGATTGACATGATAGACATTTTGCCTCCCGGATTGTACGAGGCAATAATAGAAGACACACATCCCGAAATGCCCGGGTTTGAACTGGTCGAAGGACGCTACCTGATCAAATTCGAAACGCGCACAATCGACGACATTCTTGCCCTGGGTGACGGGCGCGAACACGAGCGTCCGTTCGAGGTGGTAAAGAGGGTCTCCGAGATAAACCAGGGCCTCTACGACACATTTGTCTCCCCTGCGGTTGCTGCAACGTCAAATGAGGCAACCGCGCAGTGGTTGCGCGCAATGCAGCCGGATCGACTGCAACGTTTCCTGTTTTCGGATAGAAACCCCATGATGTGGCCTGTGAAATACTTCGCTGCGAAGGTTCGAGACCAGCGCCAACCGGTTTCTCCGAATAACCCATTCCTGCAGTACCAAACACGCATATCGGACCAGATCATTGAAATGCTCGATGCGTACCGCGATTTGCGTGATGGATGGAGCGAGAGTCTGTTTAAAATGGTGTACGAATCGCCGTGGCTGGCGGCCTCATTGGGTTTACCCGGCAAAATCGAGCAGCGCGGGGGCCCCAGGCCCGACAAGTGGCTGCGTGAGGAATTCAAACGCCTCAAGACCTTGGAGATCGAGGCCCTGACCGATGCGGGTACTCCTCTCGACGCCCTTGCAAGAATGCTGCTCTACCAGGGCCATGACTCACAGGTATTTGACGAGCGTCCTTTTCGTCTGATGCAGCAGTTTATCCGGCAGGCGCCTTCCGAAAATCGCCCGTCACTGGATGAGTTCAAGCAGGCATTCAAGCGCCAGAGTCTGGTGCTGCTTCTCAATGAAGAGAAAGCCATTGAGGCCCTCCCTCGTCTGCTGCCTGAGATCGAGCAGCGACAAAGGGCGCTTGAGCTGCTGAGAAGCATCGCGACTGCAAGAACAGGCAAACTGGACCAATCCCAAGAGCAGAAGTTTCGCCGGATCGAGAACGTCCTCGAGGCCGGATCTCAAGAAATTTCGGCTTCACAGGAAACTACAGAAGTGCCGAAATTCAGGAAAAGCAGACAACAGCACGGACTCGAATCCTCGGAAACGCATTGAGAAGGAGGTTGAAGGGTATGAAGAACACGACCTTCGACGAAATCGAGGTAGGCGCCTCCGCGACCTTTGACCACACCTGCACCAAACCCAGTATCGAACTCCTTGCCCTCGTATCCGGGGATGTCGATCCCTTCTATATTCAACCCGAGGGTTCGGAAAACGTGACGGATGCAAACACCATTGACGGCGCCGCCGCGGCCGCGCTGATCTCGATTGCCATAGGCACCAGACTGCCGGGACCCGGCATGCATATAAAGAAGCAGTCCCTCGGTTTTCAAGGCGCGCTTTCGACCGGAGATACCCTTACGGCTACAGTTGTCGTTACGGAAAAAAGGGAAGAAAGCAGTGAGATCGTATTGGATTGCCGCTGCACCAACCAGGACGGCTTCGAACTGGCGAAGGGAAATGTGGTGGTGACGGCGCCCCGCAAAAGCATTAACTATGGCGATCTAGTACCCCCGCAGATCAGTGTGCGTCGCAGTGACGCATTCAGAAAGCTTCTGAGCGCCTGCGAGAACATCGCCCCGGTATCGTGCGCCATAGCTCACCCCTGCGATCGGGATTCGCTCCTGGGCGCCGTCGAAGCCGCAAAGCGCGGAATCATCCAGCCGGTTCTCGTCGGTCCGGAGCACCGCATCCGTGAGGTTGCCCGAGCCGAAGGAATGGATATCGATCCCTATCGCATAGTCGACGTTCCCCACAGTCACGCCGCGGCTCAAGTGGCGGTGGAACTGGCACGCGCAGGCGAGGTCGATTCTTTGATGAAAGGCAGTCTGCATACCGATGAACTCATGGGCGCCGTCGTTAAACCCGACACAGGCCTTCGCACCGCAAGGCGCATAAGCCACGTTTTCGTTATGGACGTGCCTGCCTACCCGCGACCGATATTCATCACGGATGCCGCGATAAACATCTCTCCCAAGATGGAGGATAAGGCCGCCATAATCCAGAATGCGGTCGATCTGGCTCATGTTCTCGGGATCGAGCAACCCAGAGTCGCCATCCTTGCGGCCGTAGAGACCATAAATTCGAAGATGCCCTCTACGCTCGATGCGGCAGCTCTTTGCAAGATGGCCGATCGCGGGCAGATCACAGGGGCCATACTCGATGGGCCTCTTGCTTTCGATAATGCAGTGAGCCCTGCCGCCGCGCAAACCAAAGGAATTGTTTCCCCCGTGGCAGGCAGGGCCGACATTTTGCTGGTTCCCGATCTGGAGGCAGGCAACATGTTGGCAAAACAGCTCTCCTACCTCGCCGGGGCGGAAGGCGCAGGCATCGTGCTGGGCGCCCGCGTGCCCATAGTGCTTACCAGCCGTGCCGATTCGGTAAGAGCGCGTCTTGCCTCGACGGCTGTAATGGCGCTGGCAGCATCCGTGTCCGGCGGGCGGACGGAGAAGGCGAGGTGATACGATGGATGACGCTCTTGTCGTTTTGAATGCGGGCTCATCGAGTCTGAAGTTTTCGGTGTTCCTCCCGGAAGGCGACGTGCTCCAACCCCTCTTCAAGGGACAAATCAGCGGACTTTTCGTCGAGCCCCGCTTCCAGGCCTTCCGGGAAGGGGCTGTGCTCGATTCGATATCCTGGCCGAAAGGCCATAAGATGGGCCACCGGGAGGCTATCGAGTTTCTGTTCGAGTGGGGGACGAGCGGGCCGATGCGGGGACACCGCGCCGCTGCGGTCGGCCACAGGGTGGTGCATGGCGGAGGCGAGTTCACCAAAGCCGTCAAGATCGACGGAGAGGTTATCGAGAAGCTCGAAAAACTGGCGCCCCTTGCGCCTCTTCATCAGCCCTACAATCTTTCGGCCATCCGGGCCGCCGCGGCCTACCGTCCGGACCTGCTCCAGGTCGCCTACTTCGATACCTCTTTCCATCAAACAGCGCCTCCCCTTGCGCAAGCCTTTGCCCTGCCCCGGTCATACACCGGTGCCGGTATTCGACGATACGGCTTCCACGGGATTTCCTATGAATACATAGCTTCCGTTTTGCCGACGCTCGACACCGCAGCCGCGCAGGGACGAACGATTGTCGCCCACCTGGGAAACGGCGCAAGTATGTGCGCCCTGAAGGGAGGCAAAAGCATCGCCACCACCACAGGTTTCAGCGCCGCAGACGGCCTGCCGATGGGAACCCGGTCCGGCTCGCTGGACCCCGGAGTTCTCATTTACCTGATGGATAACTACGGTTTGGACGCGAGAGGACTGAGCGATCTTATCAACAATAAATCCGGGCTTCTTGGCGTTTCCGGAATATCGAGCGACATGCGCGAACTGCTTTCCAGCCGTGATGCCCGCGCGGCGGAGGCCGTCGATCTGTTTGTCTACAGAATCGGAAGGGAGATGGGCTCTCTTGCCGCGGCCCTGGGCGGCCTTGACGCCCTCGTTTTTACGGGCGGAGTGGGTGAAAACGCTTCTCAGATACGCTCTCGCGTATGTAAGGATTCCGGGTGGCTGGGTATGAGGCTCGATGAAGAAGCCAACAACAGGGGCGGGCCAAAGATTAGCCGCGGAGACAGCCCGGTATCCCTGTGGGTCGTTCAGACCAATGAGGAATTGATGATCGCGCGCCACACCCTGGCGCTCATGAAGAAAAACGGGACGGCATGCTGAATAGTCGACCCGAAAAGGAGCCGGGAATATGGAAAGAATCACAACACCCGTTCTTCAGGGCCAAAAGGCCCTGGTGACGGGCATCGCCAACGAACATTCCATAGCCTATGGTTGCGCATCGGCGTTCCGCAAGCTCGGCGCCGACGTTGCTGTAACCTACCTGAATGAAAGAACCAAAACATACGTGGATCCCCTTGCCAAAGATCTGGGCGCGTCGCTCGTGATGCCTCTGGACGTTCAAAAGCCGGGGCAACTGGAGGCCGTATTTCAAGCCATCAGGGCCCAATGGGGGAAACTCCACATCGCATTGCATTCGATTGCTTTTGCCCCGAAGCAGGACCTGCAAGGCGGATTGCTCGATTGTTCGGAGGAAGGGTTCCTGCTGGCAATGGACATTTCCTGCCACTCCTTCATCCGCATGGCAAGACTTGCCGCACCCCTCATGACCGAGGGCGGAGCGCTTTTCGCCATGAGCTATTACGGGGCAAACAGGGTCGTGCCCAACTATAACGTGATGGGTCCTGTAAAAGCGGCTCTCGAAGCTTCCGTGCGCTATCTCGCCTACGAACTCGGCTCGAAGTCCATCCGGGTGCATGCCATTTCCCCGGGACCGATCAAAACCCGGGCAGCCGGAGGACTCAAGGATTTCGACATGATGCTGAACGAGGCGGAAACTCAGTCGCCGGTCCATGACCTGGTGGACATCGAAGACGTTGGCTTCGCCACCGCCTATCTTGCTACTCCCTTCGCACGGAGACTTACCGGGTCGACCTTTTATGTCGATGCAGGACTCAACATTATGAGCTAGCCGCACCTCACGGGCCCCTGCCGAAAAAATCAAGCCCTTTTCCTTTTCCCGACAAGGTCTGCCGAAAGCGCACCCGAGGAGTGCGCTTTTCCAGGAAAAAATCGCCGTTGCTATAATGTACTCTCTTTGCTATATGTATCGGCGCTCTTATCAGGTAGTGGAGTCTACCTTAATTGCCTTTCTTGCCACGACGGCAGGCGGGCCGATGACTCCTGCTCAATTCATGTTGTGTATGAGCCGGGGTTGAAGAGGTCGGTTGCGTCTGCGCCGCCATCCGTGGCGCTCTTTTGCGGGCGTCTGTCGAATCCTTTGGCAGGCCAGTCATCCCTTTTCTTCTATTCCCGACACATTCGATACACGGCAATCGGGTTCCCTGTGACGGAAGACCCGGAGGATTCGCATACACCCCTGCCTGCGAGAGAATCATGTCGGTCAGAATCTATCAGTACGGGTCACCATCCAAGATGAGTGTGACGGGCGAGGCGGAAAATCAGCTCCGTTTACAAATCAACTTCTGGAACCAACTCGTCGGGCTTGAACGAGAGTTCGCGCTGCGCTACCGGGAAATGACAAACAACGCCGACGAAACAATAGCCTCCTTGAATAAGCAAGTGGACCTGAAGAGGGAGGAACTCGCCGCCCTGCGCAATGAAATGAAAAAAAAGCGTCCGAAATCGGACAAGGCGGTTGAGTCGGGAGCGAAGCAAAAAGCGGCGTCCCTTCTGGAAGAACTCAAGCTTCTTATCGGAAAACTCAGGACCTACAGGGGTGAGATCGCAATCATGCTCAAACCTCGAGTGCGCGAACTGGAGGACGAAAGACGGGAGCAGGTTAAGAAGCTGCGTCGGGAAGCGGCCGGCAGAGGACTTTACTGGGGAAACTACAATGCCGTGCTCGATAGCTACCAAACCGCCAGGATTCGCGCCCTCCATTCGGGAGGAGTGCTTCATTTTCGCCGCTATGACGGCACGGGCCGGTGGACCTGTCAGATCCAGGGCACAATGACGCTGGAGGAGGCATTTTCAAAAGCAAACAACCTGTTCCAAATCGATCCGGTGCCCGAGGATGCATGGAACCACCCCATCAAAGGGGAGAGGAAAAGACTCTGCCGCACCGTGGCAAGGATGCGCATCGCATCGGGGGAAGGAGCGCACCCCGTATGGCTGGAAATTCCCATCATTATGCACCGGCCGATACATCCCGGAGCAAAGATACCGATGGTTTCGATAAATGCGAAAAAGGTCGGCGACGCGATGCGCTGGTTTCTTAACGTCACCGTTATCGAAGAGGAACCGCAAAAAGAACCCTTCCCATCCGGCCGGATCCTGGCGGTCAATATCAGCTGCCGGGAAAAGCCGGAAGGTTCCCTTCGGGTCGCCTGCTGGGTCGATAATAAAGAGGGGGCAGGAGAGGTCAACCTGGACAGCTCCTTCGTGGCTACGAATTCACGCATAAGCGAACTGCAGAGGAAAAGAGACGAAAATTTCAATCTTGCCAAAGAAAGGCTCGCTCAATGGCTGCTCCAAACGGGCGAAAAAGGCATTGCCGGCCCCGAGTGGCTCTTGCAGAACGCAACCGTTCCGGAGCAATGGAAGGCTCAATCGAGACTGGCTGCGTTGATCGTTCAATGGCGTGGAAATCGATTCGAGGGAGACGAGCAGATTTTTCCATTCCTTGAAAACTGGCGTAAGCAGGATAAGCGCCTCTGGATCTGGCAGGCGAACCTGAGAGATAAGATGGCGGGTCGCCGACAGGAGCAATACCGCGTTTTCGCGGCAAAGGCGGCCGCGACCTATGACAGCGTGATCTTTAAAAAGCTCGATCTCAGGCGCTCCGCCAAGAGCGGCGGCGCAGGCAAGCCGGTAGCGGGAGGCTTGGAGAGGCGAAATTTCAAGAATATCGCCGGCCTCTCCATCCTTCAAGGCGAAATCAGACGGGCTTTCGATGCCGCCGGAAAGCTTGTCGTCGAGAAGGATTGCTCGGAAAGATCGCAAAAATGCCCCTTTTGCGAAAAGACGGCGGAAAACGACCTTGCAAAGATTCCGCTTTCCTGCAGTAAGTGCGGTAATTCCTACGACCCGGATGTGGCCGGAGCCAACGAACTTTTGTCAAACAGGGTCTCGACCTTCAACCGGACTTAATTCTTTGCCCATTGGCTTTTTTCGCTTGAATCATTTGTAAAAAGTGTTAAAATCTCTCCACTTTTTCGGCGATCCATACTGAAAAAGCCTGACAGCCTGCTCAACGGCTTGGTAGTTGAGACCCCCGACATTTAAAAAATCGAACTGCGTCCTATCAGCCTGCTCAACGGCTTCATAGTTGGGACATTCTTCACCGGCCAGTCCTTGCAATCCGGGTTGACTACAGTAGCCTGCTCAACGGCCATGTAGTTGAGACGGCTTCTGCGCTTTTACAGCCGACGGCAGTTTCCTTGCACAGACTGTCGTTGCTGAAAAACGAGAAGTTAGCACGCTCTTTTGCCCAAAACTCTCAATTCGAAGCGACTATATTTCTGGTACCGCGCGCCCGTGGCTGTTCTTTCTCGCCCACCCTCCAACCTCGATCTGCGCCTCGTCGATCCTCGCCCCGTTGCTCTACAGGCACGGGATACTTCACAGAAGGGAGGTGACAAGTTTTTTTCGATTCGCGGATAATTTTATCGTAGGAATGTAAGCAGGAATCATTTTTTCGCGTTTTACTTCCACATCCAGGAAATCCTAAAATAAGGAGAACCGAATGAGTGAGCATAAGTTAGCCAATCCCGGCCCGTGGGCAGTTCTTGCTTTTGCGACCACCTCCTTTATGCTGGGCGTCTACAACGCCGGACTGCTTCCGGGCGGCGGTGTTCCGATCGTTGTCGATGTGGCGTTGATTTTCGGCGGGCTGATGCAGATTATCGTCGGGATTCTGGAATTTACCGCCGGCAATACGTTCACGACGGCCGTGTTCGGCTCATACGGACCCTTCTGGGTTGCCTTTGGAGGGCTTGAATTATTCTTCGCAAAGATGATTCCCGCAGCGGCCCTTTCCTCGGCCATAGCCCTTTTCCTCGCAATGTTCGGCGTCTTGACCTTCATTTTCTTCATTGCATCGCTTAAGACGGACTGGGTTCTTATCGTAATCTTCGCCCTGATCTTTCTCACGTTTGTCGCCCTGACCATAGCCGAGGCTGCGGGCATAGGTTCCTTGAAAGTCCTCGGCGGCTGGCTCACCATCATTTTTGCCATTCTCGCCTGGTACCATGCAGCCGCGGGAATTATAGCCTTCACCTGGGGCCGCGAAGTTCTGCCGCTGGGCAAAATCCAGCCGGCGGCGCCGGCCAAGAAGGCAGCCCTGGCGTAAAATCGACGACATCGGTTGTCTCAACCTCAGGCGGGGAAGGCTGCAACGCCCTCCCCGTCTCCGTTTACCGGGGCGCAAATCCCTCCCGCCGCACCTTGAGCAACAACCTGAGCCCCGAATCCCTAACGCGAACCTCTTCGGGCTGCTCCATCCTGCGGGAGATTTCCTCCTCGAGATCGAAAGCGGCCTCCGCCTCAAGCCGCGCCAGGATCTTTTCGACATCCTCCCTCAGCTCCCAGGGGACTGAAGACAGAAGACCCAAAACGCGACGAGCGATTCTCGACCGGTCCTCTTCGGAGCCGCATTCGACCCCCAGCCCGGATACGCCGATAAACAGCTCCGGATCGGGATCGTTCAGGAGTTCGCGCAGGGTCGGCCAAGCCTCGGCGGGCAGCCCGACTTTTGCCAGGAGCCTCACCGCGCATCTCCTGCGCACCAGGCTCGAGGGGGTTTCCATCACAAGGCCGGGGTGGGGCGAAACGGCCGCCTGCACCAGGGCGCCACGGGCCATTGGGCCCATTTTCACGAAAGCTTCCTCCGCGGCCGGGCGGTAAAAGTCGTCTTCCAGGGCTCGTTCGAAAAAGGGGATCGGCTCGGGACGCCCGAACACGGCCAGAGCTTCGATGAGGCCGACGAGCATTTTCCTTTCCGAAAGCTTCAGCAACGAGAGGTAGACGCCCTCCTCCCGCCACGAGGAAAGAAACCGGGCGGCCGCGCTTTCCACCGCCTCTTCTCCGAACCGGTCCTGCGGATCGGCAATCTCTTTTTCCCGGAACAGGTATTCGATCAGGGTGTCTTTGGCCCCCAAACGAAAAAGGGCCTCCACGGCCCAAAGCCGGGGCTGGAACAGCTTCTTGGGAACGCCCTCCAGGAGAAACCGGCGCAACGGTTCAACGGCCGCCGGACCGCATCGAACCAGGTTTTCGGCGGCCTGTTTCCCCCTGGCGAGTGAGTCGAGCTCCCGTACGAGGTCGTTTATGGTCCGGTCGCAGGGGCACAGATCATTTGGCTCCATTTCGGACCCGGTCGTCGCCCCCGTATTCGTCCAGAAGGCCGATATAGTTTCTTACGGCCGTAAGATTGGGCGCGAAGAAGTGGGACTGGAGTTCGCGGCCGAGCCGTACGGCTGGAAACGGCAGGCGGAATAAAGTGATTGTCTCCTCGACGGTATCGTAGAGAACAGAATTGGCCATCGGTACCGAATCGCGATTCATGGCGAGACTCCCTGCCTTCACCCAGTACCGGGAACTCAGATGAAGCCGGAGGGTAAGCCCCTGGCCGGCGGGAGGCCTGTGGACCTTGATCTCCCCGAGTTCGGGAGGAGAACTCGCGCCGGCGGGCAGTTCATAAATCGCCGGCACATGATCGTGACCGCTGAAAATCACCTGTTTCGGAAAATTGCTCCACTCGGACAGAGAGGCCTCGAGAACGGCTTCCGTGAGGTACTCGAAGCATTCGATCGCAGGCACCTCCCCCTGCGCGGGAAGGAGAAACGGGTTGTTATGGGTTATGAAAAAATTTTCTCTTTCCAGGAAAAGCGGCAGGCTTCGAAGAAATTCCACGGCACCCGGAATCGCAGAGAGTAACCCTGCGTTATACGCCGTCGCCTGCATGCGATCGAGCTGCTGCGGGTGGTCCTTGAAAAGGCCTGCAACCATCATGTCGTGATTTCCGGCAACGGTTGGAAACCCCAGAAGCCGCATTCGGGCCAGGGTGCGATCTCCGAACGGAAGCCAGCCCACAAGGTCTCCCAGGCAGTAGATCTCGTCGGGTTTGATTTGTGCCGCGTGCTGGAGGCATGCCTCCAGGGCGTACTCGTTTCCGTGAATGTCGCCGAAGAAATAGATTTTCATCGTCTCTTACCTCATGGTTCGGATTTTCTCGTAACCGCGAAAAACAGGGGCGCCGATGCGAACTGGCATGCCATGGAAAAAACGACCAGCCACGATATGGAGATATCGTAGAGCACGCCCATCACGAAGCTGCCCAGAAACCAGAATACCCCGAAGCCCATATTGAAGATCCCGTACGCGGTCGCCCGCCTGTCGCGGGGCGACATGGACGCAACCGCCGCCCGCATCACCGATTCATGAGCGCCCGTTCCCAGCCCCCAGAGCGCCATGCCCAAAAGACTCGCGCCAAATCCCCCCAGAAAAACGAGGGGGGCGAAAACCGAGGAGACCAACACCGCAAGGATAATAACCCGAAGGCCGATCCTGTCGAACAGGCGGCCGAGCGCGAGTGCGCAAATCGCTTCGACGCCCATGGCCACCGAATAGAAAACCGGAATCCAGTGGGTCGAGACGACCAGGCCTTTCTCGAAGTGGTAGCCGATAAGGGCAAAATCGGCATACCCGGCGGCCACCAGGGCCATTCCCGCTAGATAGAGCCAGTATATCTTCGGAAACCCCCCGGTTTCCAGTTCGGGAAGGGAGATTTCGAGATCCTCCGGATGCGGATAGAGAAACATGGCTGAAACGAGCACCGCTACCGCCATGGCGGCGGGTATCAACAGAAGGGCGAAGCCGGAATTATAGGTTCCCTTGAAGTAGAGCACGGCGGCGACGATCAGAGGCCCGATCATCGCTCCGGTCGAATCCATAGCCTGGTGGAGCCCGAAGCCCCAGCCCCTTCCCACCTCCGAGGAGGCGTGGGAGAGCATGGCGTCCCGGACCGGATTTCGGATGCCCTTCCCTATCCGCTCGGCGATCATGAGGCCCGCGGCAATTTCCCACCTGCCGGCCAGAGCAAGAAGCGGTACGGCGCCAAGGTTTATAAGGTACCCGCCAATCGTAATGGTCCAGTATCTTCGGGTCCGGTCGGTAGCGAGCCCGGACACCAGACGTATGGCATACCCGGCAAGTTCTCCAAACCCCGCAACGAACCCGACGACCGCCCCGCTCGCCCCCAGGGTCGCCAGGAACTGCCCCGTGATGCTCCGGGCGCCCTCGTAGGTCATGTCCGCAAAAAAGCTGACCACTCCGATCAACACGATGAACACCATGGCCGAGCGGACACCGGTCGCTTGTGCTTTCTCGGCGCCCCGGTTCATTGCGCGCTCTTGTTTTCCCATCTTTCCTCCCCAAAAATCGTGTCATACAAATCCTGACCGTAGCTGGTCGTTTCCGGTTCGCCTTCGACAATCCTGAAGGTGCGCTCTCCGCCCTTTTCTCTTTCGGCCCGAAGAAAAATCGCGTTTTCCGGTTTTTGCTCGCAAAACCTGCCGGCGAATTCATACAGATGAGTCACGTAGAAGACCTTGATGCGCTTTTCCAAAAGCGCTCTTGTGATTTGCCCGGCGATCTCCGAACCTTCCCGTTCATTCGTTGCGGCAAAGGATTCATTGAACAACACAAGGGCCTGCGGCGTTGCATTGTCTGCGATATCGCTCATTCTGCCCAGCTCTTCGTCGAATTTGCCGCTTTTCATACTGTTGTCCTCCTCCCTCTTGTAATGGGTGAAAAGCCCCTGACAGATATTGGAGGAAAACGCCTCGGCGGGCGCAAACAGGCCGCATTGCATCAGCAACTGCGCCACCCCGATGCTTCGCAAAAAAGTAGATTTCCCGCCGCGGTTGGCGCCGGTAATGATCGCAAGGTCTTTCCCGTCGGCGTTCAAATCGTTTCCAACAACCCTTTGCTCCAGGGTAAGCGTGAGGCACACGTCGTAGAGCCCCGTAAAGGAATGGACGCGGGCGCCGGACGGGAAAGGGACGGGAAAGCTTACGGGCTCGCCTTTCGCTGCAAGGCGCTCGTGGAGGTTCACACACGCCGCGTAGAAGGCAAGTTCGGTTCGAAGCGCCTGAAAAAAGCCAAGAATGTGATCGGCCGAGCGGGCAAGAGCATCGGCCACAAAATTCATCCCCCTCGCCCTCAAATCCGCCAGGGCCCGTGCGCCGGCCTCATCGCGATCGCTTATGCAATACGTATAACCGCTCGGCTTCGCAAACACCCGCCGGAACCAGCCCCGCCCCCTGTCGCGCGGTTTTCGAAGAGTGTAGCCCGTGCCTTTGTTTCCCGTTCCCAGCCCGGCGCTTATCAGAACCCCGTGTCGAAATTTCAGCTCCTGTAAATGCTCCCCGATTTTTGAGAGATAGTCGTCATCGAGTTCGCGTTCGAGCATGGAAAAAAACCTCGAAAAGCCCTCGGACTGAAATTCTTGCGCATGGTCATCGGCTATTTTGCGCAATTTTTTGAGGCTTGCCGCAAACATGTCCATCAGCTCCCTTGCGCTGTAGAGGATCGAGTCGGGAGATCTGCCCGCAAATCCCCACCAATGCTTTTTTTTGTTCTCGATCGTTTCCACCGCCAGGCCGTAGAGCTCCCGCAACGTCGAAGAATGGTCCAGGCAGTCCCTCAACACATGCTGACGATACAGGATTTCGGGTTCGTCTTTCAAGCTCGTCAAAACGGCCTTTCTTGCGACTTCGAGCAAAAAGGGGTCGCCCATCGCCATGGCATCGAACAAGGTGGACAACTCCAGGTCCTGGATCAGCTCCATCGCGTTCGGCGGAGGGGCGCACCCCGGGTCGAAGTCCCGGTCGCGATACATGAGATACACCTTCATCAACGTATCCTGTCCACCAGCCACCCGTAGGTGACGCGGTGTTTTTCGGCAAGGGACATGGCATAGGCGAGTCCGTCGGCGCGGCTCCTTACGACCTTGAAGGTCCGCAGCGCCGGGTTTTCCCTGACCACCGTACTGACCATACTGACGGTTTTTTCGCTGTAGGAGGCGAGTTCATCGATGAATGTCACCCAGACACACAGAGCGTCCAATCGCACGATCCTCTCCATGATCATTTTGCTCAGAAATGTCGCGTCGCTCAACGTGGTGGAGGTGAATATCTCGTTCATGATGACGATGCTGCGCGCGGTGGCTCTTTCCAAAATGGCGTGGATTCTTACCAGGTCGTCTTCGAGCTTGCCCCTGAGGGTGCGGATATCTTCCTCCTTTTCAAAATGAGTGAAGATCCGGTCGAACAGGTACAGGGCCGCTTCCCTGCCGGGAACCGGGCAACCGAGAGCGCCCAGGTAATGGAGCTGGCCGAACATGCGGGCAAAGGTCGTTTTGCCTCCCTGGTTGGGGCCCGAGACGACAAAGATACGTTCCTCGTCCTTGAGGCTGAAATCGTTGCAGATGACCGCGGCCCCTTCGGTGACCAGTTTATGGGCAAGGGCCAGGTCGAAGCCTTCCTGCACAAAAAGGTCCCCGGGTTCCGAACGGATGCGCGGGTAGCAGAACCGGAGCCCCTTCTTTTCGAACACCCCCACATGCTCCAGGCATGCGAGATAGAACTGAACTTCGCGGTCGAATCGGGCTATCGTCTGGTCCAGGAAACCACTGTTTTTTGCGCAGTAGTCTTCGAGAGTCGAAAAGAGCTCCGGGTGCCATTTGGCCACAAGGTCCAGCACCCCCGCCTCCACATGGTTCATCTCGGGAAGGTCGTGAAAATTGGTCCGGTAGGTTCTTGCCGTCTCCTGCCTGAATTTATCGAAAGTCTTTTCCACTTCCGAGCTGTAATCGATTTCGGAATCATACTTATTGACACGAACGCACCCCCCCTCAATGTGCATGCAATATCTCACCGAAGCAATATCCGTCTCGAGTTGTTTCGTTTGCGCGGCAAGAGCTCTAAAATCCTCCGATTCGACACGGCCCGCCAGGTATTCTCGAAAAGATGAAAGGCCGCGCGATTTCAGATCGGCTCGGGACAAGTCCTGTAAAAGGCGGATCACAGCATCGCAGTAAATTTCCACCGCATCCAAAAAATATCTTTGCTTCTGGCGTTTGTAATAGAACTTTTCTGCAAACCGAATATAGCCGCGCGCCGTCCGCATCTTTTCGGAAAATGCTTGTATGTTTTCGAAGGTACTCTTGTCTTCCAGGTCCTGGAATACTTCGTGTCTATACGCTATGGAATCGACGTCTTGGAGGGAAGCGTAGAAAAAAGGCTTCAGGGCATACTCGTCTCGGCCTGCCGTTATGGCCTCGACCACGCGATCGAGGTGGAGATCGGCAAAAAATGGCGGCGCATCCAGCGTTTCATTCTGCGTAAAACCAGTCGTTTGGCCAAAGAGAATGCTCTTATCCATAAAAAAGCCCCTTCCGGTACAATTACGGCAGGAGCTTGGCATGCTCGCAAGACTTCCCGCCGGAAGGCATTCATCCCGACAGGAGTCATCAGCCTGCGAAAGGCATTCTCTGGTGGACTCCATCACCATCACAGTTTCTATAATACGTTTTATCCCGCCCCGTCAACCCTGCGTTCCTGCCGGTCCGGCTAAAAGAAAGGTTGCCCGCTCCTGGTCGAAGTTGTATTTTAAAGGCTGATTGTTTTGGCGATGGGGTCCGCCGGGTTGCCCGCAAGGGTTGATGACTCCTACCGAAGGCAGTGTCCTTCTGTGGGAGCGCGTGGCGGGACCGGGTTGTTCCGAGCTTCTGTGGAAGGTCCGCAGGAGCTTTTTCTATTTTCAGGAGGAGAGCCAATGAATGCAAAAATTGCCGATGTTCGAGCGCTTGAAATTCTCGACTCCAGGGGCAACCCTACTCTCAGGGTTTCCGTCGCTTTGGAAAATGGAGCAGTGGCGACGGCCTCGGTGCCCTCGGGGGCTTCGACCGGGGAAAATGAGGCGATAGAACTGCGCGACGGGGATGCCAAACGCTATGAAGGCAAAGGGGTCTTGAAAGCTGCAGGAAACGTCGAACGAATAATCGCTCCGGCGCTTCGAGGGAAAAACCCCGCAGAGCAGGCCGAAATCGATTCGATCCTGATAACGCTCGACGGGACGCCGAACAAGAGCAACCTCGGCGCAAACGCCACCGTGGGCGTCTCCATGGCTGTGGCAAGGGCTGCGGCCCTGACCTCGGGACGCCCTCTTTATGCCTCTTTTGGACAAAACGCGCGCCCGACAATCCCGGTCCCGATGATGAATGTCATAAACGGGGGCAAACATGCGGACAACTCCGTCGATTTCCAGGAATTCATGATCATGCCCGGCGGGGCGCCCAACTTCAGGGAAGCACTGAGGTTCGCCGCCGAAACCTTTCATGCGCTCAAAAAGATTCTGAAAAAGAGGGGCTACTCCACCAACGTGGGCGACGAGGGCGGGTTCGCCCCGAACCTCAAAAGCAATGAAGAGGCCTGCGAGGTTATCCTGGAGGCGATCGAAGCGGCAGGCTACCGGCCCGGAAAAGACATCTCCATTGCGCTCGATCCGGCCGCGAGTTCCTTCTATGAGGCCGGCGTCTACGACCTCAAAAAATCGGGCCAGGGAAAGAGGACGAGCGCCGAGATGACCGAACTTTACAAGAGCTGGATCGGAAAATATCCGATCGTGTCCCTCGAAGACGGACTGGCGGAAAACGACTGGGAAGGCTTTACGGCGCATACGGCCGCTCTCGGAGACAAAGTCCAGGTGGTCGGAGACGACATGTACGTGACCAATACGCGTTTCATCGAGCGAGGCATCCGGGAAAAGTGCACCAATGCGGTTTTGATCAAGCTGAACCAGATCGGGACCGTTACCGAGACGATCGAGGCGATCGAGCTGTGCAGAAAAGCCGGATGGGGCTACGTCATTTCGCATCGCTCCGGGGAGACCGAAGATGTCTTTCTGGCCGATTTCGCCGTCGCCATGGGCGGAGGACAGCTCAAGACGGGATCGCTTTGCAGAAGCGAAAGAATCGCCAAGTACAACCGACTGCTCGAAATCGAGGCCGAACTGGGGCCGGCTGCGATTTTCGAAAACCCGCTGGCGGCGGGTCGCCGCTAACGGCGGCGTGGTGCCGCTGCCGAATTGCCCGGCGGCGTGCCGCCGCTGCCGGGTTGCCCGCCTGCTTCGCGGGCGGGCAAGGCAGTTGTGCGGGGCGGAAGGAAACGAATGGGAGATAACCTGGTGAATAGACAAAAAAGCCGGATACGAGGTGACGGGGGGAAATGAGTATTGAGCCGGGCTTCGACCCGAGGGCACTTTCTCGTGCAAAGCAGGACCTCGCCCATGGGCTGCGCACGTTTGCCCGCTACCTTCAAAGGCGCGCCGATGAAGGGGAAATCGAACAATGCCGCCTGCTGCTGGTGAGGCTTGCCGAGGAGGATGGCAGTGGCGCAAAGGAGGAAAGCTCGACTGATTTTTCGGAGGACCGGAAGAGAAGGACTTTGCTGATTTCGGTCGCAAACGAGGCGTTGGTTCTCAAGGAAAGGGCCTCGGGCCGGCTGCGGTTTCTCCAAATGGCGGGGGAAATTTCCGGGGAAGAGATCGGAAAGAAGACGGCAGCCGTCGCGGAAAACTTTCGGTTGCTCCGCGAAGCCGGGCGAAAGTCGTTTTTCGAAGTCCGCGAGCGCCTCGTATCCATGGAAAAAGAACATCTATCGACCTCAGCCGGTCGGTTCGCGGCCGCTGAGGCGGAGGGGCTTACCGGGGACCTCCATGAAATTCTTTGCCGCTCGCGCTGGGCACCCGTGTTCCGGGCGGCGCGACGCTTCGCAAAGTATGCCTCCGCGGAAATCGCCCGCGATATCGACGACTGGGCCAAACAGGAGGTCCAACGCCTGAACTCCGAACTTCCCCGACGCTTTCGGGATGAATGGGCAAGAGTCCAAAAAGAGCTTTGCGGGATTCCATCCGACGGCAATGAAATCCTGCGGGCGGCCCGGTGCATCCATTTTCACGCCGGGGAGAATCTTGAACGAACCGGCCGCGAGAGGCTCCCACCGCCGGTCCCGGCCAGGATGGAATGGAAGCTTCCCTTGCGGCCCGCAACCGTTGTTTTCGCGCCGCTGCGTATCGGACGTTCCCGCGCGGAAAAACAGATATTCGAACAAATGAGTCGCTTCCTTGCCGCATTCACCCGTAGCGCGGAAGAAAACCTGCTCTCGGCCGTACGCT
>JAKAJS010000110.1 GCA_021813685.1 Deltaproteobacteria bacterium | reverse complement strand
CTCAATTGACGAGGCGGGGGGGGTAGGGGGGTGGAATGAGCCGCGTTGCGGCGGGGGGGCGCGGGGGCGATAGCCCCCGCTCTTTTGCTTTTCATTCTTTCGGCGGCGTTGTCATATCGCGTTCGGATTGACCGGATTACCTCACGAGCCAGTTCACCAGTTCTTGCTCGAAGATTTTCATGACCTGGTCCGCCTCTTGGCTGAAAAGGGCCGCTTTTGTTGCGCCAAACCCGGGTCCGGAGACTTTCTTGAGTTCGAGCGCCGTTTCGCAGGCGGCGGCAAGCACATCGCCGCCTTCCTCTATCAGCGTGTCGGGGATGGAGCGTTCGTAGGCCTCGCGAGGGGTATAGGAACGCGCCGTCAAAAGGACCTCGCGCCACCACCGGTTGGGGATCGAGGCGCGGCAGATCAGCGAGATCCAGCTCGGGACCATCATCCCGTTTAGCACTTCGTTCATCTGCATGCGGAACGGGCCGTCCTGGACCATGAACCGGTCGCAGGCGCAGGATAGAATGAAGCCCCCGGCGATGGCATGCCCCCTGTAGGCCGCAATGGTGGGCATGGGGAACTGAAGCACCCGGAGCATCGTAGTTGCAAATTCTTTCTGGAAACGCAACTGCCCGGAAAGGTCCAGTGTTGCGACATGCTTCAGATCGAGTCCTGCGGAAAACACCCCGGGGCGGCCCGTGATGATCAGAACAGCCGCTTTATCGACTTGGGCACGGTCGAGGGAATCGTTGAGTTCGCCGAAAAATTCCCGGTTCATGGCGTTCACTTTGCCGTCGTCCAGCGTGATCCGGGCGATTTGATCCTCCATCGAATATTGCATTTTTGCCATTTCTCCTGGCTCCTTTGCTTTGTGGGTGAGCCTTATGAATCATCAGAGCCGTTCTTTTGTCAAGGCTCGAATGGGAATGATTGGAGGGATGGGTGGCACAGGCGGGCCGCTTGCGCCACCCTGTTTATAATTTTCCAAGACAATGGATTCCCGGGCAAGGTTTTCGTGCAAAACCGACAGCGCAAAAAAACTGGTCAACCCCGAAAAGAGATCGTATAGTGTAGGGGGAAATGGAATGGAGAAATGGGCCGTCCGGCTCGCTCCCGACCGCTTCCAACAGCCAAAAAGCGATGAAGAACGAAATGTGATCGTATTTCGGGCCAGACTGTAAAAGGATGGGCCCATGGTGGCGCATAACCCCGAGACGGGGGACGCAGAACGAAAATGCTCTCCCCCGACCTCCGTTTTCCGCCATCCGCTTAGGAGAATTCGATGTCATCTGTAAAAGCCGAACGGGTGCGCAGGCTCCCGCCCTATCTTTTCGCCGAAATCGACCGGCTGAAGGCCGACCTGATCTCCCGGGGCGTCGACGTGATCAACCTCGGAGTCGGAGATCCTGATTTACCCACCCCGCCTCATATCATCGAAAAGCTGGCGCAGACCGCTAAAGATCCTGCAAACCACCAGTACCCCTCTTATTCCGGGATGAATGATTTTCGGGTAAGTGTGGCCGGATGGTATAGGAAAAGATTCGGGGTGGATCTTGACCCGATGGCTGAAACGCTCACCCTGATAGGCTCCAAGGAGGGGCTGGCCCACCTGCCGCTTGCCGTTATCAACCCGGGGGACCTCGCCCTGGTTCCCTCCCCGGCCTACCCCGTCTACCAGATCGCGACCATGTTTGCCGGCGGGGAATCCTTTTTCATGCCGTTGGTCAAGGAAAACGGGTTTTTGCCCGATCTCGAGGCGATTCCCGCCGAGACCGCCCGGCGCGCCAGGCTCATGTTTCTCAATTACCCCAACAACCCCACGGGCGCTACGGCCGATAGGGACTTCTACGAGCGCGTGGTGCGGTTTGCGGTCAAATATGACATCATCGTTTGCCACGATGCCGCCTATTCGGAAATGGCTTTCGGGGGCTACCGCCCGATGAGCTTTCTGGAAGTTCCCGGCGCAAAGGAAGTGGGGGTTGAATTTCACTCCCTTTCCAAGACGTACAACATGACCGGATGGCGGCTGGGGTTTGCGGTGGGAAATAGAGACGTACTCGCCGCCCTCGGCCAGATCAAGAGCAACATCGATTCGGGGGCGTTCAACGCGGTCCAATGGGCAGGCATTGCGGCGCTCGAGGGCGATCAGTCTCCGGTGCAATCCATGTGCCGAATTTACGAGGAAAGGCGGGACGTCCTGATTGAGGGGTTAAGCAGGGCGGGCCTGCACCCGGCGCTCCCCAAAGCGACCTTCTATGTGTGGTGCCCCACCCCGGCCGGCTACACCTCCAAGGATTTTACCGCGCTTCTTCTGCGCGAGGCCGGAATCGTTACCACTCCGGGCAGCGGCTTCGGGGATCCCGGGGAAGGCTATGTGCGTATGGCCCTCACCGTTTCCGCCGACCGCATCCGGGAGGCCGCGGAGCGCATCTGCCGCCTGGACCTCAAAAAACCGCCGCTAGCGTGAAAAAAGCTGCGATCGGAATAGGGAGCAATCTCGGGGACTCCGCCCGAATATGCCGGGATGTTTTTGACCTGTTGGGCAAGCACCCGGCTATTTTCCGTGTAAGATTTTCTTCGCTCTACCGGACCAGTCCCGTGGGAGATAGCGCCGGGGGCTGGTTCATAAATGGTGCCGCACTGCTCGAGACCCTTCTTGCGCCCGAGGCCCTGCTCGATGTGCTGTTAGAGATCGAAAGAGACTTCGGCAGGGTCCGCACGATAAAATGGGGGCCGCGCACCCTGGATTTGGACATCCTTTTCTATGGAAACAGCCAAATCGACTTGCCGCGGCTGAAGACGCCTCATCCGCTCATGAGCGAGCGGCTTTTTGTTCTGGCGCCGCTGGCGGAAATCGAACCGGAGTGGATCCATCCCGCAAACGGGTTCTCTGTTCGTGAAATGCTCGATCGGCTCCTTGCAACCGATCACGGGCAGCAGATTCAAAAACTGGAAGAGTAAGATGGTTCGTTTAGTCGTGTTCATTGCGCTCATCTGGGGCGCCTGGCATCTTTTGAAGAAGCTGGCAAGAGTCTATTTTTCATCTTTTGACACCCCGCAAGGCAGGGAATCGGGGGACGAGGCCGAATTGATCCAGGACCCGCAGTGCGGCGCCTATTTTATGAAAACAAAAGGGGTAAAGGGGGTTATCGACGGGCAGCCGGTCTATTTTTGCAGCCGGGAATGCTACGACCGCTACCGCGAGAGTCGAAACGCCAAGTAACCAACTTCAGCTTTATCGGGAGACAAATGTGAAATTCTTTATCGACACCGCAAATCTTGATGAAATTAAAAATGCTCATAACTTGGGAGTCCTGGACGGAGTCACTACCAACCCCAGCCTGATCGCCCGCGAGGGGTTGAGCGGCAGGGACGCTTTCAAAAACCATATCCGAAAGATATGTGAAATCGTCGAGGGCCCTGTCAGCGCCGAAAGCGTCTCCGAAGATCTCGAGGGCATGGTCGCCGAAGGCAGGGAGCTTTCCGCGATAGCCCAAAATGTGGTGGTCAAAATTCCCATGACCACCGTGGGGCTTAGGGCAGTCAAAATCCTGTCGGGCGAAGGCATTCACACCAACGTCACTCTGGCCTTCACTCCCCTGCAGGCACTTCTTGCCGCCAAGGCCGGAGCCACCTACGTGAGCCCCTTCGTCGGAAGGCTCGACGACATCTCGCAAAACGGCATGGAGTTGGTGCGCGAGATCCTGGAGATATTCTCCAATTACCTTTTTGAAACCGAAATCATCGTGGCCAGCATCAGAAATCCGGTGCATGTCTTGGATGCGGCGAAGTTAGGCGCAGATATTGCAACCATTCCCTACAAGGTCATTGAACAGCTTGCGCGCCATCCTCTGACCGACCAGGGTATCCAGAAGTTTTCGGAGGATTGGAAAAAGGTGGAAAAATAGGCTCGGAAAAGAAGCGGGAAGCGAGGAGCGGGAAGCGGGAAGAAAAGCCGCAGAACGGGTGAACAGTTCCGATCCTGACCACTGAGTGCCGGGCTTTGAAAGCAGGAGGAGCTATGAAGCGAGGGGGAGGGATTTCCCGGTTTCTCTTTTTGGTGGTGACAATCCTTGTTGTGGCAGCTTGGTTTCCGGTGGCCCTGCGCGCCGAAATTTTCAGGTATGTGGATAAAGACGGGACGGTGCATTACACCAACACGCCCACGTACGCGCAGGCAAAAGCGGTCAACCTGCCGCCGCTCACCCAGGAGAACTTCCGGAAGTATTTTCCGGGCTATCCGAACCCGAGGACGCGCCCGGCGGTGTATTCGCGCATGTCCCGGCTTGCCAACCAGGCGGCCTACGACGGCAACATCCGGCAGGTGTGCAGCGTGTACGGTCTGGACTGCAACCTGGTAAAGGCGGTCATCCGTGCCGAATCGGGTTTCAACCCTTCTGCGGTTTCCCCCAAAGGCGCGGTCGGCCTGATGCAGCTCATGCCGGGAACCTCACGGGATATGGGCATAGCCAACCCGTACGATCCCGGGGAAAATATCGTAGGAGGGGTTCGCTATCTGCGAATGATGCTCAACTTGTTTGGCAACAACATGCCTCTTGCCCTGGCCGCCTACAACGCCGGCCCCGAGGCTGTCATCCAGTGGGGCGGCATCCCCCCCTACGATGAAACGCAAGATTATGTCAAGAGAGTTATGGACTTTTATGCCCGGTACCGTTACTAATCAGGAGGCGTAGAGATAAACCCCGATATGGAGCGTCCGAGAGTTTAACCTTATGCTGGTTTTGAACCGAAGCGACCTGTCCCGGCAAAGCCTGACGACCTTGCCGAACGTTCTCACCTACTTCAGGATCGCGACCATTCCGCTGATCGTGGCGCTCATGGTGCCCACCACGTCCGCTCTGGCGCAAAATCTCGCCTTTGCCTTCTACTGCATCGCCTCTATCACCGATTACCTCGACGGCCACCTGGCGCGGCGTTCGAACACCGTTACTTCCATCGGGAAGCTGCTCGATCCGCTTGCCGATAAACTCTTGACCACCGCTGTGCTCATCATGCTGATTCCCAAAGTGCCTGCCGTGCACGCATGGCTGGTGTTTCTGATCGTTGGCCGGGAGATCAGCATAACGGGTCTGCGCGCAATTGCCGCCGGCCACGGGCTTATCATGCCCGCCAGTCGCATGGGCAAAAATAAAATGGTCTCCCAAACGCTGGCGCTGCTGTTTCTGTTGCCGGCATTTTCGAAGATCCAGCCGTTATTGACAGTGGCGGGCATCTGCTTTCTGTGGATTTCGCTGGTTCTGGGCTACATTTCGGCCATGGATTACTTCGTGAGCTTTTACCGAGAGGCAAAGCGTAATGGTCAGTCAGGAGATTAGAGGAAAAATGTTCACCCTGCCCCGATTCACCCCCCCTGATTTTAGCGCACCATCCCTGCGCGAGGCGCCGGCGGCGCAATTCAGAGCGGTTGAAAAAGCGGGCGTCGCCCCCGAGGGCTACCATGCGACCTCGATCTACCCCGAGTATTTCCATGTTCGAAAGGGCGAGTGGGTTCTTGCGAAGGAGTCGCGCATGGACTGCGTGGCACTTCTCAAAGACGGGGGCGAAATAGAGGTGAAGGAGTTTCGGCGGCTCGCACCCGGAGATCTTGTTGCCTGTGGCAGGCAGGAAAACGGCGAAGAGGGGATCCTTGTCCATACGGATGCCTTTCAATGGCAGCGTCCGGAGCAGGAAAAATTTGCCTTTCGTACCGGAATTTCGCGCGAGACCTCTTTTTCGTACGCCTACGACGAACTCTACAACCTTCTGGAACATGATCGTGAGGAAGGCTTTCTACTCTGGGTGCTGGGGCCTGCGGTAACCTTCGACAAGGATTCGCGCGACAGCCTGATCGCCATGATTGACGAGGGGTTCGTCCACGGGCTCCTGGCGGGAAACGCCCTGGCCACCCATGATATCGAGGCCGCGCTCTTCGGCACGGCTCTGGGACAGGACATCTATACGAAAATTCATGCCCGCCTTGGCCACTACAAGCACCTCGATGCGATAAACCGCATCCGGCAGGCAGGCTCGATCAGGGCGGCGGTCGAAAGCGGGGTGTTAACCGAGGGGATAATGGCCTCGCTCGTAAAGCGCGAGGTTCCTTTTGTGCTCGCCGGCTCGATCCGTGACGACGGTCCTTTGCCCGACGTTTTCACTAACACGAGCGAAGCCCAGGACCGGATGCGGCTGCTCGCCCGCAAGGCCACAACGGTCATCGCCATGGCCACCCAGCTCCACTCGATCGCAACCGGCAATATGGTCCCTTCCTACCGGGTAATGGAGGACGGCACGGTTCGGCCGGTCTATTTTTTCATCATCGATATGTCCGAATTCGCCGCCAACAAGCTTGCCGACCGCGGATCTCTTACCGCGAGATCGATCCTTACGAACACGCAGGACTTCGTGGTCAACCTTCACCGGAAACTTGTTCGGAAGGGCTGAAAGATTTTTTCACCAGAAGGAAAGATTTTTTTCACCCGAAGATGGGGCCGGGCAGGCTGAGCGGATAACTCTATCCGGTTGGACTCGGTCCGATTCGCAAACCATCTATGAAGGAGGAGGAGATGCCCAATTTTCTATTCGTCTTGAGCAAAGACGATAACGAAGCGGCGACCAGATGTTTTCAGTTTGCGAAAATCGCCCATTCCAAAGGCCATAAGGTGAATATCTTTTTTATTGACGGCGGCGTTACGTGGGCAAACAAGACGAGGGATTTTTCCAAAAAGACCACGACGGGCGACTGCCCCGGCGACCATCTGCCATACCTTGTGGAGAATGAGGTGGAGATCGGCGTGTGCACGCCCTGCGCCAAGAACCGGGGGCTCGACGAGGCGAATTTTTTCCACAACATGGCCCTGGATGGAGGGCCGCACCTGATCGACATGGCAGCCGAAGCGAAGGTTTTTAATTTCTGAGCAACACGGCCTCTTGCGAATCGAGGTGAAAAAAGGCATCGGCCCGCGCGCGTTTTGCGCGTGGGGCCGAGTCCCGGGGGGGCGGGGGAATCATTCCCCCGCGTTTTTATCTTTCCGTT
>JAKAJS010000174.1 GCA_021813685.1 Deltaproteobacteria bacterium | reverse complement strand
AGGAGCTGACAACCGCACATCCGCCTTCAAGCCGCGCCTCACCGAAGACGAAGGTCAGCATCGGGGTGCACAAATCCCTGGCCGTCACGGCCAGGGATTTCGTGACCGTTTGCCCTGTCCCGTTCCGCCGCAGGTCCTCTTCGAGCCATCGGAGAACGGCGCAGGAGTTGAGCTGGTTTCTGTCAAAATCCAGGAACGCGCAGGAGTCGAGTTCTCGGTGCAATATGCCGACCCGGGCATGAAACAGGGATTCGAGTTCCCTTCCAAGCCGCCCTATTACCTGCTCATCCTGGAAGTCCAGAGTAATCAGCCTGATCTTCAAATCTCCCTGGACATCCCGCAACCCGCCCTTCCTGACGGGAGCCGTTCGGGATATCAGGCAGGAGCGTACGGGGACCAGAAGGGTTTTCACCAGATCCCGCGCACCGCGATACAGGGAACCGCCAAGGATTCCCCCAGGCGTAGATGATTTCTCCCGAGCCGTTTTATGGCGCCTTTTTTCTGTTTTGACCACTCGCTTTGCAAACGGGAAAATCACTCGCCTGTCGGGCTAAATCCCTGTGCAGAACCTCCCGCGCCATCCGCTCGAATTCTTTTTGCGTAATGGCTTCCTTCACCCAGGTATTCCCGGAATACATAAACCAGGTGCTTTTCGATGGCCTCTCTCCACAGGGAATATCCACCAGGGCTTCAACCATTTCCTCGACAAACTCGCATTCCCGCCCCAAATTTTCGCGTATCGCACTCCGAAGTGTTTCCGTATCGAGCGCAAGAGCGGCCAATCTGCACGCCTCTTCCGGGGAGTGTGCCGCAATACCGCGCACACTCAAGCGGAACACCGGGAAAAAATGAACATCATACGCCCGCGCTTTGTCGCTATCCTTTTTCACCGCCGCGAATACCATGTCTTCTCTTTCTTTGACGAGAAATCGCCTGAACGTTCCTTCCGGTTTGGGCAGGAGAAAGCATTTTTAATAAGCAGGCCTCACGCCAGTAGTGCGAGCTTTTCAGTGCATCTTTGAGCGCCTGGAGAAGTTCCTCCTTGCTCACCGTTGCCAGGTTTTCAGAAAAGTATGCAAGGATGTGCTCTTCCATTGTCCTCACCTCTTGGAAGGTTAAAACCTCCTGCTTTTTCAGCCTATCCGTTAACGATATCAGGTTTAGATCGCATTTATGTATTCTGATTGAATTTCAGGATAATTTATTCTCTCGCTGCCAAAAATCAATCGAACAAAAGTATTAGTTATATGCGACTTTGGTTGGATTTTGGCGCTACTATGGCATTATTGTGTAATAGCGTCAGCCTCTTTCCGCAGGATGAGAATTGAACTTTTTCGGTAGGGGAGCGGAACCTCGAAAGACGCTCTGCTCGTTTCGGTGACTGTATCCTTCAATCGGAAAACAGCTTGTTTACATGCGCGTAGCGAACGAGTTGCGCCCGACTCTCCACGTTTAATTTTCTGTAAATGTGGAATAAATGAGTTTTTACCGTCGTTTCGGCGATGCACAACCTCTCCGCGATCTCCTTGTTTTTAAGACCCTCCCGGACCATCTTCACCATTTCGATTTCACGGGTTGTCAGCGTAAGGTGCAGCTGTTCTCGATTTTTTTCCCGGTGCAGTGTCGTTTCAATCGCCTCATAGAAAGAAGCCGTTTCCAGCCATCCCCCCCCGGAATACACTTTGTGCAGGCAACTCACCAACACCTGCGGGGCCGACTCCTTCAGAACGATTCCTCTGACTCCGAGCCCTACGCTTATAGCGACCTGCTCTTCGCTGATCTCACCGGTCAAAAGGACTACTTTCACCGGGCTTCCCAGGTTATGGAGTTCCTGCAAAACGCCCATGCCGTCTTTACCCGACATCCGGACATCCAGAATGAGAATGTCCGGCGCAAGGTCCTGCACTGCTTTGAGGGCATCCTCTCCGTTGGTGCAGCAGGCAAGAATTTCAAACCCCTCCCCGGCAGTGAGAAGCGCCGTGAGGCCATTCAAAATGAGCGGGTGGTCGTCACTAAGCACTAGGCGAATCGCCATTTCCCCCTCCCGGGCCTCGAAGCTCAAGGCGGATTCTGAGGCAGGCACCCGATTGGCTCGAATTGATGGTCAAGCTCCCTCCAAGCGCGCCAACCCTTGCCACAATGGATCCGGGACCCGCCTGAGTCGCCTTCAGACTCGCCAGGTCATATTCCCCCGCGAGAAGAGGAAAACCGTTCCCATTATCGGCGACGGTAATGCAAATATGTCTGTCCTTTGCCTCCAGACACACTTTCAGACTCGAAGCCGCTGCGTGCCTGGCGCCATTGACCAGCGCCTCCCGCACGAGAAAATAGACTTCCCGCTCCACCATGGAGGCCGTAGGAAACTCGATGCCTCCCATATCGATTTCCACCCTCAATCCCCAAATGCGCCGTATAAGACCGGCAAGATCCTCCAGGCGATGTTGCAGAGAAGGATGGTCGTTCCTGCCTCCCATAGGCTTCAGTTCTTGAATCAGGCAACGCAGATCGCGCTGTTCGGAAAGGAGAAGTTTTCCAATATCGGCCAGTTCCCGTCTGGCAAGTCGGGAGTCGCTTTCGATAACCCGGCTCGCGCTTTGAATCTTCATCCCTATGGCGGCCAGTGACTGGAGCAGACCGTCGTGCAAGTCGCGCGCGAGATGGATTCGTTCTCCGTTTATCGCCGCACTGCGCAGTTCGGCCATCAAACAGTACTCGTTAAGCGCCTCGGCGATGCGCGCAGCGATCATATTTCCCATAACCAGATCATCGGAGGTTATTGCCGGTTTATCGAGCAGGAACAATCGCCCGTTCAATCGTTTGGTCTTCAGGTGCATAGACAGAAACGACCGCACACCATACCTGGACTGCAGTTCACGGCTGATGGGGCAGTTCGCACGCAGGTGGTGCAAAGTATTTTCCGGCTCCAGTAAAACCACCGTCCCGGGCCGATTCACGTCATAGCAGAGAAAATTTTCATCCCTCCACTGTTCCGGAACGAGTTCCCCGAAGGCATCGGGAGATTCACGACTCATCTGTAAGCCCGCCTCCCGGGAATAGAAAGCCTTATGCACCCACGGCTCCTCGGGTTCTTCCCAAAAAGTCAGCAGGCGTGGAGCGCCCGATATCGCAGATGCCTGACTCAGCAGCTTCTGCAAAATATCGCCGAGGTCGCTCAACTCCGGCCTGGGCCACCTGGCGAGTGCGGCGAATTCCTTCCTTATCCTTAGCTGTTGAGCGCTTATATGGATGAGAAGCAGGGTAACTATCGTCAAATAGCTGCCGCGGACTATGAACGTTCCCAGATTGAAGTCGGAGTGATGGAGAATTTGGTCGCCATACAGACCAAGGGCAAAATATGCGCTCAGGGCGAGGATAAAGGTGTAGAGAGCTCCCCGCCAGTGCCAGCGCAGAGTTGCGCACAGCACACAAAAGATGATGTAGGCGAAAAAAGGGCTTCTGGCTCCTTCGGTAAAGAACATAAAAGCCGTAAAAATGACCAGATCACAAATATGAGTGATCACAGCAAGTTTTGCAAGGCGAAAGGAATCTTGCCAGACAACCAACCCTATGATCAGCGAATAGATGACGTATCCCGCCATGAGGCCGTAAGCCAACTGCTGATACCGGGCGGGCTGCGATGGGTCGAGGCTCACCGCCACAAGGGAAAAAGAGGCAAAGATCAACCGTGATAGAGCTATCAACAGCTCGATACGGCGCCGAGGAAGGTACCTCCACTCCGCTGCGGAATTCATCGAGTCGCTCTCCGATCTTTGCCGGACGTGCGTGCCAAATGAATACTGGGCGATACTCTATTACGAACGGGAAGAAATTGCAAGAAGCCCGGCTTGCAGAAGGGGCTAAAAGGCCTGCCTGCCTTTCATCGCCCGCTCCAGCGTGATGCGGTCGGTGTACTTGAGGTCGCCCCCCATGGGGATTCCGTAAGCGATACGGGTTACGCGCGCCCCCCGGTCCCTGAGAATCTGGAGCAGGTAGTGTGCGGTCGCTTCCCCTTCGCTGCTCGGGTTGGTGGCGATGATGATTTCGTTGATTTTTTCAGATTCCAGGCGCGCAAGAAGCTCCCGTATGCGGATCTGCTCCGGCCCGATGCCGTCAAGGGGGGCGAGTACGCCCTGGAGGACGTGGTAGCGGCCCTTGAACGCCCCCGATTGTTCGATTGCCAGAAGATCTGCCGTACCTTCCACGACGCAGACTTCGCCGATGTTGCGCGCCGGGTCGCTGCAGATGGAGCAAAGCGGCTCTTCGGTGAAGTTAAAGCAGACGGAGCAGGTTTTAATGGTGCTGCGCAGTTGCAGAATGTTTTCCGCAAGCGCCCGGGTCTCGCTTTCCGGGGCCTTGAGAAGATGCATGGCAATACGCGTAGCGCTTTTCTCCCCAAGCCCCGGAAGCCTGCTGAGTTTACGAATGAGGTTGCTCAAGATCGGTGGATAGGGGTTCATAAACCGTTAAAAAAGCCCCGGTATGTTCAGTCCCGGGATATTGAGCCCACCGGCGAGCTTTCCCATTTCGGAGGCGGCCATTTCCTGGGCGCGCCGCAAACCGTCGTTAACCGCGGCGACGATAAGATCCTGCAACATTTCGATATCTTCCGGGTCGACGACCTGCCGGTCAATCTTGATGTTCAAGACTTCCTGCCTGCCGTTGACCTCAACGGTCACCATGCCCCCGCCGGAGCTTGCTTCCACTTTCTTTAGAGCCAACTCCTCCTGCATTCTGGTCATTTTTTCCTGCAGCGCCTTGACCTGCTGCATCGGATTGAATCCCTTGGGCATCGTCTTTTTCCTCCATCCAAATAAAATATTTCCATTTCAACATAATGCACTATGGGACATACAGCATACGCCCATGGGCTTACAAGCGACAATCTATTTCTTGCGACCCTCCGGCGGCCCGGTTGTGGCGGGTTTGACCTCGACGAGTTCGGCCCCGAGGATTTCTATCGCCTGCTGCACGGCCGGGTGGCTTACGAGCTGCTTTGCGCCCGAGGCCTTGGGTGGATTACCGGCCTTCGCCGCCGGGCCGCGCGGGACGGCGGAGGGTTTTTTTTTCGTTACGACCCACTGGAACCCGGCGCCGAAAAAAGCCTGCGAGGCCTCTTCGAGCTTTTTGACAAATTCGGGCCCACTGGTGCTGCTCTCGAAAATTTCCGGCACTTCCAGCTCGATCGCCTCCCCCGAAACCCGAGCGGTGCAATGGGAGACTTTGGCCCACAAAATGGGGTTGCGGGTTTCCAGAAAAGCGACGAACATGTGCCAATCGGCAATGGCTCTCTCGGGCGATGGCGGCGCGCCGTCGGGGTGTGCAAAGGTTTCGTTCGCCGGCCCGGGGCTTTCCGGTTGGCCGGAAAACTCAGCTTCGGGCCGGGAAGGGGAAGCGGTGGAATCGGAGGCCACTCGCTGTTCGCCTCGCTCTGCTCGATTCTCTCCCCGTTCTTCCGTCCCGAAGCGGCGCCTGCTCTCGGAGACGACACACGCAGCAGCAGGCTGTCCGCTTGTAAGAGCCTGTTCGAGTGTCGATATTTTTTCGAGCAGCAGATCGATCGATTCGATTCGGGGCAGGCCGGCCATGCGCAAAAGCAGCATCTCGAGGGTGATTTTCGGCATGCTCGAACGGCGTATATCCTCCTCCCCCCGCAACAGAATCTGGAAGTAGACGTGCAAGGATTCCACACTGGTTTTGGCCGCCAGTTTCCGGAGAAGTTCCATTTCGTCCCGGGGCAGATCGCCCCTCGTTTCCGCACCGGGGGAAAGGGCGACAAAGAGAAGGTTTCGGAAGTGGTCGCACAGGTGCTGGCAGAAGCGCCTGCTGTCCAGTCCCCTGCGGTAGACATCGGCGGCAATGTCCAGACAGGCCCCGGCGTCTCCGGCTATCACCGCTTCAGCGGTGCGCATGACGCTCTGCCTGTCGATCACCCCGAGGATATCCAGAATTTCAGATTCGGCAAGATCATCGCCGCGAAAGGCGAGAAGCTGTTCGAGCAGGCTTTGGGCATCGCGCATGCCCCCATCGGCTTCGCGGGCGATAGCGTAGAAAATGGAGTCGGAAAAATCGGCCCCTTCCTGCGAAACGATTCTTTTGAGGTGCTCCACGATGAGCTGCAGGCTCAGGCGGCGAAAATCGAACCGTTGACACCTGCTGAGCACGGTGGCGGGGATCTTGTGCGGTTCGGTGGTGGCGAAGATGAAAATGACGTGGGCCGGAGGCTCTTCGAGAATCTTGAGCAGGGCGTTGAAGGCATCCACGGAGAGCTGGTGCACTTCATCGATAATGTAGACTTTGTAGCGCCCCTTGGCCGGCCTGTAGCGCGCGGTCTCGCGCAACTCCCGTATGCTTTCGATCCCGCGGTTGGAGGCGCCGTCGATTTCGATCACGTCCACAGAGTTGGTGTGGGAAATTTCCCGACAGTTCGAACACTGATTGCAAGGCGTCGGGGTAGGCCCTTTTTCACAATTGAGGGCCTTTGCCATGATTCGGGCCACCGAGGTTTTTCCGACCCCCCGCGCCCCCGAAAACAGGTAGGCGTGTGCGATGCGGCCGAGGCGAATCGCATTTTGCAGGGTTCGGACAGCATGCGGCTGCCCGATGACTTCCTCGAAAGTCTCGGGTCGGCATCTGCGGGCTATGACTTGATAGGACATAAGTGGCTACGCCGGCCTGAAGGCTGTGGACCGTCAGGCGGGATGGCGGAGAGAGAGGGATTCGAACCCTCGGTACACCTTTTGGGCGTACACACGATTTCCAGTCGTGCTCCTTCAGCCTCTCGGACATCTCTCCGCAAAGTACTTGCATCGGTTTTCGCAACAAGGCAGGGGGCGTATCCGCCAAAAGTGGCGGAGAGGGTGGGATTCGAACCCACGTGCCCTGCTCTTCACAGGACAACTCGATTTCGAGTCGAGCCCGGTACGGCCACTTCGGTACCTCTCCGCAACAGCAACCCCTGTTTACCTCAATGCGGGGTAAAAAAGCAAAACCGAATTGTACTGCAGATGAAAAATAATTGAAACGGGAATCGACACAAAATCACTTTTCACCCATCTTGTCGGCTCGGCGGGCCTTGAAAAAGCTTTGTAAAATGTCGGCACAACTCTTTGCCAAAACGCCCCCCACGACCTCTATGCGGTGGTTGAAAGCAGCGACACCGGTGAGATCGAGCACACTTCCCGCACAGCCGCTTCGCGGGTCGCGCGCGCCGAACACCAGGCGGCTCACCCTGGCGTGGAGCATTGCCCCGACACACATGGCACACGGCTCCAGGGTCACATAGAGGACCGATCCGGGAAGCCGGTAGTTGGCAACAGCGGCGCATGCGCCCCGTATGGCCGCCACCTCGGCATGCGCCGTCGCATCCCGGGAGGCGATCGGCATATTATGGGCACGCGCGAGCACCTGCCCATTCCCGGCAACGAGCACGGCCCCCACCGGAACTTCGCCCAGACGGTACCCCTTGCCTGCTTCTTCCAGAGCAAGGCCCATGAAATAATCATCCTGCAGCATGCCGATTGCCAATAGCACAGTTTTAGTATATAGGAAAGGCCTTTCCATCCGTAGAGCGGTAACGAAGAGGCGAACCCGGGGACGGTGGGCGTGTTCCCGCTCTATATTTTACCAGAAATAAGTCTTACCTTTCGTTTTGGGGAAAAGAGGCCTATGAGTTCCGTGCGCATCTTGCCGGCAGTAAGGAATGTTTTCGTTTTCGCAGCCTCAGCAGCGATCCTGCTCACTTCATTTCCAGCGATCGGCGCAGCCCAGGTGCCGGATAACCATCCGCAACCGGCGGCGGCCGCTGCTTCGGCCCGATCTTCGGTTTCCACGCAAACCCACGACAGGAAGTCACTCTGGTCGAACTACCTCTGGCAGTCCATTCCGGCCGCGGACTTGCGAGGCCTTACCCCGGGCCCTGTCAGCAAAGCCTATGCGGCGAGTGAGTGGCAGCCCCTGTTCATAAACTCCCGGTTCGAACTGGACGGCAAGGCGAAGAACCTTCTCGCCCTTCTTCGCTCTACCGATAAAGACGCAATGGACCCGGCCCCCTTCGCACTCGACAGGTTGTCTGAAACCCTTAAAAAACTTGCCGACTGCCGGGCCGCTCTCCGTACGGCCGACCCCCAATTCGCATCCGCCGGGAAACGATCCCCTTCCGAGCCCCTGTCCTCTGTTGGGGCCGCCTCCGGTACCTATGGAGCGAAAGAAGCCTCCCCCTCCCAGCCGGCGAATCCCGGAGTCGTCATCACCGAAGACTTCCGCCGATGTTTCCAGGCAGCCAGCGAAGCGGACGTGCGTCTTACCACCGATTTTTTTCTCTATACAAAGCAGATGGACCCCTATTCGCCGTTTGAAGACAGCCTGCAAGTTCTTTTGGGCAACACGCCGATTTCGACCTACATGGCCGGGCTCGAACCGAAAGGATTTGGCTACAAGGCCCTGCTTTCCGCCTACCGGCGATACATGAAGCTCGCAGCCCACGGGGGCCAGCAATACGTCTATTTCGCCTCCCCGGCGCGCCCCGGCGACGCGGGTAGAGAAATCGGGCTTCTCCAAAGGAGGCTTCGTCAGGAGGACTTCTACGCCGGCAGGATCACCGGCGTCTATGACAGGGCGACAGAACGTTCGGTCAAACAGTTTCAAGAGGCGCACATGCTTACGCCCGACGGCGTGGTCGGCAGGCGCACCATCGACTGGTTGAATGTTCCCTTCCGTCAGAAGGCCGCACTTATCGCCTACTCGCTCCAGGCCGTTCGCAACAGCCCGTCGCGCCGCTTCAAACGGTTTATCCGGGTAAACATTCCCCAGTTCATGCTCGACTATTATAACAACGGGCAAATCGAAAAGAGCGACAAGGTGGTCGTTGGCAGGGCCAGCGGGAAAAAAATCGACCGCAGGGGCCAGATCGTCGGAGAAAATACGACACCCACCCTGGTCAGCCAGATCTACCAGATCGTATTGAATCCTCGCTGGTATGTCGACGGCCGCATCCGGGCCGAGCTCAATAAGGACGCCGGATCAAACCCAGATTGGTTTGCCGAACACGGCTATGTGAGGATGGAATCACGCTACGAATCCCAGTACGCCTTCGGCGAACACAGACTGTATCAACAATCGGGACCGAAAAACGCTCTTGGCCGGGTAAAATTCGATTTTCCCAACCCTTACGTGGTCTACCTGCACGACACCAACGAAAAATCCCTCTTTGCCAGGTCGCGCCGCGATTTCTCCCACGGCTGTATTCGGGTCGAAAACGCTCTCGAACTGGCGCAGGCGGTCCTCAACGACGAGGGCAACCCCTTTGCGCAAAAGATGGACTCGATCCTTCAAGGAACCCGCCAGGTGTTCGTAAAGCTCTCCAAACCCGTACCCATCTCCGTGGAGTACATTCCCGTGGTCGCCGCCGGCAGCGGAAGCATTATTTTCGCCGGCGACCCGTACGGAGTCGTCTCCGAATCGAGCCAACTGGCCGACCGGCTCAACTAGTGTGCATCCGGAAATCCTGGAATCCGCCGGGTGATTCAAACCGCAAGTCCCCTTGGGAAAAAGGGGGACTTGCGATACCCTCTTTAGATCGGGTTCCCGGATGGAGAAGAATCGGCGAACGTCTCTGTAGCTACCGTCCTTCTCAGATAATTTATATCCTGCTCATATTCCAATATTAATAAATATCTTCCTATTTGCAGCAAATTTTATTCAAAAAACCGATTGACAGCAACATCACTATTTTGGTAGGGAGATGCATCTCTTCTAACATAGTCGCCTGGTAATGCTTCAGCCAATAACAGGCGACATCTTTCAAGTCAAATGGGGATGGGGGGGAATATGAAGGGAGCCAGTTCTCGAAGGGTGTTATACTATACCCTGATTCTACCGGCCGTAATAACAGTCTCTTCTCTACTTTTTCTTCAAACATGTCATGCACTTACGGCATCATACGGGGAACCGTTCAATGGGTATCTCGTTAATGGTGTCGTCTTTCCAAATATGTTCCCTGGCTACCAGGTTCAGGACTACAACAGGGCCTACACCACCCCGGAGCTTGCAGGGGCTTTGCTCAATGCGATAGAGGCCGTAAAGGCACAGTTTCCCGGAACGTGCGATGTTTACATCGGGGATTTTTCCCAAAAGGGTGGAGGCAGGTTCGGAGGTCATGTATCTCACCAGAACGGCCGTGACGTCGATGTCGGTCTCTATGCCAAAGACAACTGCCAGCTGCACAGTCTCATTCCCATGAACAGAGACAATCTCGATCCCGCAAAGACCCTCTTCCTGATAGAAAATCTCGTCGCCTCCCAGCGCGTGCAGTACATCTTCCTGGACCGGAGCATTCAGAAAGTACTCTACGATTACGGGCTCTCCCACGGCTACAGCAAGGCGTATCTCAACCGTCTTTTCGGCAATTGCCCCGGGGCTCTTGTCGAAGACATCCCCGGGCATGTCACGCACATGCACATACGGTTTTTCACCCCGTGGTCGACGCTTGCGGCACACATTGGGCCCAATGAAGTCAAAATGGATCAGATTATCCAGGTCGCCCAGGAATCGTATCTGCCCAAAAAAATCGACTACTTTGTAAACGGCAGCGAAAAAGGCATCGCTCAGCTGGCCAAATGCTTCGGCGTCTCGCAGAGGGAGCTTTGCGCCTGGAACCACATCACGCCATTTAGCGTACTGGTTCCCGGCAGTTGCCTGGTGTACTACAGGAGGAATTTCGAAAGCGGTCCGGTCCAGCTCGCAAATTCTTTGCAACCGGGTTACATCGCCCAGGTCGCCACCCCCCCGGTCAAGGTGGCCTCGCTGGCTCCTCAAGCGGCCCCGTCTGTCCTGTCGGATTCTGTCGACGAACCGGTCACGAGCCGGCCCCGGCCGCAACAAACCGGTGCAGCCGACCATTCCGTTCGTGTGCGGGAAGCGTATAAGACGAGGCGAGCGGAAATCCGAAAAACCGCCCGACCTGTCGTCTATTCCAGGCGGCGACATTCTTCTTCCCCCATCTGTTTTGAGTCCGATTCGGGAAAAGCCGGCCTCACCTCCGCGTACTATCGTGTGGCTCACGGCGGCACGCTGAAGGACGTCGCAAAAAAGACCGGCATTCCTCTTTCCGCGCTTTGCCGGTTGAATCGGCTTGGCCCCAAGGCCCTTCTCAGGCATGGGCAGCTGATAAAGCTGGCCCAGGCGAACCTCCCGGTGAGGCCATCGCTTGGAATGTCTTCGTGTGCGATCAAGTACCCCGCAAGGAAGGCCGCTTTGGCCCGACACAAAAAGGGCCGCAAGGTTTCGGAGGCAAAGCACGCAAGAACCGCTCTCCGCAAACCGCTCGCAAAGCATGCAGACACAAGGCATGAAAAGATCGCTCAGCACAAACCGACCGCACGCACGGCACACAGGATCGAACATCACAGCGCAAAAAAGATCCACAGGGAGGCCGTGCACACCAGGGCGAAGAAAAAATCGGCGGCTCTGCGGCATGGAAGGACAAGACTTGCCAGGAAGTAGAATCTTTTCCGGGCAATTTGCATAAAAAACTCTCAAGAAGACTCTTTTCTTTTGGGAAAATATGCGTTATACAGGGGGGCTCAGACGGGCACTTTTGGGGTGCCCGTTCTTTTTTGTCCCGTTGGCGTTACGAAACTAGAATAAACCGCAATTCGCCGGAAACGGGGAGACAGTGTGGGCCGAACAGATCGACACGCGTTGCATTTCGGCCCGGGTTCGAAATGAGAACCGAGACGGCGTAAGAGGCGCCGTTCCGCGAACCTGCCCCCCCTTTCTCCGGCTTGGAGTCCACATGGCCACCAAAACCTCGGAGAACATCGCTCGGCTCAGAAACATCGGCATCAGCGCGCACATAGATTCCGGTAAGACGACTCTCACGGAAAGAATCCTTTTCTACACCCGACGCATCCATGCGATTCACGACGTAAAAGGCAAGGACGGCGTCGGAGCGACCATGGATTTCATGGAACTTGAAAAGGAACGCGGCATCACGATCCAGTCGGCCGCGACCTTTTGCTCGTGGGACAACCACCCGATCAACATCATCGATACGCCCGGCCACGTGGATTTCACTATCGAGGTAGAACGCGCCCTGCGGGTTCTGGACGGAGCGGTCCTGGTTCTTTGCGCCGTAGGCGGGGTTCAGTCCCAGTCGGTCACCGTGGACAGGCAGATGGTTCGCTACCGGGTGCCGCGTATCGCTTTCATAAACAAGTGCGACAGGACGGGCGCCGACCCGTTGCGCGTGGTGCGGCAACTCAAAGAAAAGCTCAATCACAACCCGGTCATGCTCCAGGTACCCATGGGCCTTGAGAAGGACCACAATGGAGTAATCGACCTCGTATCAATGAAGGCGCTTTCCTTCGATGGCGAGCATGGCGAGGAGTTGGTCGAAACCGATATTCCTGCCGAATTCGCCGCCTTTGCCAAGGAGAAAAGAGAGGAGATGCTCGATGCGATCTCCCTTTTTTCCGATGACTTGACCGAGGCGATCCTGGGCGAGGAGGCCATCCCGACCGAATTGGTTGAAGAGGCGATCCGCAAAGGCACGCTCTCTTTGGAACTGACTCCGGTGCTCATGGGTTCGGCCTACAAGAACAAGGGCGTTCAGCCCCTGCTCGATGCGATCATCAAGTATCTGCCCAATCCGTTCGATATCCGAAATGAGGCGCTCGACCTGGACAAGGACGAAGAGCAAGTCGTTCTCACCGGGGAACCCGACCTGCCTCTGGTGATGCTTGCCTTCAAGCTCGAAGTGAGCCGCTACGGGCAGCTCACCTATGTTCGGATCTACCAGGGCTGCCTCAACAAGGGCGACACCATCGTCAACACCAGAACGGGCAAGCAGGTGAAGGTCGGGCGCCTCGTGCGGATGCACGCAGACGAAATGGAGGAAATCGATTCAGCCATGGCGGGCGATATAGTTGCCCTTTTCGGTATCGACTGCGCCTCCGGAGACACCTTCACCGACGGGCGCATCCGCTATGCCATGACCTCGATGCACGTTCCGGCCCCGGTCATTTCGCTCGCCGTAAAGCCCAAGGACAAAAAGGCGGAGATGAATCTGAGCAAGGCCCTCACGCGATTCTCCAAAGAGGACCCGACCTTTAAGGTCTACCTCGATGAAGAGACCTCCGAGACCATCATCTGCGGGATGGGAGAACTCCACCTCGATGTTTACGTCGAACGTATGAAACGCGAGTACAATGCGGACATCGAAACCGGGATGCCGCGCGTCGCCTACCGGGAGTCGCCCACCACGAAGGCCGACTTCAACTACACGCACAAGAAGCAAACGGGCGGCGCCGGGCAGTTCGGTCGAGTGGCCGGCTTTCTCGAGCCTCTTTCCGAAGGGGAGTTCGAGTTCGTAAATAAAATCGTCGGCGGCTCGATTCCCACCGAATTCATCCCCTCCTGCGAAAAGGGCTTCAAGGCGTGTCTTCCCAAAGGCGCTTTCGCCGGATTTCCGGTGGTAGGGGTGCGGGTCACGATAAACGACGGCGCCTCTCACTCGGTGGACTCCTCCGATATCGCCTTCCAACAGGCGGCGATCGGGGCTTTCCGCGAAGCCTATGAAAGATCCAAGCCCGTACTGCTCGAACCCATAATGCGCGTGGTGGTGGAGACCCCCTCCGAGTTCCAGGGAGCAGTTCTTGGAAGCCTCAATCAGAGACGCGGCATCATCCTCTCCACCTCCGAAGACGGCGCCTTTTCCGCCGTAGAGGCCGAGGTTCCCCTCTCCGAGATGTTTGGCTATTCCACGGTGCTTCGCTCCTCCACCCAGGGCAAGGCCGAATTCACCATGGAGTTCTCCCGCTATAATACCGTGCCCAAGGCTATAGCCGAGGAGATCATCCGCAAAGAAAAAGAAAACCGCAAATAGCGGCGTGCCGCCGGCTGAGTTGCTAGTTTCTGGTTGCTAGTTGTTAGAGACAAATAAACCGGTAGCTGGAAACTAGCAACTAGAACTAGCAACTAGCCTTGGCCGCGGCGCCCGCTTCAGCCGCCAGAGAGGTTTTCGAATGGTCGAACTGAACTGGTTTCTGGTTTGCTTTCTTTTTTTATACCTCGTACAGAACGCTTTCAACATCTGGCTGGAAAGGCTAAACCTCGCTTATTCCCAAAAACGGGGCGACAAGGTCCCGGCAGGGTTCGAAGGCTACCTCGACGAAGCAAAACTCGTCCAGACCGCCCGGTACGAACGGGCAAAGACAGGGACGGGAATTTTCGGAGACATCGTTTCGGAAGCCGTTATGCTCGCCATCCTGCTCTCCGGCCTGCTTCCGGCCCTGGTCCGGTTTTCCGGCAGAGCGGGCCTGGCGCTTATCCCTGCGGGGCTTCTATTCTTTTTCGTTCCGGGACTCATCGAGTTTCTGGTCGCCCTTCCCTTCGACTACTACAACACCTTCGTCATCGAGGAAAAATTCGGGTTCAATAAATCTACCCGAAAACTCTGGACCCTCGACCAGATTAAGGGCGGATTGGTTTCGGTCCTTCTTTTCGCCGTCATATTTTCTCTGCTTTTGCTCTTTATCGAGTGGTCGCCGCGCCTTTGGTGGTTGTGGGGCTTTTTGCTTCTTTCCGCCGTGCAACTGATCATGGCGATTCTCTACCCGGTGCTTCTGGCCCCTCTTTTCAACAAGTTCGAACCCGTCCGGGACGAAGAGCTTGCCGCAAAAATCACAGCCGAGATGGAAAAAAGCGGTATTCGGGTAAAAAAGATCCTGCAGATGAACGCGGGAGTGAGAAGCAGGCACACGAACGCCTATTTCACGGGGATCGGGAAAACCAAGCAGATCGTGCTCTTCGACACCCTGCTCGAATCCCACACGCATGAGGAAATCCTTGCGGTTCTCGCCCACGAAGCCGGCCATTTTACAAAAAAGCACGTCGTGAAAACCCTGATCGTATTCTCCTGCTTTTCGCTTGCCGCTTTTTACGCCACGTGGCTCTTCATCCGGTGGCCCCTTCTTTTTTCGACTTTCGGATTGCGCACGATGCCGCCCTATGCGGGCATTTTTCTGGCCTGGATCATCTTTGGCAAGGCGGTTTTTTTTCTGAAGCCTTTTTCCATGGCTCTATCGAGAAGATTCGAACGGGAAGCGGATGCGTTTGCGATTGAAATGACGGGCAGCGGCGAGGCCATGGCCAAAGCACTCAAGAGGCTTGCCGCCGACAATCTGTCGAACCTGAACCCTCACCCTCTCTACGTCTGGTTTCACTATTCCCATCCGCCGGTATCCCAAAGGGTGGCCGCACTGGAACCGACTGCCCGATGAAAAAAAGGATTCGGCCACACGCGCTGCGCGCGTGTAGCCGAATCCTTTTTCAGAATGAGCGGGAGGGGGAAGGCGACAACAGCTTCCCTCCCCCTGCCGGTCCTTATTCGACTGCAAACCAACCTGTGCCGGATAGTACTATTTTCTTACAGCCCCATTACCGGTTCGACATCCATCTCCGGCGGAAGGCCGGCCGCCAGGCGCTTTTCCTGGGCGAGCAGGGTGGCTTCGATTTCCGGAGTGGAGATGGCCGACGCGCAGCCCCAGTAGAAAAACACGACGGCGCCGATCACAACCACGAGAAGGTCCATCGGATATTTGACCATGTCGTGGCCGCCGAACTGCTTGGAACCCGCGTACGAAATGCCGAGCAGGAAGAACATGTACACAACCAGCCAGATGCCGGCCTTGATGTTCTTGCCGAGGTCCTTTCGCAAGGACGCATCACTAAACATGAAGTAGGCATAAAGCACCAGGCTGCACAGGTCGACCACAACGACGACCCAGTCGGTGGCCCAGCCGTTCCAGTAAATCAGAAGGGTCCCGACGATGAAGGCGAGAAGGGAGATTACCGACAAGCCTTTCAGAGGAAGCGGCCGATGCAGGTCTGCCGCCGTCTTGCGCAGGCCCATAACCGAAACCGGTCCGATCATGTAGGTGAAGACGACCGCGCCGGAGACGACTCCGACCAGCTTGTTCCAGGTCGGGAAAGGGGCGGTCCAGATCAGGGCAAGAGCCAGAGTCAGCCACAGGGCGGGACGGGGAACACCGGACTTTTCGTCTATGCCCCGGAAGACTTTCCACCACAGCCCGTTATTGGCCTGGGCCAGAACGACGCGCGAGGTGGAGGCGCAATAGATGTTGCCGGTGCCGGCAGGGGAAAGCAGCGCATCGGCAAAAAGAACAGGAGCAAGCCAGGTGAAGCCCAGCGCCATAGCCAGATCGGCAAAGGGAGCCTTGAACCCGAAGTGGCCCCAGCCCGTAGCCAGTTCCTTCACTGTGAGTCCGCCGACAAAGCAGGTCTCGAGCAGGGCATAGAGGGCAACACCGATAAGAACCGCAATAACGATCGCCAGAGGAACGTCACGGCCGGGATTTTTCGCTTCCCCGGCCATATCCACTGCCTGGCGAAAGCCTAGATAGGCAAACACGATGCCGCCCGAGGAGACCGCCGATAAAACACCCGGTACGCCGAAGGGTGCGAAACTGCCTCCAAAGTGCAAATTGGCGGGATGGAACTTGGTGATGAAAAGGAGTACCACAAGTGCGGGAGTGAGGAACTTGAGGAAAGTAACAATGTTGTTTACCTTGGCAAAAATGCGGACGCTGTAATAATTGATTGCAAAGAAAATGATGACGAATAAGAGCGTGACCAGCCAGCCGATGAAAGTCATGTTATGATTGGCATAAAGAGGAGGAATATAGGCGCTCATGTACTGGACGACGGCCTCGGCCTCGATGGATACAACGGTCGAGTAGGCGGCTATACATGCGAACCCCATGATATAGCCGACAAAATTGCCGTGCGAATACTGGGGATAACGCACAAGCCCCCCCGCCACCGGAAGCATGGCGCCCAGTTCCGCATACACCAGGGCGATAAAGATGACTGCGACTCCGCCGACGAGCCACGACAGAATGGAGGCCGGGCCGGCCAGATTGGCGGCTTTCTGCGAGGCGAAAAGCCAGCCCGAACCGATGATTGCGCCCAACCCAAGCATCGTCAAATCGAGCAAGGTAAGTTCACGTTTAAGTCCTTTTTTCATAACTACTGGTTCTCCTTTTAAACGGTAAGACTGCACAAATAGAGAAGCACCCCATGGCCTGCGAGCAACAACGCCGCAAGCCGCTCCTCATAACATCCATCGTCCGAGAGTCCCTCACGTGGAGGCCATAAAAATTTTGTGTCAGGTTGGTTAGGCCTAAAATACATGAATTCTAAGAAATTTTCATCAAAAGATTTCGGTGGGCGAAGCTTATTTGACATTTTTTTGCGGATTATTGAAATTTTTGGCTTTCTACCTCTTGACGCTGAGGCGGTCTGTGATCTGTTCACACGCAAAGAGGAGCGATTCAAGGTCCAGGACCTGCAGGACCCTGCTGTCGAAAAGGAATTTGACCCGGCACTCATAGCCCTCTTCTTGTACTTCGTCCCAGAAAAGCAACCGGATGGCAAGCTTCGGGAAAACCGCAAACTGGGCCGCCAAATCGATACCCTCATCCTTCAGGGAAACTTCCCTTCCCCACTTCGAGACCGCTTGTGAAAAAGAATCGATCCTGCCGGCATAGAGCCGGCTCAACCGCTCTTCGCAGTGGGCCTTGAGACTCTTTATTTTCGATACGGAATTGGGCAGACTTTCCATCCCCACCCATGTGCCGGAAGGCTCGCTCGCCCCGCCGATCACATAGTTGAAAACAAGGATTTTTTCCCACGCCGAAAGATCGCCCCCCGAGAGGTTTTCGATATCGGATCGGGTAACGAGCAGCTTGTCGTTGAAATAGGGCAAAACCAGCCCTGCCCCGTCCGCCCTTTCTTCGACTTTGGCCCCGAGGCTCTTTGCCACTACCCGGAAATCGCACTTTTCGATTTCGCCCCTCAGAAACTCCATCGTTTTTTCAAAGCCCTCGCGGCTGACGCCCACTCCCCGGTCGAGCTGCTCTTCGAGTCTTTCGAGCAGGGGCTCGAGCTCTTTTCCCCCCAAATAGGGACAGGCGGAAACGTTTTGCTGCCCGGTAACCACCAGGGTTGCGAAAGCAAAGCAGGTCGGGCGTCCACACTCCCCGCAGTTGGTTTTGGGCGTGCACCTGTAGAGCTCCAGGGGAGCCACCCTCTTTTCCATGATCCCGATCTCCCGTGAGTGCAAAGTCGCTCCGTGAATCGAAAACGACACGTGGAATCTATATATCCCGTCCATCCCCCCTCGGGTAGGGAAAAGCGCGGAGGAAGCCTTCCCCCGCGCTTTTTGCTTTCTCTTTGTCGAAAAGCTCCGATTATCACCCGGGTATGTTTATTGCTTCTAAGCTCCACGGCTGCGGACGCGCATGCGAGCGCAAGTGTTGTCATTTGGCGGAAACCATGTTCAAATGTGTGGTGGGGACACCTGCAAACCAATCGAAAAACGAGAATATTTTTTCAGCGCTGCTTTCCAGGCGGTCGCTTGTATGTCGGCAAAGAAGAGTTCCAGGGGCTCGTTGTTCCCCCTTCTGCAGCCATGGGGGCAATCGTCGGTCTTTTGACGAGGGGCGGAAAAATGAAAGTTGGAATTTTGGCGGGCGGATTGGGCACCCGGCTTTCCGAGGAAACCGTAGTCAAGCCCAAGCCAATGGTTGAAATCGGTGGAAAGCCTATCCTCTGGCATATCATGAGGGGATTTGCCGACTACGGATTTACCGAATTCGTGGTCGCCCTCGGGTATAAGGGGGAGATGATTAAGGATTATTTCATAAACTACAGGGCCAGAACGTGCAGCCTGACGGTACGACTCGCCACCGGCGACCTCACGGTACACAACCAGCACGCCGAGGACTGGACGGTGCATCTGCTCGACACGGGGGCCAGAACCGAGACTGGAGGGCGAGTAAGACGAATTGCCGAATACATCGGCAGGGAGCCTTTCCTGCTGACCTACGGGGACGGAGTTGGCAATATAAATATTAACAGACTGATCGAATTCCACCGAAGTCACGAAAAAATAGCCACGGTGACAGCCGTTCGTCCTCCGGCGCGCTTCGGCGGCCTCACCTTTGAAGGCGACGATGTAGCAGCCTTTGCCGAAAAGCCGCAGACGGGGGAAGGGTGGATAAACGGAGGCTTCTTTGTCCTCGATCCTGAAATAGTCAATTTCATTCCCCGCGACGATGAACCTTTCGAGCAAGCGCCCATGGACCGCCTGACGCGTGGCAATCAATTGGCCGCCTTCAGGCATGAAGGATTCTGGCAGTGCATGGATACGATGAGAGATGTGCACATGCTCGAGAATCTATGGGCGTCGGGAAATGTGGCATGGAGGGAGCAGGTTTGAACCCATCGTTGATTTTCTCAGGAGTTCGCAGTGGACCGGCAATCTGATGCGCCCGCAGGGACGCTGGTCTGGCTGGCGCCTTTCTGGAACCGGAGCGGCTACGGTTGTGCGGCGCGCACCTTTGTTTCAGCACTCTACCATGCGGGCGTCCGAATCCGAGTCCTACCCGTAAATGAAATCGAGTTCGGCATAGACGATTGCGACCTCGCTCTCATGAAATTGCTGGAGACAACGCCGGTCGTTCCCCCTGTCACCTACATTGTTTCGCACGTGCCCAGCAGAAACTGGTTGACGGTGGAACTGCCCGAGCCTGCACTGCGGATTATGGCCACCACCTTTGACAGCAGCGCTCAGGGCAATCTCCCCCCGACCGAATGGCTGGAGGTATTCGAACAAATCGATCAGATATGGCTTCTAACAGGAAAAGAACGGGAGGTCTTCACTAAGGCGGGTGTGCCTGCCGAAAAAATCAGAGTCGTTTTCTGGCCGAATCCCTGGCTGGAAAACCCGATACTAGCCCCCCCAAGTCTTGAACCCTCCGCCGAGCGTTTCCGCTTTTTGTCCATCGCCATGTTTCAGCCAAGACGACGCTGGGATGTGTTAATCGAGGCCTATTTCGAAGAATTCAAAGGAAATGGCGATGTCGAACTCTACTTGAAGGTCAACTACCCGCCCTGGCACCCCGTGCCCGGCAAACCGGAACGGGACCTTCGCGATCTTGTCGACCGACTTCGCCAAAAGACGGGATCCGATGCCGCGCTCGTGATTGACGACAAACTGGGGCGAAGAACCGACATCGTCCGTTTGATCGACAGCTGCAGCATGTACATTTCAACCGATACCACGCCGACGGCCCCGTTGAGCGAGGCCTGGGCCAGACAGCGACTGGTGATTATTCCCGAAGGTCTTGGATATAATATCGGAACCGATGGACCCTATATCGGCATAGCAGTGGACCCGAATGCCAGGTACCGGTTAACCGGGGACATGCTGCAATACCAGCCCCATCATAAAGAGGCTTTTATGGCCGGGCTGCACGTAAGAGATGTTCGAAACGCCATGCGTCGGGCCTATGATATGCCTGAAACGGAAAGAAGGAGAAAGATGTCCCGGGCGACGGCCTGGGTGCTTTCTCCGGCCGCTGCCGCAAAGGGGGCGATTGAGGCCATCAACGCCGGGTGGGAATACAAAAGAAGCTTGCCTGCACGCAACCGCCCCCGTAAGCCGGCCATAAGAATAGTGTGGGAAGGGCCTCAATTCTCTGGCGACTGCCGCTCTTCGCTCAACAGGGAACTGAGCCGCCGCTTGCTCGATGCCGGCCACGAAGTCTCGATTATTTCATCCGACAAAGACACCGAAAGCCCGGCTTCTAAAATCCTTTCTGCAACTGCCGACGTCCATGTGCGAAACCAGTCGCCCCCCCTTTTCGCTCCCCCCCCCAGGGGACGCTGGGTGATGATGCAGTCCTGGGAATATGGAAGAATTCCCGAATATTGGGTCGAACCCATTGCTTCCCTGGTTGATGAAATTTGGGTTCCAGGCAGGCATGTTCAAAAAGCCTTTCTGGCAAGCGGTGTTCCGTCCGAGCGCCTGGTCGTCATACCTCCCGGCATCGACGCCGATTTGTTTTGTCCGGTCGAGGAACGCGACCGAAGAAAACCGGAAAAATTCAGGTTTCTGTTTCCCGGCCCGCCCATATGGGAAAAGGGTATCGATATTCTCCTGAACGCCTGCCGGAAGGCGTTTACCAAAAGCGACGGTGTGGCCCTCGTCATTATGGACCCCGCCCAGCATGCGATTTCAGACGACCAAGACATTTACAAGGCAATCCGGAGAACGCAAAACGATCCGAATGCGCCCGAAATCATTCAGTATACGGGGCCTGTTGACGCCGGCCGCAGAAGAAGGCTCTACAATACCTGCGACTGCCTGGTTTACCCGTATCGTGCCGAAGGGTTCGGCTTGCCGGTTCTCGAAGCGATGGCCTGCGGAATCCCGGTGATCGCAACCGCTGGTGGACCTGCCGACGATTTCTGCCCCCCGGGCCTGTTTTTCCCGATCCCATCCGTACGCCGGGAATTCGTCCCGCCGGATCTAAGGCTTGCGGGCGGCGCCGGCTGGGTTTTGGAGCCTGAGGAAGGGGCCTTGGTTTCGTTGCTGAAAGAAGTCTACGGGGACAGAACTCAGGCAATCGCCAAGGCAATTGCCGTGTCGCAACACATACGCGCCCGCTACTCCTGGGAGCAAATCTTCAAACTGGTGAGCACCCGGCTACAACTGCTCGGCACCAAGCCAATCCTGAGAAAGTGAGTGCTTTGCTTTAAAATTGGCGGGGGCTCTCCCCACCCGCCCCTGCGCGGTTCAATAGACGCTTCGCTTCTTATCCGCCACGTCTACAGCCCCCTCTTCCGTATAACTTCCAGAAGATCGGGCGAGTGGGAATAAGGGTCCGCCAAGTCGTCGAGCTTGAGGGGATCATGTCTTTTAAGGGGTCTGGCAAGCCTCAGGTCCGCAAACCACTCCCGACACGAAAGCTGCCCCTTCTGGAGCGGAATCGCCAGGTAGATATCGTTGTGCTGCACGACATGACCTTCCGGTAGATCATGTCTAAGGTAGATTCCGCGCACGAGCGCATCGAGATACTCGATTTCCCGTGCCGGCGGAATCCTTTTCTGGATGCCAGGAGTGCCGCACATCTGCTTGGCCTTCTTGAATGCCTTGAACCATATATCCGCCTGGTGCGGCAGGGAGCAATAGGGACTCACGGGTATCCCGTCGGCCTCGATATCGATGTGCCGTTCGAAGGTCCTGGCGCCTTTAGCGTAGGCTATAAGCATCGAAGCGGTCCAGTCCCCGTACTCGTGGCTGGAAAACCCGATGGTGTTTTTAGGATAGCGGCTGCGTAAAAAGTCGATCTGATTCATGTCCAGTTCATGGTCTTCGGTGGGGTAGAGCGAAACACAATGATTCACAGCAAGGGGAATGTTTCGGTTGGCGAAAAAGGCGACGAGGTCGTCGGTGTCTTTTAGAGAGGAACCACCGGTGGATGCGATGACGGGCTTTTTGGTCTGGGCGATCTTTTCCAGGAGAAACCAGTCGTTAATGTCCGAGCTTGCCAGCTTGATTATATCGAGACACAGATCGACGCACAGGTCCACCGATCGTTCATCGAAGGCGGTGGCCATGGGGATCATCGCCTTATCGCGCGTGTAATTGACGAGCGTTGCGAAATCCTGAGGCCTAAGTCGCGTATCGACTGTCTTTTTGATATACCGTATGTCCGCACGTGATGAAAAATCTTTGTGAATGAAGGTCTCCACGTCCCGCAACTGGAACTTGATGGCCGCCCTGACGTTATTGTACCGGACAACCCGGTTGAACTGCCGGATGATCTCGATGCCTCGTTTTACGTTTCCCCAATGGTTGTTGGCCAGTTCAAGGACGAAGAGATCCTCGAAAAGATCGCGATTGATCTGCGGGTGCGCCAGCGTAATAGCCATAAAATCTCCCGGCTGTTAGGATGATTTCGGATGCATGTACAGGGTGTTCTCCTGTAGCTCTTCGGGTCCGAGAAACGGCGCCAGGTCGTCGAGAGAGGCGCTCACCATGCGCCCATCTGGAAGCAATCTTGATGCCAGTCGGGGTGCGAAAGGCTGTTCGGGGTCTATGTGCACTTCACAGAATGTCGCACCCTTTTCTGCAAGCTGCGCTGCAATGACCGCCTCCATGTCCGAGTGGCGCGCGATCCGCGCGTAGGCCAATCCATGTGCCTGCGCCACAAGGCGAAAATCGGGAAACCCTACTCCGCTCCCCGGGCCGATCCCGACCTCCGGTTCCCGGAAGTAGTTTCGCTGAGTCTGGCGAATCGAATGATATCCGTCGTTGTTCAAAAGGAAGATTTTTACAGGCAGGCGATGGTGGCTGATAGTCTGGAGCTCCTGTATATTCATCATTATGCTGCCGTCGCCCGCCAGGCAGATGATACGCCCGGCTCCGGTCGCCACCGCCGCGCCTATGGCGCCGGGCAGATCGAAGCCCATGGGGGCGCTGCCGGAGTTTGAGAAAAGGCGCTGGCGGGCTTTGGTTTTTCCCGCCTGGAAAGCCGCTATGCAGGCCGTCCCGTTGGCGGTGACGACCAGGTCGCCCTCGACGAGCAGTTCGAAGAGCTTATCCATAAACACATAGGGATTGACAGGAGCCTCCCTCGCCAGATAAGTCGGCAGCACCACAGGGTAGGCGGCCGCCCGCTTCCTGCACCACTCAAGGTATTCGCAGTGCGCCTTCGGCATCGGTTCTCCATCGAGCCCTTCCAGCAGCGCCTCCAGGAATGTCTTCACATCTCCATGTATGGGCAGCTCCAGGTCCAGGGTCGGTTTTCGCAGTTCCGCATCGTCTATGTCCACCATCGCTTTGCGGGCTACCGGGGCGAATTGCGTCCAATTGTAGCCGATCTGCCGGATGTTCATGCGGCTGCCCAAAATCAGGAGAAAATCGGAGTTTTGAACCGCCAGATTCCCCGAGCGGTCCCCGATGGCGCCCTGGCGACCCGCCAGCCGGGGATGTGTCGAAGCAATCAGGTCATGGCCGTTAAAAGCAGTTACGAACGGCAGCTCCAGGCGATCGACAAGAATCCGGAACAGCTCTTCGGCTCCCGCGGTCCATATCCCGGACCCCGCGAGGATCACGGGCCTTTTTGCCGAACGCAACTCCTCGATCACACGGCCTGCGCCCTGCCGTGCTCCCTCGGGCCCGGGAATCCGACCGTCGTCTTCCGCAGGGTCATAAGCCACAAGCTCATGAGGAGCGACCTCCGCGCCCTGCACGTTTATCGGAATATCGAGCCAGACAGGGCCGGGGCGTCCCTGCATGGCCAGGTGCAGCGCCCTTTCCAGATGATAGCGGACCCCCCGCGGCTCGGTAACCATGACTGCGTATTTGGTCACCGGCGCCACCATCGAGACAATATCGGCCTCCTGGTCTCCCAGTTGGCGCAGCGGCAGACCGGTGGAGCGCACACAGGTCTCCCATTTCACCTGGCCCGAAATTACTATCATGGCCTGGGAGTCCACAAACGCTCCGTATACTCCCGTTATGGCGTTGGTCCCGCCCGGGCCGGTTGTGACATTGACAGCGGCCATCCGCCGCGTGGCGCGAAAATAAGCCTCAGCGGCCATCGCACATGCCTGTTCGTGGTGACAGGGCCAGTAGCGAAGCCCGGGATGATGACCCAAGGCGTCGTTCAGGTGCATGGCGCCCCCTCCCGTGACTAGAAATACATCGCCTATCCCGTGCGCGACTAGAGTGTTGGCTATGTAGTCTGCAACGCGAAGCTTCATGCGGGATTCTCCTCGATTCTTCCTCGATGCCAGGCGAGGGTCCTGCACAAAGACTCCTCGAGATTCCAGAGCGGACGGAGCCCCAATTCCTGCCCTGCCTTTCGCACGTCCGGGACATAGCGCGGAGGAAGCCTCCCGGGCGCTGGTGTTCCGGCAATCTCTACGCCCACCCCACAAAGTCGCCCCACCCGCTCGGCCAATTCCCGGATGCTTACGATTTCATCCGATCCCACGTTGTAGATTTGGCCGGGGCGCCCTCGGGCAAACAAAGTCCACAGCCAGCGGGCGAGTTCCCCGGCATGCAGATAGGTTCGCAGCGGAGTGCCGTCTCCCTCTACGCGGATGGTGCGCCCCTCCAGACCGTCCCGAATGAAATTGCCTGCTGCGAAATGTGCATCCAACGGCAACAGCGGTCCCAGAAAAGCAAAGAGACGGGCGATAGAGACCTCGAAGCCGAAAGAAATGCCGTACTGGATGCACAGGTGCTCTGCGAAATGTTTTGCGTTTCCGTAGGCCGCCTTGGGGTCGAGGGAATTAAGCCGCCCCGTTTGCTCCTCGACCAGCGCATCGAGTTCCGGGGGCTGGCTGCCGTAGGCAAGCCCCGAGCTCAGAAAAAGAAACCGCTTCGCCCCGCAGCGCCTCGCTATTTCCAGGCTGTTCCTCGTCCCCCCGACAATGATGTCGGCCATCTCCAGAGGGTTTGACTCGTTTAGCATTCGGCTGGCGGGAGTGGCTCCGTGGAGAACCCAGTCCGCCGATACGGCCGAGGCCGCGATGCTGCGCACATCCCCGCAGACCATGGAGAGCGAGCGCCAGCCTGCCAGGTGCGGGTTCGCCCTAAGGAAGGCGCGGGGATCGCGGCTAAGGAGCTGCACCTCGACCTCCAGGCCGTGCTTGCGGCTTTCCCTGTAGAGATACTCCAAAACCCATGAGCCGATAAAGCCCGTGCCCCCCGTTACAAAGATCCTCCGGCCGTTAAGCGCCGTGAGGACCGATTTGTCAGGAGAAACGAAATCCTCGTCCGGAAGAGTTTTACAAATTCGACTTTCCGAAGTTGTGTTCTTCACCCCCCTCACATCCTCCATTATCGCAGGGTCGTTGTCCACACATCCTGGATGGATTTATCCTTACTTGCATTGTAAAGGGACTGGGTGTAGCGAGGATGCTTGAACCTGTGGCACATCTTCACACGTTTGGTCGGTGCCGCCCACCCTGACCACCCCTCAAACCCGTCTACCCAACCACCAACTCCTTCAAGTGCAACACTTTCCGGTGAAATTTTCAGAAATTCATGTCGCAGGTTGAACTCTTTTATCGCAAGGTTCTCCCCTGAAAATTCATAAAAAGCACCAACATCATCAAAAAACATGTAAATTCTCGGAAGAAAGAATCTATCATCCTTCTCAAGCATACCTAATACCGGCACAGTTGAAGAATAGTAATCTACATCGATGAGAATGGTGCCGATCGGTGCAGGGTTGTATTCATCACAAAATATATCGGCCGTATGCTTAATGTCTCCTATCACCAATTTTGCAAATTGAAGCCTATCTTCCAATAATGCCTTATCCATTTGAAACAGGCCATTTGGCCAGAGATGGACCATGTCTTTGCAACCATCACTACTTTCAGGTAAACCGCACGCATTATCGAAGCCATAGACATCGATGCCAATATTTAAAATTCGCATAATTTCTTTTGCGTGGAACTCACAGTTGATCAAACCATTGCCGCCGGCAACCCCGAATTCAATGACACTAATTGCGTCATAGCCCAGCTTCTTCGCCTCATAGGCTGCACCCCATATTTGTGTGGCATAATGCATACGCGGTAACTTTTCTTCCACATACAGTTGCCTATAGAATGCACGTTCCCTGGTAAAAACATCAATTACATCACCATCTCTCGTTATTATAGGAATATTGTTAAAAGCGAAATCAGCGAATACGTTTCGCCCCATGGCATAAACATCCTGGTCGTCAAAGATACGCGTGCAATTACGATTACAAATGTCAATTGCAGTCATTTTATCGATATTTGGAGATGACCATGCTTTTCGAAAATCATCTTTTCCAATTATTCCAACAAACTTATCATTATCATCAACAACAATAATAATGGCGTTAGACATACTAAACTGCCAGAATACCTTGTAGATATTAACGTCACTTTTGGAAATGTATTTCTTAAGGAACTTTTTGTACATATGTAGAATCCTTTTAATTGAATATGTACTTCCCTTAACTGTTTACAACAATGCTGTCATATCTCTTGTGGTTGTCACGATGCACAACCGCCCCACTGCGCAAGAACGAGAGGGAACTCTGTCATGCCCTGGCCACGGGTGACTGTTGAAAACCCACCTGCTTCCAGCAGAGCTATCAGATCAGGCAAGTTAGAAGCGCCGTTCTTGTATAAATGCGCCTCGATGACCATTCTGGGCCGAATTTTCCGCAAAAGCGGCATCGCCTGGGAAAGAACACTCAATTCCGCCCCCTCGATGTCGAGTTTCATAAATGCCACTTTTTCAAGTCTGTGGCGTTGGAGCAATGTCTCTAGAGTGAATGTCCGAACCGGCTTGGCAAGACTGGTTCTTCCGAGCACGCCGGCAACGCCGGAACTCATGCCGCCCTCGGCCTGGAAGAGTTCTTCCCCGTCTTTATCCCATAGCGCTCCCGCCTCTACGGATACATTCACCAGCCCATAGTCAGCGACATTCCTGCGCAGGGCATCCAAACTTCGATCGTCCGGCTCCACAGCGATCACCTTTCCCTCTTTCCCTACGGCCCGGGAGAAAAAGAAGGTGGAAAGGCCTGCATACGCCCCGAGGTCCACCACAGTGTCCCCCGCCCGCAAATCTGCAAAGTCGAGATAGTTAAGCGTCATATCCTCCGTTTCGGGGTGGGAAGGGAAAAAGAATCGCAGGCCCGACGCCTTGAGCCTGTGGTAGGCAGGTTGCCTGAAATCCACCCTCATTTCGTCCGGGGCAACATGGACAGGCTCGACGGATTCAAAATAATGATCGAACGCCTTGATGAGATCCAGTGCGCCCTCCCAGGGATGCGAGCCGTGGAGGATCACCCGTCTCGGAGTTCCGACAGAGCTGATCCGGAACTCACCCGGATGCGAATCATCCAGGGCCAACCCATGCTTGAGCGCCAGGGGAAAGAGTGGCGAATACGGCTTGGCGCCCTCGCAAATGTCGATTGCATCGATACCTGCCTCCTGCCACTGTTTGCCGAATTCGCCCATGATCGTTTCATGGTATGGCGGTGAGGAAACTAGGATTACCTCGGGCGCCAGAAACGCAATTTCGCTCACCGGATAAATGGTGCACCCATGTATCTGCTGCCCTTGAAGAGCAAGATTACGATCCACGATGCCGATAATGTTCAGTCTGCAAAAGTCGCCGTTTTCGAAGAGGCCCTGCGTGTGCCTTCCTGCCGCATAGATCACTATTCGCCGTGCGGTCTCTATCCAGGTGGGCATAAGCCTCTCCAGGCAGACCCGCGCCTCAAGAACCACAAAATCGCCCCACAATTCCATCTATCACCTCCCGGCTCGTCCATTCGCACAATACGAATCGAATCCAAATGCGATCTTCCCCGGCTGCCTCCCTGTCCAAACAGACACGTCAGGATCGTTGATCGACTGCATCGAGATCAGTACATTTAATGCCAATCTGCCCGGCTAAATCATCCACTTGGACTATACATCGAACTTTTGGATAATCGCGCATAACCTCTGCGGCAATTTCTTCTGCGTAGGCAACCGAAGCGATGATGACAGTGTCAATTTCCTCCGTCGCGATTACTTCCGGGGGCCTGATCTCACGCTTATGAAAATAAACGCCATGCTTGTTGACGTCCTTGTCGACTATATACAGAGGAATGTCTCTCATGAACCTATGGAAGTTTAATAGTCTATTGGCAACATCCCCGCAACCCCATAATGCTATTGCCTTCTTAGCCATGAGTACATTTGCAAGATCAGTTTCTGAACGGCGGATCGATAGCTCGTAGTCATAGGACCTGCTCAAGGAAACGCTAAGGCTCTCTAATAACTCTTCCTTAAAACCTGCAATGCGCGAATCAATGTAATTCAGGATATTCACAAAGTCTGAGCACGACGGTCTGTAATCCGGGCTCCCGTTGGGCTTAGTGTATTTATTAAGTAGTTCCGCATAGTTATTATCCAAATAGTTTTCGAGCAAAAAGCGGTGGGTTTCTATGACATCACCCTTTATTTGCATAGATAAATCGTTTGGGAGGGCGAACGGGGTACCATTATGACATTTTTCCCATGCCAGGAGTTGATCTCCGATCACTTTTTGGTCTGTCCTCAAGTCGATCCTGTTTAATAAATCCTTGAAATATATCGTTTCGCAATATTTTAAGGATTCATTCTGTATCTCACGGAACCCAGCCGCATCATCAGCTAGCGAATAACCCATTGCATGGATAAAATCGGAACATATATTGCCATTTATAAAGTAATCATATCCGTATTTTCGAAAAACAATATTCTTTTTACCTATTTTTTCTGACCATATTTGGATACACTGTTTATAGTTCTCAATAAATAAATGAATACTTTTTGGCATTGAGGATATGCGTATATCTATTGTATTGTTATGCTGTAAGCGAATCCATTGCATTACCAAACTTCGTATCAATTCATGTAAATTTCTAATATAGCATATCATTCTAATGTCATGAGTGTGAAATAGGGACAGCAACTCATCAACCGCTTCATTAGGCAACATCATCGTTATTTCTGATGACACAATAATATTTTTATCATTGTTTCTATCCACCTCATCCGATAACTCTTTGATATACCTCTCCTTATCCATTATAAATGCTAAGCTGTCATCCTCGATATGTGTTCCACGGTACTTGTGATATAATATGTTCATTAACCGATTGTGCCCTCCTCCGTCCTGTCGTAACGTCTTGACGTAATGAAGCCCCATGGTATGAAGTTCCGTTTCATTAAGGCCAAGAAACCGCTGTATAGCTTTCGTTCCAGTTTTTGGAGGACCAATGTGTATGAATAGAGTTCTTCCCAAAGCGATTATCCTTGCACATCCAAATCAAAGTCAAGGCCTTACGAAAGGCCATTTTTCAAAAGAAGGCGTTGATCCGCTCCAACATAAAGTCGATCTGTTCGTCGCCAAGGCCCGGATAGACGCCGAGGAAAAAGGTGTCTCGCATGATGCGGTCGGAGGCTTTGAGATCTCCGTGAACGCGGTGCTCGATGTTCAAAAATCCTGGCTGACGCAGGATATTGCCCCCGAAAACGAGGCGGGTTTCGATTTTTGCATTTTCCAGGTGATCGATAAGCGCCCGTCGGTCTATGCCTTTCCTTACGGTGATGGGAAATCCGAAGGGGGAGGGGTTGGCCCTCGGATCGATGCGTGGCAATTCCAGTCGATCTTCCAGCGATTTCAGCCCTTCGAAAAGACGCCCAAAATTTTTGCGTCGTGCCTCGATGAAGCGGGGGAGCTTTTCGAACTGGGCAAGCCCGATCGCAGCCTGCAGATCGGTGGCCTTGAGATTGTAGCCGAGGTTCGAATAGACGTACTTGTGGTCGTACCCGAAGGGAAGCTCTCCCATCTGCCGGTCGAAGCGTTTGCCGCAGGTATCGTTTCGGCCCGGGTCGCACCAGCAGTCTCGGCCCCAGTCGCGCAGCGACAAAACGATCTTTTTGAACCCCCGGTTGTTTACGAGTACGCCTCCTCCCTCTCCCATGGTGATATGGTGGGCCGGATAGAAGCTGAGGCTGGCCAACGCGCCGAAGGCGCCGACCGGACGCCCGTCGAAGGTTGCGCCCAGGGCGTCGCAGCAGTCTTCGAGAAGCCAGAGATTGCGCCGCTTGGCGATATCGGTCAGCACCGCCATGTCACAGGGATTTCCAAGCGTGTGCGGCGCAAGGATTGCCCGGGTACGCGGTCCGATGGCCCCTTCAACCAGGGCGGGATCCATATTGTAGGTACCCACCTCGCAGTCGACGAAAACCGGGACCAGGCGGTTGTGCACTATCGGCGTGAGGGTGGTCGGGAAAGTCACAGCAGGGGTTATGATCTCGTCGCCGGGAAGCATTCGTCCCGGTCCGCCCGGAACCTTGTCGGCGCTTTCGGCGCAAAGGGCGGCAACCATCAGGAGATTTGCGGAGCTGCCGGAGTTGACTAGAAAAAAATCGGGGGCGCCGAAGAAACCCGCCATGCGGTTTTCGAACTCGCCCGCACAGGGACCCGCCGTCAGCCAGAAGTCGAGGGAGGAGGAAACGAGGTTGATAACCTCGGCCTCGTCAAATACGCGCCCCGCATAGGTGAGTTTGCTCTGCCCCGGGACAAAGGCCTTTGGAGCGTGCGCCGCCTTAACGTATTCTGCCGTAAGTTCCAGGATCTTGCCCCGCAATTCTTCGGCCCGGTTCATCTAGTTTCTCCAGTTTTTTTTCCCGAACCCGCCGGGATGTATCGAAAACCGGTGGGCCAGGCAAAACCCGCCATAAGGTTTCGTCCGTCATAGACGACGGGCTGCGCCATGCTCTGTCCCAGATCGTCCCAGGGCCACCGGGCTATCTCGGGCCAGGCCGTAGCTATGATCGCGATATGGGCCGACTCCAGGACCTCACCCGGATCGCGCGACAGGCTTACGCGCCCTTTCCACCCATGTACCGCTTCCGCCCCCGTCATGGGGTCCCATGCCGCGACAGAGGAGCCTTCCTCCAGGAGCGCGCCTATAAGGGGAAGGCTCGGGGAATTTCGCCAATCATCGGTGCCGGGCTTGAATGCCATACCAAGCACTGCCACCTTGCGCCTTTTTAGCCCTCCGGTCTCCCTTTTGAGACGTTCCACGACTACTACGGGCCGGCGGCGGTTCACTTCCACCACCGCTTCGAGCAGCGGTGCCCTGCACCCGAGGTCCCTGGCCATCGAGGTGATGGCGTTCATGTCTTTTGGAAAGCAGCTGCCGCCATATCCGACCCCGCCCGTGACGTAGTCCTGGACCCCCGGGGCCAGCAGCTTGCCGTCGATGCGCGGAGTCCAGCGATGGTCGAGCAGAGCCCCTTTCAGTACGGTGCTTCCGTCTACGCCCGCGATGGCCTCACAAAGGTTGAACATTTCGTTTGAAAAAGAGATGAGTGTCGAAAAAAGGGCATTGGCCGCATACTTGATCAGTTCGGCCTCGGTGGGATGAACGGTGAGCTTGGGGCACTCCTGGAGCGCGTAGAGGCGCTGCATAACTTCGGCCGTTCGACCTTCCAGTGCGCCCAATACCACCCGGTCGGGACAAAGGAAATCCCGGACCGCCGAACCCTCCCGCAGAAACTCGGGGTTCATGCCGAGGCCGAAATCCACTCCGGCCCTCCGGCCCGACCTGCACTCGAGCAGTTCCCGCACCGGTCCCGTCGTTGTGCCCGGAACCACCGTGCTCTTCACGATCACAGTGTGGAAGGTTCCAAAGTCGCGGATACGCTCTCCGATGATGCCCGCGGCCTCTAAGACGTAAACGAGATCGATACGGCCGTCCCGGTCCGGCGTCCCCACGGCGATGATTGAAACCTCGGAACCTTCCATTGCTTCCGCGACGGAGGAAGTCGCCCGCAGCCGACCTGTGGCCCGTCCCCGGAGAAGAAGCTCCGCCAGGCCCGGCTCGAAAAAGGGGGGGGTTCCCGCCCGGATGCTCTCGATTTTTGCGCGGTCCACATCGACGCAAACGACCGAGTGTCCCACTTCCGCAAGGCATACTGAGGTCACCAAACCCACATGTCCTGCGCCGAAGACAGCGACGTTCATCTATTTTCTCCCGTATTCTTCCCGATAGGAACGAAGGGTTCGAGTCAGTCCCTCCCGCAGGAGGACCTCGGGTTCGAAATCCCCCAGCGCTTTCAGTTTCCGTATGTCCGGGCAGCGCCGTTGCGGGTTGTCCACGAGGTAGTCGGGGTCACCGCTTTTGTGATGTTCAACAGGCAGGGGATAATCTGACACGTCCCGGAGGGTCTGCGCAACTTCGAGCACGGTCACCTCCTCCCGGTCGTTGCCCAGATTGTACGCCTCGCCCGCCCCTCCGTTCAGAAGAATTTCGAGCATCGCCCACACCGCATCGCGGAGGTAGCAAAAGGAGCGGGTGGCTCGCCCGTCGCTCAACAGCACAAGGGGCTCGTTATGTATCACCGCACGCAGGAGATCCGGAATGATACGCCGGTCGTCGAGCCGCTGGCCGGGCCCGTAAACGTTGAAAGGACGCCCGATTTTTACAGGTACGCCGTATTTCTGATGATAGATGACGCACAGGGTTTCTGCGAGCCTCTTGGATTCGTCGTAGCACGCCCTGGGACCCGTGCAGGAGACAAATCCCCTGTAGTCCTCCCTTGTTGGTATCGCCTCCGCAGAAGGATCCCCATATATTTCGCTCGTACTGAGATGCAGCATGCCCTCTACGGGGTGTAAACGACACAGTTCGAGCAAATTGCGGGTCCCGCCCACATTCACGTCGATGGTCTCGAGAGGGTATTTTCGGTAAAACGTCGGCGATGCCACCCCCGCACAGTGAATGATGTAGTTCACCGGTTCGCCGGGTTCAAAAGGTGTGCCGATATCGCGGGTGCAAAAGACGATGTCGGAGCGCTTCCGCAGATGGCTCACACGCTCCGGAAGCCCGACAAGGTCGTTATCGACGGCAAGGATGCGTGCGGAGGCCGAACGGGACTGATTCCACGCGGCGAGCACGTCGAGGAGGAAGGAACCGAGAAAGCCTGCCGCACCGGTCAAAAGAATGGTCTTGCCCGAAAAATCCGCCATCCCTTTCACCCGGGCCGCAACCCAACCCGCATCCTCTTCGATAATGCTCGTTATTTTCGCCACGTGCACATTTCCTTTCGCTCAAACCCAATTACTCCGAATATTGGCTTGGTCTCCCCGATCTCTCTAAATTTTTGCACCTCTCACGACCTCGATACCCAAATCCCTCAGCCAGGCCATTTCGGCGCTTATCTCCGATTCATAGCGAGGAGAAGCAATCAAGACCAGTTCGGGGTTCAGCTCCGGGATAGAAGATGGGGGAACGACTTTTTTGCCCATTAACGTCCTGGTGTGGAGGGCGGTGTTCTTATCGCTTAAGGCGACCACCGCGGCATCCCTGAGGGCGGTATAGGCAAGCAATTCCATTGCGTATGCACCGGCCGGATGGATTACGATGCGAACCTGCTCACGAGCCCACTGCTCCGCTCGCTGATGGATACGATGCATGCCTCGGGGCAAGTCGGGCGTATCCATCGCATCGTGTTGTTCGACTATCAAAGGGGGCGGGGCATTTCCTCCCGGTGTTCGAGAGCCGATGATGGCCGAGACCCTGCCCGGCGTGCGCCAAACGCGCGCCCTTATCGGCGTCAGGCCGGCCGCTTCCACCAGGCGAGCAAGAGATGCGGGCGAGAAATGCGAGACGTGTTCATGCATCCGGTTGAGGGGATGGCCATCGATCAGCGTTGACGCAAGATGGGAGCCATTATATGGGACTTCAATATACAAATACCCGCCCGGAGCCATATACTCGTACATTTCCCCCACCATTTGCAGAGGGTAGGATGCATGTTCGAGCACATGGGAGCAGACCACAAGGTCGAAGGCTCCGGACGCGGGCCGAGGCGATTCAAAGGATATGTCGTAAGTCTGTACCTCCGCATCGGGGAAAGCCCCCCTGGAGAGCCAGGCGTCCCTTCCGCCTCCGTAATCCAACACGTTGGAGGGCGAAATGCCCCATTCCTTCAAAAGAGAGGAAAGCCCCATGATCCTTGCCAGGTGATTTCGGTCGGATCGATCCGAAAATGAATCACGAAGGTCCGTCCAATCCGGCTCAAGTTCCATGCGCAATTTGTGATAAACCGGATCACGATAACCATTATAGAGGCGCAGTATTTCTTCCACGGACAAGCGCTCATTATAGAATGAAAAATCGCATGACGGGCAGTACAGCCTGAAAAAATCCTCGAACGGACCCTCGATATTGCAGCGGACCTTGATAAAGGGCGCAATCGTGGCGGGAACTCTTGCAAGATGATTCGATCCGCACAGGATACATTTTTCTTCTCTAATCATCTTTGCTCATACCCTGGTCTGTAGTCTGAGCGCCCCTTCGGGCGGATCATAGGAAACAAGCCTCTTTTGCGGATGTGCCGCCTCGAACTCCGCCAGCCCCTGCCGGCGCTTCTCGGCCCCCTGACGACTCAGGCGCCACAGAGTCTGCCAGGCGGAGTCCTCGGTGATGTCCGGCCTGAGAGCCGACGCCAGATGCAGGTATCGTTTGGCACTATAGACATCGTCTTCGTAAAGCAGTTGTGAACAGCATCG
>JAKAJS010000013.1 GCA_021813685.1 Deltaproteobacteria bacterium | reverse complement strand
AGATTGTTCGAGCGGAGCGCTTTCGCCCGAGGCCAAAAGTCCCGCCGGCCCGGGGTTCCAGGTTCCCTTCGCCGCGGCCGTACGAAAGGAGGCGCAGATACCGGTCGGCGCCGTGGGCTTCATCACCGACCCGGCGCAGGCCGAGCAGATAGTCGCAACCGGCGCGGCCGACGCCGTTTTGCTGGCCCGCGAGTTTTTGCGCGAGCCCTACTGGCCGCTCCATGCAGCCAAAGCGCTCCATGCGGAGGTGGACTGGCCCCGCCAGTACCTGCGCGCAAAACCGGCGTGAGCAAACGCCCGTGGCTGGCAGTGGAACGAAAGGCGCACAATTTGGTCGTCACGCTGCGGGCATATTCCGGCAGCGTAGAAAGTCTACTTTTCGCGCTTGCAGCCTCGGCACGGGTAAAGAGTCATCGGTCCGGGCGTTTCTGATTCCGGTCCAATACACGTACGTGGTATGGTCTTTATTGAAGTCGTCTGCAACTGTACTTTTACCTTTTACTGCGAGATTCATTTCGTTCCGCGCAGCGAGGACCTTGATGGATTTTCGGCCTCCCAAAAGCCCGCCGGCCCGATGCCATGAATTGCCCCATGGGCGGAGAGCCGGCTGGATTGGTCAAAAGTCACGGCCAGCAAGATTCCGGGAGTGGAGGACACTCATGGGTGACTCAAATCGCAACCAATACATCCCCGATTACCTGGTGACGCCGCGTGAAGTTCTCGAGAAATACCTGGACGCCCATGGTATGAGTCAGGTTGAGTTTGCGGCCCGTACCGGAATGGCGAAAAAGACCATCAATGAAATCATCAAGGGCAAGGCCTCCATCACCCCCGACACGGCGCTCAAGCTGGAGCGAGCTCTCGGTCGGCCCGCTCATTTTTGGAGCAATCTGGAGCGGCAGTTTCAGGAACATCGAGCCCGGCTGGCCTTTCCTTGATTGATGAGGGAAACGCATAATTTCCTGGGCGTCCCCTATTTTCCCTATTTTCCCTATTTTCCCCGTCGTGGAGAAAGCGGGTAAAGTCATTGAAAAATGTAGACAAAATGTCTGCAAATGCCGATAGTATTCAGGTGGGCTGGACGTGAGGATAATTAGCAGGAGTCGGCTTAAGACATTTTGGGAGGACCACGGACAAGCGAAGAGGGTGCTGCAAGAATGGTACTCTATTGTGGACAAGGCTGAATGGAAAAGCTTCGACGATCTCCGCAGAATATATCCGAGCGCCGACCAGGTGGCGGTCAAGAGCGGGAAAACGACAACCGTCTTCGATATCGGCGGCAATAAATACAGACTCATCGCGGCGGTCCATTACAATCAGCGGACAGTTTACATTCTCGATGTAATGACGCACGCCGAGTATGACAAGATGCATTGAAGAGTAAATTCTGAGGCGAGGAAAGGAGGTGTGCAGCGATGCCGACTATAATGACATTCCTATCCCGTGAATCCTCCGAATTCGGCGGAGGTGGTGGCGCGGGAACGGAATCCACACCTCAAGTATGGCCGCTGAGAACGGAGGAACGCTATCTTGAAGCCAGGAACATCGTCGATAGATTGGCCGTCAAGGGCGAGGACGAGCTTACCGAGGCGGAGCGCGACCAATTGGAAATTTTCAGCGTATTGATGGAAAAATACGAAGAGGAACACCATTCCATCGATCGGCTCAATCTATCGCCGATCGAATTCCTCAAAATCCTGATGAAGGAGAGCGGCATGAGCCCGTCGGATCTGGGCAGGCTGCTTGGAGACAGGTCTTTGGGGCATAAGATACTCGGGGGGGAGCGCAACCTCAGCAAAGCTCACATCAAGACTCTGAGCGAACATTTCAAGGTGGATGCGAGTGCCTTCCTCTAATCCGGGGCTCATATCCCCGCGTGACGGGGGGAGCGCCGGGAAAACAGGACATCAAATTTCTCGCGCTCTGCGATTTCGCTGCATGTTTTATTGCTATTCCCGGGCCACAAACGATGAAAACCGAAATCCTTAAAACTGCTCAGAAGGAAGAATTCGAAACGGTCGAACGCTGCCGGATTCTGGAGATCGCAAACGATGGGGGCGATGAATTCGTCTCCATCGCCCGCGCACGGATCGGGGCAGGGGGGCAAACGGCATGGCACCGCCTGCATGGGGTGGCGGAAAGATACCTGATTTTTTCCGGAAAAGGCAGGATCGAGCTGGGTGGTAATCCCCCCACGGAAGTCGTCGCGGGAGATGTGGTGAGAATTGCGCCCGGTGTTTCGCAGCGCATAACCAATATCGGGGAAGACGATCTTCTCTTCTACTGCATCTGCACCCCTCCCTTCCGGCAGGAGTGCTACGAGGCTCTGGAATGAGACTGTTGCGTGTCCTTTTGCCGTAGAAACCCCAGTATGCGCTCCTGGAGCAGGAAAATGAGATCCATTTCCGCCCCGTTGGCTTCCTGGAGCCGCAGGAGCTTCTCGTTGGGGATGGTTTTCTGCAGTTTGCTGCACAGGTAGTTGATGCATAAAATCTCGCGGGCCTTGAGAAGGCAGCCGCACTCGCCCAAAAAATAGCAGCTCCGGGGACACTTTCCCGATTCGGGAAGCACCGCTCCGAGCAGCAGATTGAGCAGCAGAAGTTCGGGCGTGTAGCGGTTTTCGATCCCCGCTCCGCAGCAGCTTCCCCCCTCTTCCTCCTCGCAGATCCTGCATTCCCCGGAGACTCCCGAACTGAGGCTCAGTGCGCTCGAATCCTTTATCCTGGCGCCCAGTTCCCCTATCCGCGCCGCTATCTGCGGGTCCTTCGCCAGCTCCTCGCCCCATCTGGCGTAGAGTTGCCGCGCAATCGCCACCTTTTCGCCTATCGTTTCTTCACCCCGAATACGCATCACTTTGACCACATCATTTTCTGATATTGAGTTTTTTCATTCGCGAATCGAAAGTCGAACGGTTCACCCCCGCCTCCCTTGCCGAGCGGGTGATGTGCCATTTGTTCTTCTCCAGAAGATAGAGCACATATCTACGTTCCAGTTCCTCCCAGGTACAGCCCTCAAAAAGGTTCTGCGCCTGCGCACCGTTTCCTGCCGCGGCCCCTTCGACTCCGTCGGGCGCACCCTTTTCCGGCGGCCCATCCTTTTGGCGGCAGGCCGTTGTGGGAAGGAAATGATGCGACAGGTCTTGCCTCGTGATACACTGGCCGGGAGTGATCACGATGATGTGCTTCACAAAATTTTCAAGCTCCCGAATGTTTCCCGGCCAATCGTGGTCGAGCAGAAACTCGAGGGCTTCTTCCGAAAAGCTCTTGCACGCGGCTCCCAGCCGCAGAGCCTCCCTGCTCAAAAAATGGTCCAGAAGCAGGGGAATGTCCTCGGGCCTTTCGCGAAGCGAGGGTACGCGCAGAGGCAAGACATTGAGCCGGTAGAAAAGATCCTCCCGAAAATTTTCCCTGCCGATCTCACTTTGTAAATCGCGATTGGTGGCCGAAATAATCCTGACGTTCACCTTTTTGGATCGCGTGTTCCCGATCGGCTTTATCTCTCCGTCCTGGATCACCCGAAGAATCCTTGCCTGCAGCTGCAGGGGCATGTCGCCGATCTCATCGAGAAAAACGGTCCCCTCGTTAGCGGCCTCGAAAAGCCCTGCCTTGGTCTTGAGAGCCCCCGTAAATGCACCCTTTTCATGGCCGAAAAGTTCGCTTTCCAGCAGAGTGTCCGGAATGCAGCTGCAATTTTGAGCCAGAAACGGCCCCCTGCTCCTGTCGCTCAGCCGGTGGATCTCCCTGGCAAGCAGTTCCTTTCCCGAGCCGCTTTCCCCGGTGATGAGCACCGGGAAATCGGTTCTTGCGTATTCGGCGGCCCGCTTCCTCACTCCGAGCAGCGCAGCGCTGTTTCCGACCATCACGTCCCGGTCGCTTATCGCTTCGAGGGTCTGCTTTAGTTTGAGATTTTCCTGCGCCTGCTTCGAAAAAACCAGGGAATTGCTGAGCGCTATCGACCCCATGTCTATGAGCTGCTGCAAGAGATCGAGGTAGCCCTGGTCGAGGTTCAGGTGATTGCCCCCTGCGCTCGTATCGATTATCTGTACCGCCCCGTAGACCTCGCCGCTCCTTAGAAACAACGGAAAACAGAGTATCAGCCTGCTCTTGATCTCCATCTGCCGTTCGGCCTGCCAGAAATGACGCGCATCCTTGCCCGCCTCGGCCACCGTCATCTTGCCGTTTTCGATAACCCAGCCAACGATGCTGCTCTGGCCGAAACCGATGGTCATCGACTTGATGTTTTCGCTTTGTGCCCCCACCGCTTCGATGCAGGTGTAGCCCGTTTCACTGCGCACCCAGATCGATCCCCGCTCGACATTTTGCAGATCCAGCAGGGCAGTCAGAAATTTTTGCTGCAGCCTCTCGGGGTCGAGTTCCTCCGATATGGCCCGATAGAAATCGAACGACTTATCCACCATTGACTCTCCGCCTTACTATGCCGGTCGCCGTCCAGAATGAGAACGGCTTAATCCATCGCATGTCTGTCAGGTAAGGTCAAGATGGAAAAATCAGAAGGAAAACTCAGGGAAGGAAAAGAGCGTGGGCTATCGCCCCCACACCCCGGGGGTGCAGGGGGCGATAGCCCCCGCTCTTTCTTTATTCTCTTCTCGTCGGGAGGGGATCACATGGTACATTCTCCCGCGTAGGCAAACCATGCCTGCCGCCTCATTTCCCCGACGGTTTCGATCGCCTCGGGGCCTCCGTCATTGTACTCGGAGACGATTCTATAGACGCTGGACTCCGAAAGCCCCGTGTGCATGGCTATCTCTTCGAGCGGTCTCGGGTCCACCAGGAGGTTATAGATTACGAGCCACTTTTGGAACCTGAAAAAACCCGACGACATCCGCATCTTCATCTGCACTTCCTCAGCGGACAGGTAACCGGCTACATCCGATTCGTTCCTTTTCATATTTCCCTCCTCGCGCACCCCTCGATATACGTTGCCATAACTTCTGCGCTCTTCACGTCTTCACTTATATTGGAAACAAAGTGAGATATGAATAGTGTGCTTTACGTAATGGCACCCTCCCCGCGCCGTATTTTGGATCTTTACCGTAGGGAGACAGTATGAAACAGTATGGGGACTGCTCCATGCCGTCAGACCCCTGGCGAATGGGCGCCCGCCTCTTTCGCCTTGTCTTTTTCCTGAAAAAAACTCCTCACAAAATCGGCTATCTCCTCGCTTCCCGCGTTGCCCTTGGTGAAAAAGTGACTCGCTCCGCTGCCCAACGCCGCAACCCTGTATTCGTAAATGTCGTAACTGGTCAGAATCACGACCTTTCGGCCGGGGTTTGCCTGCTTGATTCTGCGCGTTGCCTCCAGGCCGCTCATCCCCGGTAGCCTCAGATCCATAAAGATCAACTCGGCGTTTGTCGTCTCCAGTTTCCGCAGCGCTTCCTCTCCGTTGCAGGCTTCCGCTATCTCGATTTCCGGAAATCTGTGGCGCAGCATGTCCCCCAGCGATTTTCGAAATATTGCGTTATCCTCCACCAGCAGGATTGGACTCATTTGCCTACGGGCCCCCTCGCTTTCGTCGCTATATTTTTCCAGTGTATTGGAAAAATATGGTGCATTTTCCACAAGCACGGTAGACCCGTAAATACACGATTTGCAGTAATCGCCAGGAGGCAATACTGTATTCTTCCTGGACAAAGACGAGGTTTTTCTCTCCGTTGCAAAATACTGGCAAATCCTTTCGATCTGCGGTAGAATACAACAATAAGCAGCCTTGTCTGCCTGCCGGCCATTCAGCTGCTCCATGGAATCGTCTTGCGACAGGGCGGGTCTTCGTCTGCGAGTTTAGCACCACCCCAGAGTCGGGCCGGGAACGCAAATCGGCACGGGCCTAGAAATCGGCCTTTGCTCTCTATCTCAGGGAAGGGTCAGCGCATGCCGGAGAGAAAAAAAATCGTAATCGCCGAAGATCATACGATCCTGCGAGAAGGGTTGAGAATGCTTCTTTCGTCCAACCCCGAATTCGAGGTGGTTGGCGAGGCGCAGGACGGGCTGGAGGCTATCCGCCTCGTGGATTCCATGAAACCGGACCTGATCCTTATGGATCTGTCCATGCCGAGGATGAATGGGGGGGGAGCCATCCCGGAGATCAAAAAGCAAAGTCCTGCAACGAAGATCCTCGTGCTGACGGTCCACAAGACCGAGGAGCACATCCTCACGGCCCTGAAGACGGGCGCCGATGGCTATATTCTCAAAGACGCAACCCACGGGGAATTGATGCTGGCCATCGATAACATATTTTCGGGCAAGAGCTATCTGAGCCCCGGTATATCCGAAAAGGTAATCGAGGGATATCTTGAGGGAAGAAAAAGCGTTAAAGCTTCCAGTTCCTGGGATACTCTCACCCAGCGCGAGCGCGAAATTCTCAAGATGATCGCCGAAGGTTACAGGAACAAGGACATCGCCAACTATTTGTGCATCAGCGCCAAAACGGTTGAAAAACACCGTGCCAACCTGATGAAGAAGCTCGACCTCCACAGCGCATCTTCCCTTACCGCCTTTGCCATGGAAAAAGGGCTGATTACGAAGTAGCCGAACGATTTGAGCTCACACGCGCTGGAAAGCCATGTACACGAGATATTTCGGCCTGAAACGAGCTCCTTTTTCGATAGCCCCGGACCCAAGCTATCTGTACCTCAGCCCGCAGCATGAGGAGGCCCTGGCCCACCTGCTCTACGGCATCCGAACCGAAGGGGGCTTCGTGCTGCTTACCGGGGAAGTCGGCTCGGGGAAAACGACAGTATGCCGCCGCTTTCTGGAAACGCTAAGCAGTGATATTGCCGTTGCCTTCATTCTCAGCCCGACGCTTTCGGTAAAGGAACTGCTTTCTACTGTCTGCGACGAGTTCGGCATCCGCCATCCACGGCAAGTGACCATCAAGGGGCTGGTCGATCGCATACACGCATATCTTTTAGAACTGAATGCCAACCGCAAAAGAGCGGTTCTGATCATTGACGAGGCGCAAGACTTGAAGCGGGAGGTCCTCGAGCAAATCCGGCTTCTCACAAACCTTGAAACCAACGAACGAAAGCTTCTGCAGATAATCCTGATCGGCCAGCCGGAGCTGCGTACGAGGCTCGCGCAGCCCGACATGCGGCAGGTCTCCCAGAGGATCGTTGCTCGCTGCCATATCGATGCTCTCTCCAAGCCCGAGGTCGAGCGTTATGTAACCCACAGGCTCGCGATAGCCCGCAGGGGCCGGGAGGTCGAGGCCGGGGGGGCACAGTCGCTTCCTCTTTTCTCCAAAGACGCTCTAAACAGCCTCTATGCCTCGAGCGGCGGGATTCCCAGAGTGATCAACCTGGTGTGCGACCGTGCGCTTCTAGGCGCCTATACCCGGCAGGAGCAAATCGTCACCCGGGAAACGCTCCTCAAAGCCGCCGCCGAGGTACTGGGAAGATCTCGCGTCGAGGGCGGGCGAAAATGGAAGGTGGCCCTGGGGTCCGCGGTTGGTCTTTGCGCTTCTTTTGTCCTGCTCTATGTCTGCTTTTCGGCGCCGAAAATGACGTTTGCGGGAAAAACCCGGCATATTTTTCGGGCGGATGGTGCGCGGGCAGGGCCGCCGGAAAGCCTTCTGGCAGCTTTCCGCTCTTTATTTGCTTCTCACGCACGACGCCGGGACGCGGCCTTTACCGAGGGCGCCGTGGTTCGCCCCATCCCGCGCGGCGAACCGCCTCAGCCGGGCGGCGGGCCGCCGCAGCCGGGTTGCCCGCCTGCTTCGCGGGCGGGCCAGGCAGAGGCGGCGCCTCGATCGTAGCGGGCAGCGTGTCGCCGCAGCCGAGCGGCGTGTCGCCACGGCCGGGTTGCCCGCCTGCTTCGCGGGCGGGCCAGGCAGAGGCGGCGCAGAATCTGATCTGCAACCGGGTTTGCGATATGTCCTACATTCTCGATGCACTGAAAAAATCCGAGGAGGCGCGCGGAAACGCAACTCCCCGCGAGGTGGAAATCCCCGAATTGCCGGCCCTCCCTTCCCGGAGGTCCGGAAAACCGGGGCGACGGCCGTATATAATGGCCTTTCTCCTGGTTCTGGGGGTTTCGTTTATCGTCTACCGCATCGCCCCGCGGCACGGAAGCGTCCCGACGAAACCGGCCCCTGCGTCTTCGACCCCGCAGCCGGTCGCGCTTGCTTCACACGAGGCGCCCGCTGTCGCAAAAGCGCCGAAAGCGCCTCCCGTACAAAAGCAAATCCGGAAACCCAACCCCTCACGTCCGGCCCCCATACATCAGGCGGCCGTGAAACGGGCCCCTGAGTCTTCGGCTCAGCAACCGGCCGTGCCTGTCTCGCACGAGGCGCCCGCTGTCGCAAAAGCGCCGAAAGTGCCTCCTGTACAAAAGCAAATCCGGAAACCCAACCCCTCACGTCCGGCCCCTGCGCCCCGTCGGGTTGAAGTTGCGGCAAAAAAGCCTTCGTTACCGGAACCGTCTCACAGCAGCGCTTCGCAACAGTCTGCGCTCGACCTCAAAGCCGCTCGGCTAAAAGCTCTGCTTGAAAAACAGGCCGAGCGCGTAAGAGTGCCCCCGAGGCCTGTTTCCTCCGGGCAAAATCTTGCCGATATCTGGAGTTTCGCCGCGCCGGAGGCATCGAGCGAATCGCGCGTATCGAGCTTTGGCCGGCTACCGCTGAGCATCCGGGAATCCCTCCCCGCTATTTCGGTTTCCATGCTGGTCTATTCCCGGCAGCCTGCCGAGAGATTCATCTATATTAACGGGTCAAAGGAGCATGAGGGAGAACAGATTTCTCCGGGGCTGAAGCTTGAGCGCATTACCCCGGACGGCGCCGTCTTCTCCTACCGGGGGGTGCGTTTTTATAAGAGTGTGATTGGAAACTGAAAGCGGAAAGAGCCTCTACAGGCCCCTGATGTTGGCGTGCAGTTCTTTTGTTTTCTCCAGCCGGGCAAGGTCGCGGTCTTTTCCGATCCGTTCCAGCTCGCACTGGAGTGGGGCCAAAGAGGGATCGTCGAAGGGTTTTCCTTCGCCGTGCGCGTCGATAAGCCGCCTGTAGCAGGAAACCATCCGCTCGACAAGGGTCGTGGCATATTCTCTTCCCTGCGCCTTGAGCGTGCACAGCCCCAGATCCAAATACTCCCACAGTTCTTTTCCGTTTATGATAAACGCCACGTTGGGGTGATGCCTGATGCGCGAATTTATCTCCTCGATCTTTTCGTTTCGTATCCGCCGCTCTCGGAGTACCTTTTGCCGCTGCTCCTCGGTCAAAAGGCAAAACCGGAAACAGCTCCCGCTCCGGTCGGGCCAGCCTTCGTATTCGACGATTTCGTTTCCGTCTTCGTCCCGGTAGGTGCGTTTAATGTACGAGTCGCTTATCAATTCGTGGAACAGGCAGTTTCCAACGCCGCCCACGCACCGGTTACCGTGTATGAGCACCTCGGTTGAAAGCCCCAGTCGGTCGGCGGAATTTTTAAAAGCCTTGAGTTTTGCAGGCGTATCGATTTCGGTGGAGGCAACGATCTGTGTTGCGCCGAACCCCTTATAGCGCTCCATTTGTGCCGCCGTCTGTATGTTGCATCCGACGCTTGCATGGATGACGAGTCCCGGGAATTGGTCCCGGACAAGCTCCATCACTCCCGGGGTCTTCACGATGATTCCCTCGGCGCCCCAAAGAGCATACTTTCCGATTTTTTCGAGCAGAAGCGGCCACTTCTCGGGGGGGACCTCGGCGTTTATGGCAACCCTGATTTTGCCTCCGAATCGTCCGGCAATTTCGATCGCCTCCCGGATCTGCGAGTCTTCGAGTTCCCAGACGCACTTTCTTCTGCTAAACCCTTTGGAGCCGACGTAGACGGCCTGCGCGCCCGCGGCCAAGGCCTTTTCCACCATCGGCAAACTGCCCCCCGGCGCCAACAGTTCGTTCATAAGTCCCTTTCCAGTACGGAAGCGGGGAGCGGGAAGGAATACTTCGCGCTTCACGCTGCCCTTGATAGCCATCTTCTCTACGAAGGATTGTATACACCTGGCCGAAAAAGTCCACTCCGCAACGGCGCATCTTGTGATCTTATTGCGTTTCTCTTGACACCTTTTACCTTCAGGTTATCCTAGGTGCGGTTGCAGCCACCGCCCGGCGATGGGAAACAGTATGAACAGCGCAGAACGTGATCTTATAATTAGAATGTGCCGAGAGCACGATGCTTCGATGGTGGGGGTTTTCGGATCGACTGCCAGGGGAGAGGACTCTGAAGGCAGCGATATCGATATCCTGGTGCGATTTGCCAAACCCATAAGCCTCCTTTCTCTGGTAGAGCTCGAGAGGGAACTCTCGGAGGCCCTGGCACGAAAGGTAGACCTGTTGACAGAGTCGGCTATCAGCCCGTATCTCAAAGACCGGATTCTCAAAGACCTTCTGGTAATATATGGAAAGAGATGATTCCGTCTATCTCCGGCATGTCCTCGATGCGTCCGGACGCATCCTTGAATATCTGGAACGTGTTGACCGCGTTCAGTTTGAGGCAAACCATCAGCTTCAGGATGCGGTGATCCGACAACTTGAAATCATAGGGGAGGCTGTCAAACATGTTTCACGCGGTATGCGCTCCATGCACCCGGAGATTCGATGGCAAGGTGTAGGCGGAATGAGGGACAAATTGATCCACGGCTACTTCGGCGTTGACTTGGAAATGGTATGGTTTACGGCACAGAATGATATTCCCGTTTTGATCGGACAGATCGAAGGGATTCTGAAGGAACTGGGAAAGTAAATTGAGCCATTAGGAGATTGTGAGCAATCAGCGTAGACGGACTGGTGAAGCTGAGTGATGCCCTAGCAAAGCTGCTTGGGGTTCTGGTATGGCCCGTTCTGCTGGCGTTCGTCCTCATACGTTTTCGCCCAACGCTCAGGGAATTTCTACTTACCCTCGGCGAGCTCTCCTTTAAAGGCTACGGGGTAGAGGCGATCATCAAAAAGAACGCCTCCACTGCCCTCGTCGCGGCGTCTTTTGCTAGGCCTGGGGCAGCAACAGCTCCGGAAGTCGCCGCGCGGGAAGCCAGGGAAGCCACTGATGTGGTTGCGGAATCGGTCAACTCTAGGATCATTCGACGGGCGAGCAAGGCGAAAGTCCTCTGGGTTGACGTCACGTCCGCGTACCCGCTTCGCAGATCGGGAAATGATCGCCCGCACTCGCTGGGCCCAGGCCCACACGCAATTAGGGCCGAAGTGCCACATGAGCCGCGTAGCGGCGTGGGGGTGCAGGGGGCGATAGCCCCCGCGCTTTTCTATTCTAATTGATGTCCCTACGATCCTAATCCGGCAATGCCCTCGTTACCGTGAGCGCATAGACTTCCGAGGCTCCGCCCTTCCTTTTCAGCACCTTTGCGCATTCGCTGAGTGTCGTGCCTGTTGTGAAAACATCATCGATGAGAAGAATCCTGCAACCACGCACTTTTGCGTCACGAGAGATTTCGAAGGCGCCCTTCACGTTTTTCAACCGCTCATCGCGTTTGAGGCGTGTTTGGGGCGGAGTCGAATTTTTTCGAACGAGGGCGCAGGGTAAAACCGGCGTCTTTATCTTTCGTCCGAGTTCGCGGGCGAGCAGGCCGGCCTGGTTAAAGCCTCTCCGGGCGAGCCGCCTGGTATGCAGCGGCACCGGAACGATAAAATCGGGGGCGTCCGGTCCCCAGGCTACGTAGGCGGTCTCCAGAAGGTCCACCAGGCAGGGCGTCCATCGTAGCTGCCCGCCGAATTTAAACTCGTGGACGCGCGTGCGAACGGTCCCCTCATGCAAAACCGCAGATCTTGCGGAATCGAAATGAAATCTTCTCTCGATGCAGTCGCCGCAGAGGTGGTCGGATGAACCCAACGCATCCCGGAAGGGTCTTCCGCATCCCGGACAAAGGGGCGGGGCTATATGCGGAATTTTTTCCCAGCAGGCGGGGCACCAGGATTTTTCGGGGAGAGTCCCGATTTTGCGGCAGTCCGCGCAGATGCGGGGGAGGCACAAATCCACGATGGCCGAACAGGCAAATTTCAGCCTCCATCCGATCGAGCCCGGCAGGGACCGTATGAGGGAGCTTTTCCCGCTTCGATCGCTTCCAGGTCCGTCCGGAATCTTTTCGGCCACTTTTCACCTCGCTGCGTCGGCTGCCTGCACGCTCAGTTTTCGGTACACCCGGCTCAATTCCCGCTCGCACTCGGCGGGTGGTGCCCCGTTCTTTTTCGCCCGCTCCAGCGCTTCTTCCGCCTTTTTCAATTCTCCGTTTGTGAGAAGCACTCTCCCGAGCTTCAGATTGAGGGCGCCATTTTTCGGATCGAGTTTTTCCGCCTTTTCGAGAAGGCCCGCGGCACGCCGCGTGTCTCCGAGGGTTAGCAGGATGTCGGCCGAGCGCACGTAGGCCTCGATATCGGCAGGATTATAAATCGAGTCCCGGTCAAAGTCTCGCAGAGCCGCCCGCGTGTCGCCTTTTTTTTCTGCGATGAGTCCCAGACCGAACCAACCGTTTGCGCAGCGCGCATCGTTTTTGAGTGACTTTGTGAAGATCCTTTCGGCCTCCTCGCCACGTCCCTGCCGCAGGAGAAAAAAACCGTACTGAGAGCTCGAGGCGCAGCTGCCGCCGTCGGCTTTCATGGCGCGCAGGTAGAGCTTTTCGGCCTTTCCCGCCCGGCCGCGCTTTTCCATGATGGAGGCGAGGTTTGCCCATGCAGGTGAAAACCCGGGGTGCCCCTTCACTATCTCCCTGTAGAGCTTTTCGGCTTCTGCGAGTCTTCCTTCGTCCTGGTAGATCACCGCCAGATTGAATCTTGGCAGCGGATCGTCGGGGCGCAGTGCGATCGCCTGTTTGTAATCCGAAATGGATTTGCCGACATGGCCGATTTCATACTGTTCAACCCCGCGGTCATAGGGGCCTTGCGGTCCCGAGGCGCATGCGGAAAGAACCAGGAGAAACATCACAAAGAGCGCGCTATTCCTTGCCATAAGGTCCTATCCTGCCCTTTTGCCTCCAGTCGGCGGCGTTGGTATGGCCGATCTTCCCATCGGCTTTCCACACCACCTTCCAAGGGTGGAGCCGCAGGTCTTCGCTGAGCGCCTCCAGGTTTCGGGAGGTTTCGTTCAGGTGCGCGAGAATGGAATCCATGTTGTCTTTGTTGGAAGCGACGACCGAGCGGACTCCTTTGACGGTTTTTTGCGCCTCCGCCAGTCCTTTGTCCGCCCGACCCATCGTTTTGGCGAACTGGTCTCCGACCGTACCGATCCTTGTTTGCAATTCGCGGTTTGTGCGGCGCACTTCCCGCAAAAGAGCCGTGAGTTGCTCGCCGCCGCTGCCCGTAGCCTGTTTGATGTTTTTCATGATGGGTCCGAGATCGGCGGTATTTTTTCGAAGCTGGACGAGGAGCGCGTTCGCGTTTTGGACCGTTTGCTTGATCTGGTAGTCGTTTCGGACCTCGGAGACGAGCTGTTTGGCCTGCGAGACCAGATCGACCAGTCCGGAGGCGACCTTGCCTCCCGTTTCAAGGATTTGTGAGAGGGAAGCCGGGCTTTGGCCCTCTATCGTTGCGCCCGGAGGCAACTCGGGGGAGTTCGGGGAGCCGGGGCTTATCTCCACGTACTTTGATCCCATCATTCCCAGATCCCGGATCTGGGCGCGCGAATCCTTCCGGATTCGGGCCTTTGGCGAAATCGCGACGGTTATCGCGATGCGGTCGGCCACCCCCGGGGCGATGCGTATCCGCTGCACCTGCCCCACATCGAACCCCGCCCACCGGACCGGCGCCCCCTTCGCTATCCCGTCGGAATAGCGAAAGAGGATCGTAAGCGTCTTTTTATCGCTCCACAGGGAACGCAGACCGCTCACGGCGAAGATTCCGGAGACGAATAGAACAAAGGCGGTCAAAACCACCAGCCCGACACGTATGTCCGATCGGAAAACCTGCATTTCAAAAAATCTCTTTCGTGTTAAATATCGAGCAGATCCTCGAGGTAATCCCGGCTGGATTGGCGAAGCGGTATGGGACCGTCGGGTCTACCGTGGATGAACTGCTGGACAAGCGGATCGGGGGATTGCCGGATCTCCTCCGGTGTGCCTTCGGCCACCACCCTGCCGCGAAACAGGACTACCACCTTGTCGGCTATACTGAACGCACTGCCGATATCGTGGGTGACCACCACCGAGGTGATGCCCATCCGTTTGCTCAGATCCGAAATGAGCTGTCCGATTACCCCGGTCACCACCGGGTCCAGCCCGGAGGTCGGTTCGTCGTAGAAAACAATTTCCGGGTCCAGTGCCAGGGCACGGGCCAGGGCCACCCTCTTTTGCATGCCGCCGCTAAGCTGGGAGGGCTTCAGGTGCTCGAAATCTCGAAGTCCGACCAGCTCGAGCTTCATTTTGACCATCACGCCGATGATTTTTTCGTCCAGTTCGGTGTGCTCCCGCAAGGGAAGCGCGATGTTATCGTGTACGCTTAGCGAGTTCAGAAGCGCCCCCATCTGGAAAAGCATTCCGAAGCGTTTCCGGTACCCGTCCATCCGGCTCTCGTCGAACCGCGTTATATCCTCTCCGCCGACCAGGATTTGGCCGGAATCGGGACGAATGACCCCGATGAGGTTTCGCAGCAGGGTCGTCTTTCCGCAGCCGCTGCCGCCCATGATGGCAAAAACGCTTCCCCGCTCGACCGTGAGGTTTATCCCTTCCAGCACCGCACGGCCCTCGAAGCTTTTGCAAAGATTTCTCACCTCTATTAGCGATTCCAGAGACCACCACCTCACAGGAACATGTAAAAGATTGCCGTAAACAGACAGTCGGCAAGGATTATGGTGATGAGAGAGGCCACAACGGAAATCATTGTCGCCTTTCCCACCCCCTCCGAGCCGCCCTTTACCGCAAATGGCGTGTAGCAGCCGACCATGGCTATAATGGCGGCGAAAATCACGCTTTTTACCAGACCGCTCACGATATCTTTTACCAAAAGAGCGTGGAGCGTTTCGTGAATATAGAGCGCAGGCCGTATGCCGATGGCAAGCGTTCCCACGAAAAATCCTCCCGCCATGCCGATCGCATCGGACAGAACGGTGAGACACGGGAGCATGACGATCATTGCCAGAAAGCGGGGAACGACCAGATAGGAAATGGGGGATATGGCCATTACCTCCAGGGCGGTGATCTCCTCGGTGACCATCATGGTGCCCAGTTCCGCGGTAAATGCCGCGCTCACCCGCCCGGCCAGCACGATGGCGGTAAGAAGAGGGGCCATCTCGCGGGTGAGGGCAACTCCGGCAAGGCTTGCGGCGTAACTTACCGCACCGAATTTATCCAGCTGGTAGGCCGTCTGGAGCACCAGGATAACGCCGATGACAAAGGAAACCAGGGCGACGATGGGAACCGATTTTACCCCCACCTCATCCATCTGCGTGATGGTCGAGCGCAACCGAAGGGGCTTTCCCTGAAAGGGTTTTATCACCAGCCACTTCATCGTTTCCGCAAAAAAGCAGGAAAAACTCGTCAGATGCCTGAGAAAAAGCAAGATCCTGCTTTCCCGGCGAACAGCGGTCGAACTCACCTGGCCCGTTCCCCCCCGAGCAGATCCTCCGTTCCGGGAGCCATCTCGAAGATGCTCCTGAGGTGGGCGAGTTCGAAGATCGATTCTACCCTGTGGCATGCCCCGGCAAGCGAGAAGCGGATCTGGCTCTTACGCGAAAGCTGGAGCGATTCCACGAAGGTGGCTATCCCCGAGCTGTCAATGTAGGGGACGTCTTTCAGATCCACGATGACGTGCGAAACGCCTTTGCGGAAAACGGGAAGAAGAAGTTTTCGCACCTGAGGCGAAGAGCTCATGTCGAGGTCGCCCGCAAGGGAGACCACGAAAACTCCCGGTTTTCTCTCATCGACTTGTATATTCAATGCTATGCTTTCTCCTGTTTGGAAATGAATTTGACCAGCTTTAACACCATGCCCCCTCCAGCCGGCCGAGTATACTCCATTTGGTCCACCGAGGACTCTATGAAATGGAGGCCGAGCCCGCCGGAGCGCAGTTCTGTGAGATCGCGTCCGCGAAATGTCGCCGGGTCTCCTCCGGAGCCGAAATCCCGGATTGTGATCTCCAGGCGATCCGGGCCGGGAGCGAAGGTTATCGCTATTCTCCCGTCGCGCCGGTTCCCGTAGGCGTGCCGGATCACATTCGTGCAGGCCTCATCGACCGCGAGCACGAGTTTATCCGCCTCTTCGCCGCCAAGGCCCGCTGCGAGTGAAACTTTTTCCGTTACGGCTCTCACGGCAGACATCACGAGAGGGTCTGAGGGTACCTCCAAAAAGACGGAGCCTGTAAAAGAGGCTGCAGTCAATTATGCCCCCCTGTATTGTGCCAGAACCAGCGTAATATCGTCGGACTGCGGGCACTCCCCGGAAAACTGCGAAAGGGAAATGGAGAGGCGCGACAGAACGGACTCAGCGTCCGAACTGCCGGCTCTGAGCCATTTTTCTATCCCTTCGAGCCCCGGGAACTCCCCGCAGCGGTTTTTGGCCTCCATGAGCCCGTCGGTTGCGAGTAACACGCACGTGCCGGGCGCAAGCGACAACCTGGCCGGGGTGTAGCGCTGATCGGGCATTATGCCCAGCGGCGGCCCGCCGTGGCGGTTCAAAACAGCGTATTCCCCCCTCGAACTGTTCCAGAGCACCGGCGGAAGATGTCCCGCATTCATATAGAACGCCTCACCGCTGTTTTTTTCAAACACCATGTAGAGAAGGGTGACGAACATGCCGCGACAGCTCTGTTCGCAGACGGTTTCGTTGATGCGGCGCATCAGCTTTTCGGGGTCCTTCTCCCGAATGGCGAGGAGGTGAAAATCGGTGGTAAATCTGGCCATAAAGAGGGCGGCCGGAACACCTTTCCCCGAAACATCCCCGATCAGGATGCCCAGGCGATCCCCGTCGAGAGGAATGAAATCATAAAAATCGCCCCCGATTTCCCTTGCGGGCTGGTAGTGGGCACAGAAGCCGAACCCGTCGAGCTTTGGCATGGCGCGGGGCAAAAAACTCAATTGCACGCTTTTCGCAAACGCCATGTCCTGCTCGATCTGCCGGGCGTGCAGGATCTTTTGGTGCAACCGAGCGTTTTCCACCGCAACGGCCGCGTTGGCGCAAAGAAGGGTAAGAGTCTCTCTGTCTTCCTCGCTAAAATCCGATCCGTCGAGCCTGTTTATGACCTGAGATACGCCGATCACCCGTTCCTTGATTTTTAACGGAACGCACAGGATCGACCGCGTGCGGTATCCGGTCCTCCGGTCGAATTCCGGGTCAAACCGCGGGTCTTCGTAGGCGTTTTCAATCAGAAGAGACTCCCCGGATTCAAAGACTCTGCCGGCGATTCCCTGCCCCCTGCTGATTCGCATGCCCCCTTTGAGCTTATCGGCAACCGGTCCCTGCGCCACCTCGAACACCAGTTCGCCGCTCTTTTCCTCAACCAGCATGAGGCTGCACGCATCGGCCTTCAAGATCGAGCGCGACGTGGTCATGATGTTTTCGAGCACCTGGTCGAGTTCCAGGCTCGAATTTATGAGACCGGATACCCGCAGGCACTCCTTGAGGCTTGCGAGTCGGGCGCACATCTTTTCGGCGGCGGCACTGCCCCCCGTTTCGACGACCGGTTCACTATGGCTGATTTTTGGAGTGTCCATGAAATCACGATTTTCAAGAGAGTCGCAAAGCGTCGCTTTCCTTTTTGCCGAGGCATTATGAACGCCTGAAAACAATCTGTCAAACATACTCCAGTACATGGGCTCCCTGGGGGATTCTGAGGTCTTTCGATCTGGTAATTGAAAGAGATTTTGAGTATTAATGGATAGTGACGCAAGAGTCCATGTTCCCGCGCACGTTGAGACATTTTGACTTCAGGTCCCTCCGGTACAAGCAGAATGAAAATCTTCGAGACCCTACACCCGCAAGAGGAGTTTCCGCATGGTGGAGCTCAGGAAATTCATGGCGCCTGAATTCGTTTTCGGGAGAGGGGCGTTGGACCTGGTCGCCCAGTACGTGATCAATTTCGGGGCCGGCAGAGTTTTGATCGTCACCGACCCGGGAGTAATTGCGGCGGGGTGGACTCAAAGGGTTTTTCAGTCCTTGGAATCCAAAGGCGTTCCTTTCTCGGTGTACTCGGGGGTGAGCCCCAACCCTCGCGCGGAACAGGTCGCGGAGGGGACGGCGTTTTACCGGGAGCAAAAATGCAGCATGATTGTCGCCGTGGGCGGTGGGAGCCCGATGGACTGTGCGAAAGGGATCGGTATTGCCGGGGCCAACGAGCGTCACGTCCTCGAGTTTGAGGGAATAGACAGGGTCGCGGTCCCCGGTCCTCCCCTGATTTGCATACCGACTACGGCCGGCAGTTCCGCTGACGTATCGCAGTTTGCGATCATTACCGACAGCGAGCGGAGGGTAAAAATCGCGGTAGTGAGCAAGACCATGGTTCCCGACGTTGCGTTGATAGATCCGGCAACGACCACGACCATGGATGGGGAGCTTACCGCATGCACTGGTCTGGATGCACTTTGCCACGCCATCGAGGCGTACGTGTCGAACGCCCATTCGGCGATCACCGATCTGCATGCGCTCGAAGCGGTCCGACTGATTTCGGAAAACCTGGTTGCGGTGCTGCAACACCCGGAGGATATCGCGTTGCGGGGCCAGATGATGCTGGCAAGCCTTCACGCCGGGCTTGCCTTTTCCAATGCGAGCCTGGGGGCTGTTCACGCAATGGCCCACAGCCTCGGAGGATTTTTGGATGTGCCTCACGGCGAGAGCAACTCGATTCTTTTGCCTCAGGTGGTGGCGTTTAACTTTGAATCGGCCGCCGAACGGTATTGCCGGATCGGGGAGGCGATGGGACTTCGCATGGAGGAGGGGCGGGAGAAAGCTGCGCTGGTGGCCGGGCTTGTCGAGTTGCGTTCGCGGGCCGGGGTAAACAGGCGTCTGAGTGAAATCGGGGTGAAAGCGGGCGATCTACCCCGACTGGCGCAGATGGCGATGCTGGACGTGTGCATGGTGACAAACCCGCGGATTCCTTCCTCAAAAGAGATCGAGGTGCTCTATGAAGAAGCGCTCTGAGCCTCCCGAGGATTGGGAGCGTTTACGCGAAAAGATGATCGGTCTCGGGGAGCGGTCGATCCAAAAGAGTTATTACCCGGAGCTTCAGCGCCGCCTTGCCGACCTGGAGGCCGTCAAGGCCGAGCTCGAAAAAGCCAACAGGGAGCTGCAGGCGGAAATAGCCGAGCGCAAGAGGAGCAGGGAAGAACAGGAGATATTGGCATCGCAGCTGCACCAGGCCCAAAAACTGGAGGCGGTCGGGAGGCTGGCCGGCGGGGTGGCGCACGATTTCAATAACATTTTGTCGATAATCATCGGCTACTCGGAGATGATCCTGGAGAAGGTCACTTCGGATAATCCCTTCTATCGCGACTTGAACGTAATCAAAGACGCAGCCTATCGTTCCGCCGACCTCACGCGCCAGTTGCTGGCATTTGCCCGCAAGCAGACGATCAACCCGAAGGTTTTGGATCTGAACGAAGCGGCATTTGGCATTTTGAAGATGCTCCGGCGGCTGATCGGAGAGGACATAGAGCTTGGCTGGTTCCCGGGTCTTGACCTTTGGCCTGTCAGGATCGATCCGGGGCAGGTGGACCAGATCCTGGCCAATCTGGCGGTAAACGCCAGAGATGCTATCGCGGGGGTTGGAAGGCTGACCATCGAAACAGCCAATGTGACGCTGGAGGAGTCTTGCTGCCAGGGCCACGAGGGGGTGCCGCCGGGCGACTACATAGTGCTGGCCGTAAGCGATACGGGGACTGGAATGGAAAAGGAGACCCTGGAGCGCATCTTCGAACCCTTCTTCACCACAAAGGAACCGGGCAAAGGCACCGGCCTCGGGCTCGCCACGGTCTACGGCATTGTCTCGCAGAACAATGGACACATCACTGTCCGGAGCGAGCCGGGCCGCGGTACGACTTTCAAGATCTACCTGCCTCGGGCAGAGCAGGAGCCGGAAGCCAAATCGATCGGGACTTTGAAAAAGGAACTCCAGGGAACCGGGACGATTCTGCTGGTGGAAGATGAAGCGGCGATCCTGGGCTTGGGCAAAGAGATCCTGGAGCGCTACGGGTATACGGTGCTTACTGCCGGAGCTCCCCGCGAGGCCTTGAAAATTGTTCGGGACTATTCCGGGCCCATTCACCTGCTCATTACCGACGTGGTGATGCCCGAGATGAACGGCAAAGAGCTCAGGGACAAGCTCGAGGCTCTCACGCCGGGACTGCGCTCTATTTTCATGTCGGGCTACACCGCCGATGTGATTGCCCCTCACGGCGTTCTCGAAGCCGGGATCGATTTCCTGCAAAAGCCATTTTCCGTAAAAGGCCTGGTCGAAAAAGTCCGGGAAGTGCTCGACGCATGAAAAATCAGCTCAGCACAAAGACAGCGAGCGTGCGGGCCTGCAGATCGTAGGCGGCCCCGGAGTTAACCGACCGGGTATGGGTCGGGTCGGGTGCGGCGGTATCGAACTCCAGGCGCCAGACGGCTTTAAAAGAATTCCACTTTTCGGCCGCCCTGGAGGGGGGCATAACGAAGGAAATCTTCTCCCAGTGGGCGTTTATCAGGAGTAGCATGGTATTGTCCGAGATGGAGTTTCCGCGGTCGTCGAACTCATTTATGACGTCTCCGGCCAGGACCATGCCCAGGCAGCGCGCGGCAGGGTTGGCCCAGTCTTCGCGGCTCATTTCCGTTCCATCGGGGCGAAACCAGGCAAGATCCTGAAGGTTTGGGTCCCGCATGGACCTGCCCCGGAAAAAACTCCGCCGTCTAAAGACCGGGTGTTCTTTTCGAAGCTGAATGAGCGATCTGGTGAATTTCAGGATGCTGCGCTGCGTTTCGTCCATGTCCCAGTGCATCCAGGATATCTCGTTATCCTGGCAATAGGTGTTGTTGTTGCCCCCCCGGGTCTGGGAGCTTTCATCTCCGGCAAGGATCATGGGCACCCCCTGAGAGAGCAGCAGGGTGGCCAGGAAGTTTTTCTGCTGCCTTTCCCTGAGCGAGTTTATCTCGTCGTCCTCGGTCGGTCCTTCAGCCCCGCAGTTCCAGCTCATGTTGTTGTCCGAGCCGTCCCTGTTATCGTCGAGGTTGGCCTCGTTGTGTTTGCGGTCGTAGCTCACCAGATCGCGCAGGCAGAAGCCGTCGTGGGCGGTGACGAAATTGATGCTCGCATACGGCCGCCTTCCCGTGCTCGCATAGAGATCGCTGCTGCCGGTCAGCCTCCAGGCGAAGTTGCCAAGCTGGCCCTCGTCGCCTTTCCAAAACCGCCTGACCGCGTCGCGGTACTCGCCGTTCCATTCGGTCCACAGCACGGGGAAGTTGCCGACCTGGTAGCCCCCTTCGCCCAGGTCCCACGGTTCGGCTATGAGCTTGACCTGTGAAATCACGGGGTCCTGGTGGATGATATCGAAAAATGCGCCCAGCCTGTCGACTTCGTGCAGTTCGCGGGCAAGCGTTGCGGCCAGGTCGAACCGGAAGCCGTCTACGTGCATCTCCTCGACCCAGTAGCGAAGGCTGTCCATTATGAGCTGCAGAGTGCGGGGATGGCGCATGTTGAGCGTGTTGCCCGTTCCGGTGTAATCGAAATAATATCGTTTGTCGTCATGTACGAGCCGGTAATAGGCTGCATTGTCAATGCCCCGGAAGGACAGGGTCGGCCCCAGGTGGTTTCCTTCCGCCGTGTGATTGTAGACCACATCCAAAATGATCTCGATCCCCTCGCGATGAAAGGTCTTGACCATGGTTTTGAACTCGTCGACCTGCCGGCCCTTGAGGCGGCGGCGGGCGTAGTCGGAGTGGGGAGAAAAAAAGTTGATGGTGTTGTAGCCCCAGTAATTCTTGAGCCCCTTGTCCACCAGGAAACGGTCGTGGAGAAACTGGTGGACGGGCATCAGTTCTATGGCGGTAACACCCAGCGAGAGCAGATACTCGACGACTGTCGGGCTGCGCAGGCCGGCATAGGTCCCGCGAAGCTCCTCGGGGACGAAGGGCGCCAGTTGCGTCAGTCCCTTCACGTGGGCTTCATAGATAATCGTTTTGTCCCAGGGGATTTTGGGCGCAACGTCGTCCGCCCATGTAAAGGCCTGGTCGATTACGATGCACTTTGGCGAAAACGGTGCGCTGTCGCGATCGTCCCGGGTAAGATCCGCCTCCGGGTGGCCGATGGAGTACCCAAAATGGGCGTCGTTCCATTCCATCAGGCCGCTGATCGCTTTGGCATAGGGGTCGCGGAGCAATTTGGCCGGATTGAATCTGTGGCCCTCTGCGGGTTCGTAGGGGCCGTGGACTCTGTAGCCGTAGAGCTGCCCGGGACGCGCTTCGGGCAAATAGATGTGCCAGACCTGGTCGGTCTGGTTCACCACGGGGATTCGCTCCTCGTTTCCGCCCTCCTCGTCGAAGAGACACAGTTCGACCGCGGAACCGTTTTCGGAAAAAAGGGCGAAGTTTACTCCCGCCCCATCCCAGGTCGCGCCAAGCGGATAGGGTTTCCCAGGCCAGAATTTCATGGATGTCCTCCGAGAGAAAAAGACAAAACGGTTTGCGTACCGAGTGACGCTGAAAAGGGGCGGGGAAGTGTAGCCCCGCCCCGAGCAGGAGATGGGGACAGCACACTTTTAATAGTAAGACGAGTGTCGAGGCGAATCAAAAGAGAATTAAAAATTAAGGATAGGGGGGAGTGGGGGGGCTTACGGTTGACAGGTCTGCGGGTCTTCCTACTTTGTTTGCAGATGGGGTCGGTTCGGCTCTGGTTCGATGACGGGAAAAATCAGATCGAGACAGGAAGACGATGAACTTTTTACCTGATATCGGGGCAGCTTACCTTGGGGATGGGAAAGTCGGATTCCGAGTCTGGGCGCCTTTTCGAAGGAGCATGCAGATACGGCTTGCGGCGCCGGAGGAGAGGCTTGTCGCCATGGACCGGGAGGAGAGGGGCTACTGGTCGATTGCACTGGAAAATGTCCGGCCGGGGAGCCGGTACACGATCGTTCTGGACGAGAAGATCGAGCGGCCCGACCCGGCCTCTTTTTCCCAGCCCGAAGGCGTGCACCGCCCAAGCGAGGTGATCGATCTGCGCCTTGCGGGCCGGGAGCGAACCTGGGGAGGGATAGCGCTCGAAGACTACATCTTCTACGAGCTGCATGTGGGGACATTCACTACCAAAGGCACCTTCGAGGCTGTGATCGAAAAGCTCGATCACATCAGCCTTCTTGGCGCCACGAGCATCGAGATCATGCCTGTCGCTCAATTTCCGGGGGCGCGCAACTGGGGCTACGACGGCGCATACCCGTACGCGGCCCAAAACTCGTACGGGGGAGCGGCGGGGCTGAGGCGCCTGGTAGATGCGTGCCATGAACGGGGGATGGCGGTAACACTCGATGTAGTCTACAACCACCTTGGCCCCGAGGGGGCCTACCTGCGCGATTTCGGACCCTACTTCACCAGAAGCTACATTACCCCATGGGGCGAGGCGATTAATTTTGACGACGCATACAACGACGGAGTGAGAAACTTTTTCATCCAAAACGCCCTCTTCTGGCTGGGAGTCTTCGATATCGATGCCCTGCGGCTCGATGCGGTTCACGCGATCTATGACAGGAGCGCGGTCCCGTTTCTGGCGCAGCTTTCCGAAAGCGTGCGGGAGTTGGGGGAAAAGACCGGAAGGCCCCGCTATCTCATCGCGGAAAGCGATCTCAACGACAGCCGGATCATTCGCCCGAAAAAGCATTGGGGCTACGGACTTGATTCCCAGTGGTCGGATGATTTCCACCACTCTCTGCACGCACTGCTCACCGGGGAGCGCGGGGGGTATTACACGGATTTCGGGAGACTGGCCGATTTGACGACCGTGCTTGGGGAAGGCTATCTCTATTCGGGCAGGTATTCAAAATTTCGAAAGAGAAATCACGGGAACCGGTCTGCGGACCTGGAGTCGAAAAAATTTGTCGTCGCTTCGCAAAATCATGACCAGGTGGGAAACCGGATGCTGGGCGAGAGGCTTTCGACACTTGTCTCGTTTGAAGCCTTGAAGGTGTGTGCCGCGACCGTTTTGTTATCTCCCTACCTGCCCCTGCTGTTCATGGGGGAAGAATACGGGGAGCAGGCCCCATTTCTTTACTTCGTCGACCACACGGACCCGGAGCTTCGCGAAGCGGTGCGCAAAGGGCGCCGGGAGGAGTTTAAGGAGTTTTTGTGGGAGGGGGAGGTGCCGGACCCGGACAGCCGGGAAACCTTTCTCAGCTCCCGGCTAAATTGGAGCAGGGCAGGGGAAGGCAGATCGCGTGCGCTTTTTGACTTTTACCGGAGGCTCATTCAGCTGCGGCGCGTGGAGCCGGCCTTAGGCAACCGGGAGCGCGGCGACATGGAGGTGCGGGGACTGGAGGAAAAACAAGTGATGGTGGTGAGGCGAAAATCGGCCGGCTATGAGCTTTTCAGCCTCTACAACTTTTTTGAGGAAGACCAGGTTCTGGAGCCTTCCGAAATCGGTATCCGGGGAGGATGGCAAAAAATACTCGATTCGGCCGACGCCCAATGGGCCGGTCCGGGAGCGACTTTGCCGGAAAGACTCGAGAAGGGACGGATTGTGACAATCCGGGCCTCGAGCCTGGGGCTGTACCGAAAAATCGGGGGCTGAAAAAGGCTTGGGATTTCCTTTTCCAGCACCGTGCTAGTTGGCATATTGCGTTCGAGCTGTGCTGCCCGGGTCTGCCTTGCTTTGGGCGATCAGGCGACGAGCCGTTTCCGTCAGATTGGCGGTCTCGGGCTTGGTGATCTGTTCGTCGGCGCCCACCGATTTGCCTTTGTGAAGAAGCCGATCGTTAATGAGAGAAGAGAAAAGAATGACCGGCAAGGCCCCCAGGACGGGGTCTTTTTTTACTGCCTGACAAAGGCTGTAGCCGTCCATCTTGGGCATTTCGATGTCGGAGATGAGGATCTCGACATAATGGTCGAGCGATCGATTTTCCTGCTCGCTGCGCTGTTTGAACTCCATGAGCATGGCGAGTGCCTTTTCCCCGTCTCCGGCGGTGGTGACATCGAATCCGTCCTTTTGGAGCTTGCGGGTGAGGATGGTGCGGATGGAGGAGGAATCATCGGCGATAAGCGCCTTCGGGGGGAGAGCGGGCATGGCGGGAGCATCTCCGAGGGCGAAGCCGTCGGCCTCCCGGGTTTGGTTGCGCGAAACCTCGGACTCTGTCCCCGCCCCATCGTGATCTTCGAGCGAATACTGGGAGCTGAGGTCCGAGAGGATTTTCTCCATATCCAGGATCAAAATGTTTCGGTCCTCAAACTTCACTATCCCCGTAACCGAGGAGGTAAAATAGCCGAGCACGACTTCGGCGGGTTCTATCTGCGTCCAGGCGAGTCGGTGGATGCGGTTTACGCCCGAGACTTCAAAGGCCATGGTAGTCTTGTTGAACTCCGTGATGATGGCCAGAGGGGTCCCCTGCGGCTCTTCGAGCCTCCTTTTGCCCAGTTGCAGGGTCAAATCTACCAGCGGGATCACCTTGTTTCGCAAAATGAAGGTGCCGATTATGGCGGGATGAGACAGCGGCACTTTATTTACCGAGGGCTTTCGGATGATTTCCAGGACCTTTGCCACATTGATTCCGTAGCATACCCGGTTAATTTCTCCCTCGCCTCCGGCGGCGGGTTCATCGAGGTAGAATTCCACGATTTCCATTTCGTTGGTGCCCGATTTCAACAAGATGCCACTTTCGTACGCCATGATTGCCCCAGTGCCGGTTAGGTTGTTATAGAAAACTACATCCAGTATGATCGGCAGATGCTTGCAATTTCTTCAGGAACTTTTTCATTGCGAGAATAACGATCCTCCCGATCGGAGACTTTTGGTAGAATAGCCCCTTTGACCGGGCATTCGAATTTTAGCGGAGAGGGTAGATGAGCCGCATTCTGATAATAGACGACGATACCGAGTTATGCGAGTTGCTGGCTGATTATCTGAAGCCGGAGGGGTTTTCAATCAGTGCGGTCCACGACGGTGAAAAGGGATTGCAAAGGGCCGTATCGGAAGCGGGTGAGTACGATCTGATAGTTCTGGACATCATGCTGCCCGGGATGAACGGTTTCGAGGTTCTCCAGCGGTTGCGCTCCCAACTCGATACGCCCGTTCTGATGTTGACTGCGCGAGATGAAGAGGTCGATCGCATCGTAGGGCTCGAGATGGGTGCGGACGACTACCTGCCAAAGCCGTTCAATCCCCGCGAGTTGATTGCGCGCGCCAGGGCCATTTTGCGTCGCACAAAAGACCGCCATGACAGGAGCGCTTCCCCGTTTACGCCCGAAACGATCCGTGTGGGCGATGTGGAACTGGACACGGGAAGTCGGATAGTGCGCCGAAACGGCGAAAGGGTCGATTTGACTTCGGTGGAGTTTGGTTGTCTCGAGATGCTGCTGCGGGCAGCCGGTCACGTGGTGACGCGCGAGCAACTGGCCGAGGGAGTCCTGGGGCGTTCCCTCACGGCCTTCGATCGCAGCGTGGACGTGCATCTGAGCAGCCTCAGAAAAAAGCTTGGGCACCGGATCGGCGAATTCGAACGGATCAAGACGGTTCGGGGAGCCGGCTATGTCTATGCCAATCCGTCGAGGTCTGAAAAGGACACCGCCCTGAAATGAGCGGGGGAGTCGGAGCGCGAATTTCGATGAGAAGCCTTTTCATAAAAATTTTCCTCTGGTTCTGGGTGGGGATGGCCCTTGTGAGCTTTGCCTCCTTCCTTTCGGCCGTGGCTACGGAGTCGCACCCTTTTTTCGCCTTGCCCTGGTTTGCTCGACTCATCATCCGCCCGCCCAAAGAGGGCCATCTCACGATCAAGCCCGGGGCCTATGACCGCTGGTCCAGCGTCGCGGGAAACTCCATCCGGCTTTCGGGTCAAACAGCCATCCAGATATACGAACAGGAAGGAAAAACGGTGTTTTTGCGCTACGTGCGCGAGCTTCAAAGGGCGGTAGACATCGATTTTTATTTCTACAACGACCGAAACCGGATGCTTACCGAGGGGGTGGCGCCTGCGGAAGTACGAGTTCTGGCCCTGCACCACAGTCCGGCGGGGCTCGACTTCAGAAGGACCGGGCGGGATATGTTTCTGGCCCAGGAGCTTGCAGGTCCGAGCGGCAAAAAGTACACGCTGATCACACGGATACCGATTCACCACTTCCTTTTGGGCAATTACCGGTTCTGGACGATGAACCTCATCATCATCTTCCTCACGGCGGGCGGGGTATGTTATTGGCTCGCCCGGTATATCTCGACACCGATCAGCAAGCTCGGGGCGGCAGCGAGAAACCTCGCCGACGGAGACCTCAAGGTTCGGGTCGGCTCGGTTTTGGGCAAAAGGCGCGATGAGATCGCAGAACTGGGGAAGGATTTCGACCAGATGGCCGAGCGGCTCGAATCTCTTATCAGTTTGCAGAAGCGTCTCTTGCGCGACATCTCCCACGAATTCCGCTCGCCGCTTGCGAGGTTGACCATCGCTCTGGAGATAGCACGCCGGGGAGAGGAAAGGGAGACGACAAACGCCCTGGATCGAATAGGGCTCGAGGCCGAAAGGCTAAACGGGCTGATCGGAAAACTCCTCATGCTGGCCCGTTTGGAAAGCGGCGTGGAAGAATTGGAGAAGGAGCCCGTGGCCATGGGGGAACTGGTGGAGGAACTGGCTGCCGACGCCGACTTCGAGGCGAAGGGGGGGAACTGCAGGGTCCACGTCGTTTGCGTCGAGAACTGCTTTGTGGTGGGAAACAGGGAACTGCTGCGCAGTGCGGTGGAAAACGTGCTGCGCAATGCCATCCGCCACACGGCGGAAAACAGCGAAGTAACGATTGCGCTCCGCTATCGGCAAAGAGATGCCGGTTCCTCGCATGCCGTAATAGAGGTGCTGGACAAGGGACCGGGAGTTCCGGAATCGTCGCTCGCCGACCTTTTCTCCCCCTTTTACCGAGTGGGGGATGCGCGCGACAGGAAGCGGGGAGGGACGGGCCTGGGGCTTGCCATTACGGAGCGTGCGGTCATACGGCACGGGGGGCGGGTGTGGGCGAAAAACGCGCCGGAAGGCGGGTTGAGCGTCACTATCGAACTTCCGGCGAAGAGCAGTTGCTAGTTATTAGTTGCTGGGTGTCAGTTGCTGGTTCTGGTTATTGATTGTTGGTTCTATGAGATTTGATGAAGGTTTCCAACTTTTTTACGATGGGGCGGTGAAGCGAATTCTGAAGCGCAATTGGCTTTTTAATAGCGCAATACACCAGGTTGATTCTTTGGAAACGTTTGGTTTTTCCAATAAATTCAGGAGAGCAGATCTTTCCGAAGCCTGACTTTACATAATAATATAATCGGCAGTCCAAATCGTTTTGTTTTCTGATAATTTCTATTGTCCTGTCAGGTATAGCTGACACAATGGGCTTATTTTTGTTTCTGAGCCTTTTGACATAAACAGGATACTTTCTCCATCCATATAATTCACACATACTAATTAGTGATTGATCGAAAAATTCGGTTAGGCCTACAAAGGAAAAATGGTTGTTAATGTTATCAATAGCCTGATTCAGTAAAGTATCAGTACATTGTCCGAACGGCACATCATATGCGTCGGTGAGTTGCCTGATTTGTCCGTTGTCCGTCTCACGAGTTAGACCACTGGTGACAAATTCTTCCAGGCTCATGTGCCGGGATTCTATAAAATCGTGAAGGGAGTTATCCTTTACGGCACGTACGTAGTAGTAGTGTGATATTACCCTGGCTATCGGGTCTCTTAAAATGGTGACATATGTGCTTGGACACGAAATCGACCGATGAATGCCGAAGGCGCTGTGTTCGACATTAATGAGCATGCCTTTGCGGCGGGATTTCAGTGTGCTCTCTCCCAGTTCAGAGACGGATTTTTGGAAATCGGCCTGATCGATCGTAATAGTTCGTTTCTTTCCGTATTCACGCTTGAGTATGGAGTTAAGGGTTGTTCCTGCCGTTTTTGGTATGTGCAAATAAATCAGGATGTTTGAGGGTTCCATTGTTCCATCCTCGTTCAATCAAAAATGGAGCGCGAAACGCCGGGACCGGCTAGGGGCGCTTTAGTCAGTAATGTTGCTGTCGGAAGATATGGATCAAAGCTGCAGGTTGCTGAAAATAGCTCTCTCTCTCTCACTATATTCGATGCAAAGCAGCATAGTGGATTTTCGAAAAAATGTCTATTACTTCCCAACCGTTTCGCGGGAGGGGGCGATGCGGCAGGCCGGAGCCTTGCGGCGACAGGTCTTGCCGCAAGGCTCCGGACATGGGTTTGCAACCACTTGGGGTTAGTCTTTGTGATTTTTACCAGTGTTTATGGTGGTGCATCCAGGAACGGCGCATCTGGTCGAGTTTTGCGCGCTGTTCGGGAGTCAATACCTCTCTCATTTGGTACATCGTGCGCTCTCGTTCGATGATCACCTTGGTGAGGGTCCTGCCCTGTTCTTCGGCAATCGCGCGCACCTTGGCCTCGTCGAATCTGCCGCTTTTCTGGAGCGCCATGAGCTTTTTGTGTCCCTCTTTAAGTTCTTTGATGAGAGGTTGCATTTCGGGCCGCGCCTTTTCTCGGATGGCTTTGATTTCCTTTTTCTGCTTCTCGGTCAGATTGAGTCGCTTCCAAAAATTGTCATAGCCGTGCTTGCCCTTCCAATGGTGCGGTTGGGTTGGGGGCGGGGTGGGCTGGGCCGGCGGCGCTTGGGTTTGAGGGGGCGTGGCTGGGGAAGGCGAAGTGTTTTGGGCGTTTGCAATGGAATTAAAAAACACCCACGATCCGCTCATCCACAGTGCCGCCACGAGAACTATTGCAAATCCGGTCAAATTCTTTTTCATCCTGTCTTCTCCTTTGGGTTCGAAGTTCTTTCAATATGGGATTAATATAAGAAGCTTCGGGGAAGATCGAGTTAATATCTGTTAATGGAGGTTAAGTTTTGTAAAGGAATTTTCAGGACACGGGATGTCAAGCCGCTGTCGGATGTATGGTAAAAGCAAGACAAGCAGTTGGAATCTGGCCTAAATCGCTCGATTCGTCTTGACAGCGCGTGTTTCATTCTATAGAGTAAATCTACCTGATAAAGCCAAACCCGGCGTGAGCCGGGGACGGAAAGCCTGCGGGTCTCGCTGGAGACGGCCGGGTTGCCTGGAAATGGGTGTGGTAAGTTACGGGATTTTTTCCCTGAGGACATACACCGGTCCAGGATTGCCAATGACGGGGCCCGTTCGGATAACAAGCGTTTTAAAAGCCTATACGGAAAGTCCGCGCATAAGTCGCAAATCGCGCAACGGGACGGGGCGGATCGAAGACAGAGTGCAGATCTCCAAGGAGGGCCTGCAGAAGTCAAAAGAGTTCCTGGCCGGTCTGAATGGTGGAACCTGCTCGAAAAAGGAGACTTCCGCAACTGTAGGCGCCGACAATCTGGAGATATTGAACCTTTCGGCCGGTGCCGGCATGGATCAGATTCACAGCGCTTACCTTTCGGCCATAAAGCAATACCACCCCGATAAATTCAGCGACCTGGGGCCGGAATTTCAAAAGCTGGCCGAAGAGAAGAGCAAGCAAATCATCCTCGCGTATGAAAAATTGACCAAAAGTTCTCGATAGATACATTTTCCGCCCGCAACCTGCAGCCACATTCAAAATATTTCCGGAGCCGAGAAAATTTTCTCTCAAGTTCTTCCCGCGATATTCCGATTCCATTACTGGACGGTTTTATTGTGAATGTGTGTGCAAATCGCGGTGACCCGGAAGTATGACTTTTTGCACCGCGCTTTTGGATGGCTCCCATTTCGGGTCCGGTTGTACAGCGGACCAGCTAGAAGGAGGGCACAGTGTCGACGGTGTCTTCGACAATGAGTCTGACGGCCTTGGGAACCGGCATAGACTGGCAGGCGATTGTCAGCCAGCTGACCTCGGTTTCGGAACAGGAACTGACGCCCTATAACCAGCAAATAAGCGCCTACAATACTCAGATCTCGGCCTGGGGAACGATCTCGAGCGATCTGGGGACGCTGCAGACTGCCTCCAATGCGCTGGCAAGTCCGACGGGCCTGTCTCTGTACAAGACAAGCGTGTCCTCCAATTCGAGCACGAGCGCCTCCTCACTTCTTAGCGCAACGGCATCTTCTTCGGCGAACGTCGGCACTTACAGCGTGGTGATCAACTCGGTTGCGCAGGCCCAGCAGATGGCTTCCACCGATTTTTCCTCGCAGACAAATGCCTTGAACCTGACGGGTTCCTTTACGGTGAACGGCCAGACGGTTTCACTTGCTGCAAGCGATACCCTGCAAACCCTGCAGACCAAAATCAATGCACTGGATACGGGCTCTACTCCTTCGGGCGTAACGGCCTCCATCATCCAGGACAGCGCGAGCACGTACCGGATGGTGCTCTCAAGCGACTCGACCGGCGCTGCGGGAATGACGCTTGCCGATGCAACCGGCAGCACGGCGCTCGAATCTCTCGGGTTCAACACGAGCGGCGTCACGGGGGGTACGGCGAACACCACCAACGGCACATCTCCCATCACGGCTTCGACGCTGATTTCCGGAATAGCCGGCTACTCCTGGAAGTCGGGGGATACGATTTCGATTTCGGGAACGAACCACAGCGGTACCAGCGTATCGGGCAATTTTACCATTGGCCAGAACAGCACCGTTCAGGACCTGCTGAACCAGATTAACAGCGTTTTCGGAAATGTGGCGGCTACGGTTAGCTCCAGCGGGCAAATCCAGGTGGCCGACAGTGCCACCGGGGCCAGTCAGCTTTCGGTAAACCTTGCTCCGAGCAATGCCTCTCTGGGCTTCGGCTCTTTTACGACCGGATCGGTCCAGGATGTGATTCAGCAGGGCACGAATGCCTCTTTCAGCGTAGACGGAATGAACGTCAGCAGTGCTTCCAACACGGCTGCAAACGTGCTTTCGGGCGTGACATTGAACCTGCTTGCAGCCAGCCCGGGCACCACCCTTACGCTCAATGTGGGGCACGACACGAGCGGGATCGAAACCGAAGTAAACAGCATGATCTCCGCCTACAACCGGGTCATATCGGACATCAACACGCAAAACACCTATAATTCGACGACCAACACCACGGGAGGTCCGCTTTTCGGCGACCCCACTCTGCAGGGATTGAAGTCACAGCTTGCAAACACGGTCCTGAGCCAAATGGGAACGGGCACCTACAACACTTTGACGTCCATAGGGATAACGATTGGGGCAAACGGCACGCTCAGCATGGACAAATCGACCTTCGAGCAGGCGATGGCAACCAATTTTCAGGCCGTTACCCAAATTTTCCAGGATTCGGGCACTACCGACAACAGCCTCTTTCAATACGGGGGGAACACCAGTTCGACACTATCGGGCACCTACGCCGTCAGTTTTTCCTCGGCATCGGCCGGAACCATTGACGGCCAGGCGGTCACCGGCAGCAGCAATATTTTGAGCCTCTCCGGCTCTACGAGCGGGGCAAACGGGTTGACGGTAAGTTATTCGGGAAGCACCTACCCGGCCAGTGCAAACGTTACCGTAAGCCGGGGAGTGGCCTCTCTTCTGAGCAATCTTGTGGACGCATACACCAATTCGATAACCGGGATAATCACCACCCAGGACAACGGCATCAATGATTCGATCAGCGGGTTGCAAAAGCAGATCAGCAACATGCAGGCCAACATCGACCAGCAGACCGCTTCGCTTACGCAGGAATTCCTAAACATGAATACGACGGTCGCCCAGCTCGATCAGATGCAGAGCTATCTGAATGCCCAGCTTTCGAGCCTGTCCTCTTAGGGAATCAGGGGGGGGTGAGAAAAGAGATGGAGGAAGAGCAGAAACGGCGAGCCCTTGAGCTTCTGGTCAAAATTTCCTCCCTTCGTGGGGAGAAACGGTACGAAGAAGCGCTGAGCCGGCTGGAGGAGGCGGCAGAGCTTTACCCTAACTTTCTTCCCATACTCTTTGAAAAAGGCGTTGTTCTTTTCGAATCGGGCCGGACGGAAGAAGCGATCGGATGTTTCGAACAAATCTTGAAGTCGAACAGCAACCCGCAGGTGCGAAAGCTCCGTACGATCTGTCTCAACCACCTCCTGGCGGAGTGCAACAGACAGCTTGCCGAAAACCGGGAAGATGTGGAAGTGCTCCTCAAGCGGGCGGGCGTTCTCGATCGGCTTCATCTCTTTGAAGATGCGGTGCGCGATTACGATGCTGCTCTGGCAATACGGATAAACGAGGTAGCAACCCTCTGGAACAGACGTTCGAATGCGCTGCTCGATCTCGACAGGCCCGAGGAGGCCCTCACGGGCTACAATCGCGCCCTGGAATTACTGCCCCGCAATGCGTCCCTCTTGTTTAACCGCGGCAATGTACACCAAAAGCTGGCCCGCCTGGAGGAAGCGGTCGCCGATTACGACAGCGCACTCGAATTCCGACCCGACCTTGCGGAGGCCCGCATGGAGCGAAGTCACTGCCGGCTGGCAATGGGGGACTTCGAACGCGGTTTTCGCGAATACGAATCGAGGTGGGAAACCGCTCAACTGAGGCATGTGCAGTCCGGTTCGTCACAGCCGCTGTGGCTGGGGGAAGAAAATCTTTCAGGCAAAACGATCCTGCTCTGGGCCGAACAGGGCTACGGGGACACCATTCAATTTATGCGCTACGTGCCGCTAGTGGCGCGGGCGGCCGGGGCGACCATCCTGCGGGTGCCCTTCGCGCTGGCCTCGCTCGCCAAATCCCTCGACTGCCCTGTGTCAATCGTGTCCATGGGCGATGATTTGCCGGATCATGATTTCCACTGCCCTCTCATGAGCCTGCCTCTGGCGTTGGGCGGAAGGCTCGAGACGATTCCCGCCGGGATTCCTTACCTGAGAGCGCAAAAAGAGCAGGTTGAAAAGTGGCGAATCAGGCTCGGCGGACGGAAAAGACCCAGGATCGGTCTTGCCTGGGCGGGCCGAAGGCGGGAGCCTGTAAATCACACGCGCGATATGCGCCTGGAAATGTTTTCTCCGCTGATGCACCTCGATGTGGACATTATAAGCCTGCAAAAGGAAGTGCCCGAGCAGGATGCCGCCTTCCTCGAATCGATGCCTCGCGTTGCCCGCATGGGGGAAGAGTTGTCCGATTTTGCCGATGCAGCGGCCCTCATAGAAAATCTGGACATGGTGATCTGTGTCGATTCGGCAATCGCTCACCTTGCCGGGGCATTGGGAAAGCCGACCTGGATTGTGCTGCGCCATTCCGGGGAGTGGCGATGGTTCCTGGAGCGGCACGATTCTCCATGGTATCCCACCGCGCGGTTATTCCGCCAAAAAGCCCCCGGAGATTGGGCCGGGGTGGTCGCCGAGTTGGTTTGCGAAGTGGAGAACTCGGCGGCATGCGAAGTAGATAGACTCTAACATACTGAAATAGCAAATTATTCTCTTTTAAATAGAATTACCGGTCAGTTCGAATTGTGGTTTTGCGCCTACAGCAGTGTATGAAAATGGATTCACTTAAGCGGAAATAGAAGCGACGAATCCGTTACTGTCCTCAGGCATCAATGCTGTTGGCGCCATATCCGAACCTTATGGTACCATTCTTGCTCTAAGCCCCCCCTCAGGGATATTCATCTCTAAAAATAGCTGGCGTTACGAACGGCAATAGCCCCGGAACAACCGTCTTCGTGGTTGTGAAGGTGAGGTGCGTCCCGGGTCCGGGAAGGTCGCAGGCTTTATCCTGTGCGGCCTGGAGCATGCCCTCGTCGTGTATCAGAGGACCGTATTGAAGGATGTAATTATGTCTAAGGCTTCAATTCTTAAGAAATTCAGAATACTTCGATTACTTTTTATCTATCCGTGTTTCTTTTCCTTAATTGCTTTACTGCTTTTCTCGCAGTCTGCCTCAGCCGCCCAGGCCGTGCTCGCATGGAATGCCGACTCCAGCCCGGTAGCGGGCTATGACGTACACTACGGCACAACATCGGGAAACTACACGAC
>JAKAJS010000103.1 GCA_021813685.1 Deltaproteobacteria bacterium | reverse complement strand
TAGGATGCACAATCACATTGATCAATGCGTTCAAAAATTAAGATACAAGGGGGCGATAGCCCCCGCGGTTTAAGTTCTTGTGTTTACCGCATCTCGAATTCTATTTGCGCCCTGCTCCTTCGGCCGATCCGGTGTCGCCGAACGGGTGCGTGACAACGATGGTCGCCTCGCGTGAAGGAGCAACGGAGACTATCTGGACGGGAACCCCCGACATTTGCTCGATGGCGCGGAGGTAGTTCTGCGCATTGCGAGGCAACTCGGACCAGGTGCGCGCGTTGCCCAGATCTTCGCTCCAGCCGGGAAATTCTTCGTAGACGGGCTCGCAGTTTTGAAGATCGTCGAGTTGGGGAGGAACGAGATCGAGCGCGCGGCCACGGCAATTGTAGGAAACCGCGATTTTTAACACCGGAATTCCGGTGAGAACATCGAGCTTGGTCACGGCCAGGCCGCAGAGGCCGTTTAGCCGGACGGAACTCTTTAAGGCGACCATGTCGAGCCACCCGCAGCGGCGCGGTCTTCCGGTCGTGGCCCCGTACTCTCCACCGACCTCACGCATGCGTTCGCCGGTTGTATCGAGCAGTTCGGAAGGAAACGGGCCGCCGCCCACGCGCGTCGTGTAGGCTTTCGCAACGCCAATCACCCCGTCTATGCGGGTGGGGCCGATGCCTGCGCCGCAGCAGGCGTTTGCCGCCACGGTGTTCGACGAGGTGACGTACGGGTAGGTGCCGTGATCGATATCGAGAAGGGTGCCCTGGGCGCCTTCGAAAAGGACGCTCTGGCCTGCCGCATGGGCCTTTTCGAGTTCCAGGGACACATTGCCCGCGAAGGGCCGCAGCTTTTCGCCGTAGGCCAGATATTCATCGAGGATGGCCGCGGCATCGAGCGGTTGCGCTCCTAAAAAGTTTTTGAGAAGGAAGTTCTTCTCTTCGAGATTTTGGGTCAGCTTCTCGGAAAATGCGGCTGCGTCGAAAAGGTCGTGGACGCGGATGCCGTTTCTACCCACCTTGTCCTCGTAGCACGGGCCGATGCCTCTTCCGGTAGTGCCGATGGCGGTCTTTCCCTTCTTCGCTTCCCGGGCGAGATCGAGCGCCTGGTGGTAGGGCATGATGATATGGGTTAGGAGGCTGATAAGCAGGTTTTGGGGTGTGACCGGAAGACCCGCCTGCGCGAGGCGCTCCATTTCCTGGAACAGCACCCGCGGGTCGAGCACCACCCCGTTTCCTATCATGCACTTTTTGCCCTTGTGGAGAATGCCCGAGGGGATGAGGTGGAAGATGTGCTTTTCCCCGTTGACCACCAGGGTATGGCCGGCGTTGTTGCCGCCCTGAAATCTCACGATCAGGTCGGCCCGCTCGGAAAGCAGGTCCACGATTTTGCCCTTACCCTCATCACCCCACTGGGCGCCCACTATGATCACATTCGCCATCTTTTTTTTCTTTCCATCGGCGGCGGAGCGCAAGCCGCGCAGGCGCGGAGCCTCCCGCGCACGGGCGGAACTGCAAAGCCGCTGCTCAAAATGGTTAACCCGGAATGTCCAATAAAACCTCGAAGGAAGAAAAGGGCCGGTCAGGATTCAAGAGGCCGGATTTTCACCATATCTGTAGCGAACTTTGACGCCTGTGTCAAGTTCTCGCAGTTCTTTGCGACACGCCAACAGCGAGATTACCCCATCGAACGGAGCCGGCGGATGCGTTCGTCGATTGGTGGATGCGTGCTGAACAATCCTGCCAGGCTCTTTCCCGAAAGGGGATTTACGATGAACATGTGTGCCGTTGAGGGGTTGGCGTCCATCGGGAGTCGCGTGGAGGCGGCCTCGAGCTTTTCGAGCGCGCGGGCAAGGCCTTCGGGGTTGTGAGAAAGCCTGGCGCCGGTTTGATCGGCAAGATACTCCCGGCTCCTCGATATCGCGAGCTGAATGAGCATGGCCGCCACCGGGGCAAGGAAGGCTGTCACGATGAGCCCCAGAACGCCGCCCTCTCTTTCTTCCCTGCCCCCGAAGCCTCCAAAGATCGCCGCCCAGCGGGCCATGCTTGCCAGCATCATGATTGCCCCCGCAAGGGTCGCGGCAATCGAGCTGATGAGGATGTCACGGTTTCGTACATGCCCCAGCTCGTGTCCGAGGACACCCTTGAGTTCCGAGGGGGTCAGGATGCGCACGATCCCCTGGGTCACCGCGACTGCGGCATGCTCGGGGTTTCTCCCGGTTGCAAAGGCGTTGGGGGCTTCCTGCGGGATCACGTAGACCTTGGGCATGGGAAGATCCGCTTCCGCAGCCAGTTCTCGAACGATTCGGAAAAGCTCCGGGTTTTGATGTTCGTCGATGGGTTGTGCGTGGTACATCGCAAGAACGATCCGGTCGGAAAACCAATAGCTGCCGGCATTCATCGCCAAGGCCAGCAGGAAGGCCACAAACATCCCGCCCCGGCCTCCAACCATCCCCCCGATCCAGATCACGAGCACGGTCAGCAAACCCAACAGCAACGTCGTCTTAATTCTGCTTCCAATCATAATACGCACTCCGATTTCGTAAAATCTCTCACTATTCTACTTCACGCACCTCTATACGGCGCGCACGACAGTTCGGGGAACTCTTGGGTACGCTGATTCTCAGTACTCCCTTTTTGAACTCGGCCTGGATTGCCTCTTCATCGACCGGGCAGGGGAATTTGAAGACCCTGGAAAATGCTCCCTTGGGCCTTTCGACACGAATCGCTTCTCCATCGGGAAGATCGTTTTTTCGCAACCCGGAAATCCAAAGCCGGTCGTCCTTGCACTCGACCTGGATGTCGTGCTCCATGACCCCCGGCAGATCCAGCGAATAGACGAGCTCGGTTCCCGAGTCCACTAGATCGCTCATCGGCACCCACTCGTCGTCTTTTCGGCCTCGTTCCTGCCGATCCGCATTCGGGTCGAAGCTGCGTGTGAAGATGTCTTCCATCCGTTCCTTCATGGCCTTAAGCTCATCAAGGAAATCTCTTCTGCCTGTTTCCGCCGCCATGGGGGCCTCCAAATCGTCCATCGGGCCGTGGCCCGGTTATTCGCACTCGTACAATTTACAGCATTATACTATAATCACTGCGGGTCGGGGCAATCAATAAAAAGTAGAAACGGCCCCGATAGCGGTTGCGGCCTCGGGTTTTGCGGCCGAAATTTCCTGGAACCATTCACAAATTACATGTCGGCGAGGCAAAACGATGCGTTACTCTCAATCCTTTATTCACACCCTTTTCGAAGCGCCCAAAGAGGCCGAGACGCCTTCCCATATCTTCCTTCTACGGGGCTCCTTCATATACCCCCTGGCGGCAGGGCTCTATTCGCTGATGCCTCTGGGGCATCGGTCGGTAGAGAAGATCAAGCGGATCATGCGTGAAGAACTCGACGCCATCGGAGGGCTGGAAGTGACGATGCCGGTGGTAAACCCCGCCGAGCTCTGGAAAAAGACCGGCCGCTATTTCGATATCGGAGAGGAACTCATCCGGTTCAAGGATCGGAGAGACCGGGACTTCGTGCTCGCAATGACCCACGAGGAAGTGGTAACGGATATGGCGAAGCAGTTCGTGCGCTCCTACCGGGACCTGCCGGTCATGCTCTACCATATCCAGACCAAGGTGCGCGATGAGGCGCGGCCGCGCGCAGGCCTCTTGCGGGTGCGCGAGTTCCAGATGAAGGATGCCTACAGCTTTCACAACGGCTTCGAAGACCTGGATGCCTACTATCCCAAAATTTTTAACGCCTACCTGCGCATATTTGCACGCTGTGGGCTCACTGCGGTACCCATTGAGGCCGATTCAGGGATCATGGGCGGGACCGGCTCGCACGAGTTCATGCTCGAATCGGTTCATGGCGAGGACCGTTTCGTCCTGTGCCCCGCCTGCGGGTACAGCGCCAACACCGAAAAGGCCGCGGGGATAAAACCCGGACGTGCGGCTCGTGAAGACGCCCCGCCCATGGAAAAAGTTCCAACTCCGGATGTAAAAACCATCGCCGACCTGCTCAAGTTTTTCGGAGCCTCCGAGCAGGATTGTCTCAAGACCGTGGCATACGTGGCCGATGGAAACCTCGTCTTTGCCGTCATTCGGGGAGATTTCAACGTATCGGCTACAAAGCTCGCCAATCATCTCAAGGCCGTTCATCTCGACTATGCCCCCGAAAAGGCGCTTTCCGAAAAGAGCCTCTATGCGGGCTTTCTTTCCCCTGTCGCTGTCGAAGGGGTCCGGATAGTGTTCGATACCTCGATAGAAGCATCGGCATCCTATATTGCCGGTGCCAACGAACCGGACATGCATCTCAAAAACGTTCTTCCTGGCCGCGATTTCTCCTTCGCCCAGCCCGTCGATATCGCGGAGGTGCGCGAAGGCGACCGGTGCGCGGCCTGCGGCGGGGCGGAGTTGCAGATACGGCGCGGCATCGAACTGGGGCACACCTTCAAACTCGGCACCAAATACACGGCCGCCGATTCGATGGACGCAACCTATCTCGACGACTCGGGAGAACCCAACCGGGTGGTCATGGGCTGCTACGGAATAGGAGTCGAACGGCTCATGGCCTCGGTCATCGAAAGGTGGCACGATCAGTCGGGTATGCAGTTCCCCGTTTCGATCGCCCCCTACCACATAGTCATTTCTGCGCTCGGAAACCAGCCCGAAGTCGTAGCCATGGCCGAAAGACTCTATGCCAAACTCGGCGCCTCGCGCGAAGTCCTCTATGACGACCGCGCCGAATCGGCCGGCGTGAAGCTGAAGGATGCCGACCTGATCGGAATTCCGGTAAGAATAGTAGTCAGCCGCAAACTCGAGAAGACAGGGGATGTCGAAATCAAAATCAGACAAACCGGTGAGGTGAGAATTTGTCCCGAAAAAGAGCTCGATACCGTACTCGATGCCATTTTCAGGGACCTGGAACCCTCCCTCGAGAATTTACCCTACATGAGGCGGTGAGACCGCCGGCCAGGTTGCCAAACCGGTACGCCCGCCGGCTGCGCCGGCGGGCAGGGCCTTCGCTACCCTGTAACCGAGCCGGTAACCGAAATGGCCCCGCCACTGCTGAACACAGTGGCGCTTCCCGGCCTGGCAGCCCCGGCCGCGGCGACACGCCGCAGGAGGAGTGGAATTATGGAGATAAATGCCGATTTTGTTGCTCCCTGTGGTCTCTATTGTGGCGTGTGTGCAATCTATCTTGCTTCCCGGGACGATAACCTCAAATTCAAGGAACGGCTGGTTAGCCTCTACAAGGGGGAGATGGGAAAAGGCGTTCTTCCGGGCAGCGAAAACCTCACGGTGGAAGATATCCGGTGCCGCGGCTGCCTTTCCGACGAACTCTTCCTGCACTGCACTAACTGCGAAATCAGGAAATGCACGAAGGGCAGGGGGTACGCCGGCTGCCATGAGTGCGACGACTTTCCCTGTAACTTTATCGAGAACTTCCCTATGACCGTCGGCAAAAAGGTCATTTTACGTGCGATTCCGCGCTGGCGGGAGGTGGGAACCGAAAAGTGGGTCGAGGAGGAAGAGGCCCGCTATACCTGCCCGCAATGCGGCAACAAGCTCTTTCGCGGCGCCGCAAGATGCAACCGATGCAAAACCGAACTCGACGTGGATTGAGCGGCGAGTCGCCGCGGCCGGGTTTGCCGAGCCGGTCCGCCCGCAGGCTTCGCCGGCGGGCTGTGCGTTCATCACCCGCCGCGACACGCTGCATGATAACTAAAATGTAATTCATGTCCATCCGGAAACCCTGGAATGTGTCGGTCGATTCGAACCCTGGTCCCCCACTGCCAAAGGGGGATTTTTCTATTTTCTCTTGTTTCGAGATTTTGGCGATATTTCGGCAGAAATCATTTCTCTCCACCGAGCCCTGCTTGCGGGGAAGATCTCTGTGAATCGCCCGCAGGAAGCTTTTCGTTTTCCCGTGCCCGCTGGAACGTAATTTGCTCTAAGCAGCGGGGAAAGGAGAGCTGACATGGGCGGTGTTTTTCAGATCATTACGGGGATCGTGATTGGGGGAGCTGGTTTTGACCAGATCGGCACACACCCGGTGCAGGCGGTGTGCGCCCTTTTCTTGGCCGGTTTTCTGATAATGATCGGTCTTGAGAAAAAGCTTTCCGGACATTCGCGCTAATCGAGGGAGACGCCTCTTTCGTACGTATACATTTCCTCCTCAATAGGGAGCCATTGGGGGTGAAAAACGGCCAAAACGGTAAAAATCCGACAACGGCCGCCAAAACCCCCCGCTCTACCAAGTCCACAAATTTAGACTGACCGGAGCCGTGTGGTGCATGGCTGGCGCGGCACAGCCCCGGTTGTCGCCCTGTTCGAATTCAGGGATCTTAGCGTCCCGGAGTCTTGTTCCATCAATTCCCGCAAGATAAGAGCCATGGTCGACGCAGGGGTGCGGCTGGGCCTCCTGACGGTTTTGAGTCCAGGTATTTAGACTGCCGGAGGCGGCCGGAGGTAGCTTTTCGCACCATGGCGCCGATCCGGCAGATGCATTTGTCAGGGGCAATATTTGCAAAAATTTACGAAAATAAGAGGAAAACCGAGATCGTCGATGTTGCCGCTTTTGCGAATCTCCGGCGGGATTGCCGGGAGGGTCTTGATTATTCTGGAGAAAAAGTTTTGGAAAAGAAGTCCTGTAGTTTCCGTGGCTTAGATGGTGATAAAGGCTAACACCCATTCATCTTTGAGCTATTTTGCCGCGGAAACCTCAGCGAGGATTCCCCTTGAGAACAGGGGAGATCAACTTTGACGAATCGGGGCCGATACACTAAAACCCGTATCACGCAATGGGGCTTAGTAAAATCTTTCCGGGGTAGTTGTCTTTTAATTCCGTCACATCAGTTTGGCTGTTTTTGTAGGGGGGGGCGTAAGTGCCGGGGGGGCCTGTACGCCCTTATGTGGTAGTTTCATTCTTTTCGCGGGGAACGGGAAGAGAAAGTATGGATCAGGTCTGGCAAGAAATCAGGAGAAAGCTTCAATCGTGTTTGTCCAAGGGGCAGTACGATCTCTGGGTTTCATCGCTTGAATTGGTAGGGTTGGAGGGGGAGACGGCGTCACTGGGGTGTAGAAACCGGTTCCACATCGAATGGATACGGGAGAAGCTCGAAGCGCGGCTTCTCTCCGCGGTGCGGGAGTTTTTCCCCCTGGTGAAGCGGTTGGACTATGAGATCCTCAGCACTTCGCCCGAGCCCGGGGAATCCGAGGCGCAGGAGCCTCAGGCGGAGTTGCCGAGGCAGATTATGATGAGCGATCTCATCAAGCGTTCGGGGCCGGTTTTCAATCCCCGGTTTACCTTCGACCAGTTTGTGGTGGGCAGGTCCAACGAACTGGCTTTTGCCACGGCGCGGGGTCTGGCGCACGGCCAGTCGATCTACAACAATTCGGCCTATATCCTTGCGGGCACCGGCCTGGGGAAAAGTCACCTGATGCAGGCGGTCGGCAGCCAGATACGCCGGGAGGCCCCCGAACTGCGGGTTCATTACGTAACGGCCGAACAATTTGCAAACGAGATGATCTATTCGCTAAAGAACGGCACAATCGATGATTTTAAGGCGAAGTTTCGCACAGGGTGCGACGTGCTGCTTTTTGAAAAAGTGGAGTTTTTGAGTGGAAAGGAAAAAGTCCAGGACGAACTGGTCTATACCCTGGACGAGCTGATGTATCGGGGCAAACGGATTCTGTATACCGGGAACGCCTTCCCCAGGGACATCCCGAAGCTTTCAACAGAGTTGCAGTCGCGGTTGGGCGGTATTTTGGCCGCGCGCATCGAACCTCCCGACTTCACCACCCGGATAGAGATACTACGCAAAAAAGCGCTTTCGGAAAATGCGCATCTGCCCGTGGAGGTACTCGATTTTATGGCCGAGCGGGTGACCGGGGACATTCGACAGCTCGAAAGCTGTCTGATCGGCATAATCGCCAAGTCCAACATTCAGGGGGTTCCGGTTACCCTCGACCTGGCCCGGCAACTCACCGAGACGATGCTCGACCGGCTGCCCAAGCTGACCCTCGACCACATTCAGCAGCTCATTTGTGCGGTGTACAACATTTCGATGGAGGATTTGCGGTCGGCGAAGAGGCGCAAGGAACTCTCGGCTGCGCGAAAGGTCGGGATGTATCTTTGCCGGCGCTACACGACCGAATCTCTCCAGTCGATCGGGAAGTCTTTCGGCCGCAGCCACAGTTCGGTCCTCTACGCCATAAATGATTTGACCAAGGCAATGCAGAAGGACAACAAGATCAAACGACAGGTCGAACACGTCAGCCACCGGCTGGATGTAAGCTGTCTTGCCTGAGCGTGCACAGATCGCCTCTCAGGTCGCTTGAAAGCCGTGAGACCAGTGCGGACATCGCTGCGGCAAACTCGGCAGGGCCGTTTGATTGCAAGGGGGGACTCTCATAATGGAAATGTTTTCGAAAAATGATGACGCGCGGTTTTTGCCGCCACAGGCTGATCTCAACGTCAAGCAAAGCGTTGGAGCAGGTTCGGCTTTTTTGCAGATCGAACCGATAGATCTGTCCGTCCATACGGTATGTCGCAGGTATAGGACTCCCCGCGGGGACAACATTTTCAAATACTTTTCCAATCGACAGATCACGCATGAGATCGCTTGCGACCATGTCTCCGGCAGGTGCGACCCACTGGTAATGTGAGGAAAAGAAGACCTCACGGGAGGGAGAAGTGGCGATCAAGCGGGTGGTGTCATAGGGGGCGGGGGCTTGGAAAGCTTCGACCCGAAGCGATGCCGGGAAGGGCGCCGCGCAGCCCGAAGGCCGGAACCGGTAGTCGATTCGGTAAAACTGTGCGGGCGGGGATTCGGGAAAAAGGGAGTGCAGGCATCCCGAAAGCAGCAGGGTGCAAAAAAGGCACAAAAGAGGCTGAAAAGTCGGGGATAGAGCCCGAAGGCCCGCCCTGCGCGGCCAAATCCGGTGAAGCGATTCCATGATGCGTGTCCTCCCCGGAGGGGATGAGAAGAGATTTTCCCGTCTCATTTGCCGTCAAACGGCTCACCGGGCTGCCTCACAGGAAAGATGAGGCTGTTTGGCTGCCGCTTGATGATTTGGGCAAACGATTTCAGTTCGGATATGAGGTCGCCCAGTTCCCGCAGATCGGTTTCCAACAGTCGTGCGGAGTCGTTTACTTTGTCCCCGAGGTTCGAAAAGGCGGTGCTCCCGGAGCCAAGCGTTTTGTCAAAGTGATCCGAGAGGCGTTTGAGCGTTCCGGGCGGCAGGCTTGCGAGTTGGTTTCGGAGCTTTTCGGCAACCGCTCTGGTCGAGGCCAGGGTGGCGGAGAGGTCCCGGGCTCCCTTGTTTGTGCGCTCCGGGGAGGCGGCGTGCGAGAGCGTGGAAAACAGTGTCTCGGCATTCTGCGAGGCATGTTTCAGGGAGATCAGGGTGGCTTTGAGGTCGCCGCCCCCGGGCGTCTTCGCCCCGGCCTGGAGCAGGAGATCGTTCACCAGGCCCGAGGTCTTTTCCCACGAGTTGGCAAGTCCCTGCAGATCGAGCGACATGAACCTGGCATACAGGCTTTGCAGCCGCAGTTCGAGGACGTCGATTTCGGAGGGATAGGAGCTGATCACGGGATAGGGGGAGATAAAGGTGATGGCCGGTGTGAGGCGCTTTATGTCTTCGGGGGCCGGGTCTATTTCGAGATAGTGCAGACCGGTGAGGCCCTGTACGTGCAGACGCGCGCAAACGGAAGAATCGGCCCGGAAATCTGCTCTAAGATTCATGACCACTTCGATCAGGCGACCGTCGGGGGCGATAGTCAGTCTGCGAACACGCCCGATGGGCACCCCCAGGTAGTCGACCCGTGCATCCTCGTGAAGACCTTTGACCGAGGCATTGAAGTAGGCGGCGTATGTCTTGGTCTTTTCGAACCAGAAGGCGGCCTTCAGCCAGAAGGCCGTGCCGATCAAAAGGGCCAGGCAAATCAGGGCGAACACGCCTATGCGGAATGGGCTGACGGTTCTGGCCAAGAAGTTCCCTTCCCCTCAGGCTCTGCCTCCCGGGGCGTGCCTGTGGAAAAAATCGTAGACGCGCGGGTCGGAGCTGTTTTCCATCTCGCGTGGAGCGCCGGTGGCGATGATGCCGCGCGCCTCGGCGTCGATCATGATGGACCAGTCCGAAATTGCCTTTATGGTGGGCAGATCGTGCGTAATGACCACCATCGTGATACCCAGAACCTGGTTGAGTTCGAGAAGAAGAGTATCGATTTCGGCTGATATGACCGGATCGAGTCCTCCGGTGGGCTCATCGCAAAAAAGCAGGATCGGATCGAGAGCGAGCGCCCTGGCCAGGCCCGCACGTTTTTTCATCCCGCCGCTAAGCTCGGCGGGGTAATAGCTTCCGTAGCCTCCAAGCCGGACCATTGCGAGCTTCAATCGGACGATCTCCTCCAGTACCTCTCGCGGAGTGTGTGAAAACTCGCGGATCGGCAGGGCGACGTTTTCCGCAAGGGTAAGGGAGCCGATGAGCGCCCCCGACTGAAACAGTACGCCGATCCTCCTCCGGAGCCCGTCGTGGTGGATGCTCCTCCCGCCAGTGGAGATATCATTTCCGTAAAGATCGAAGCTGCCCCGGGCGGGTTTTAACAGACCCACCAGTCCCTTCATGAGGGTGGTCTTCCCGCAGCCGCTGCCTCCAAGAATCGTCACAATCTGACCCGGTTCGATGCTGAAGTTGACATTTTCCAGTATCATCTTCTCTCCGTAGCCAAGGCAGACATTACGGGCGCAAAGAGCGTACTGCGAAAGATCGGAAACAGTCGGTAACGTCACGGCGGACCCTCCGGTCAAAATCCGGGGTGGGCGCTGCAAGGCAAAGGAGCCATCCATGACCGGATGCGGAAAATATAAGAACGGGCTGGGATGTTTGCACTGAACGCAAGTGGGGAGTATCGGAAATGGCGGGAAGTTCCTCGCGCTTCTACACAATCTACCAGCCCAGAAAATAAAAGAGGACTGTAAGGACTGCATCGGCAAAAATGATCAGGAAGAGTCCGCTTACGACCGCCGAAGTCGTCTGACGTCCCACGCTGTCGGCCCCCATGCCCGTCTGCAGGCCGCGGAAACAGCCCACAAGGGCTATGAAAAGCGCGAAGACCTCTGCTTTGAGAAGCCCTCCGGCAAGATCTGCGAGGGTGAGGGCGGTGTAGACCTGGTGCATGAAAGCGTAGGGCGTAATATCCAGCGAGATGTGTGAAACGGCGATTGCCCCGAGGATACCGGCAAAATTGGCCCACATGGTCAGAAGTGGTGCTGCGATCATAAGCGCCAGGACCTTGGGCACAGTGATGAATTCGGTCAGGTCGAACCCCATTACGGAAAGGGCGTCGAGTTCTTCGCCAACTTTCATGGTGCCGATTTCGGCGGCGAAAAAAGAACCCGATCGCCCCGCAAGGAGCATGGCGGTAAAAACGGGGGCAAGCTCGCGGGCCAGGGCGAGGCTCACCAGGTTGGCGACATAGATATTGGCGCCGAATTGTCTGAGTTGGATGGCCGCCTGAAATGCCATGACCACGCCCAGAAGAAACGTGATGAGAAACAAAATGATCATGGCATCCGAGCCGGCCAGTTGCAGATAATAGAGGATCTCCCGGCCGCGGAATCGACTCGGATGGTTCATCGAGCGGGCCACAACGATAAAGAACGTCCTGCAAAATCCGGCGAATTCTTTGAATTGAGTCGCCTCTGCGATGAGAAAGGCCCCCAGGCGGGTTACCAGGGAGCCGGGGGGCAGGGCGGGTTGCCTCTGCGTCGGTGCGTCTCGTTCGAAATATTCCAGAAAACGTTCGACGGAAGAGGGAACAGACTCGATGCGGAGCCGTACGCCTCTGCGGCGACAAAGTTGCTGGAGCGAGCGCAGCAACGCAACACCGGCGCTGTCGACTTTGGCGACTCCGGAAAGGTCCAGAGCGAGGGAGTCACTATCGTTTCCGGCGATGAGGGGAGTTGCGCTCTCCCAGATGTGAGCGGCGTTTTCGAATGTGAGAGGGGTCTGGAAGGATATGATCAACTCGCCCTCGGAGGATCTCCCCGTTTCAAAGGGTAATCCTCTTTCCAAGAACATATCCTTTCTGCTGGAAGTTAGCTGCCTTCGTTAATTTTCTCCCTGAGAACGCCGGAGCACTTGAAGGTAACTACGCTGCGGGGCGAGAGAATGATCGGGTCGCCTGTCTGCGGATTGCGTCCCCGGCGCTGGTTTTTGCCTTTTACGCTAAACTTGCCAAATCCGCTTATAAGCACGTCTTCGCCCTTTTCCAAGGTGTTTTTCATGATTTCAAAAAGGGTGTCGATAATCTCGGCCGATTCGGTCTTCGTGAAAATGTTTTTGGCGAACAGGTTCTCGACTATCTGAGCCTTGGTCAACGTCATAAAACTCTTCCTTTCCTTGCATCGTCTGCCAGGTAATTTTCGTAAATTCTTAAAGGATTATTGTCCGGTTTTCAAGTGAAAAGGGACCTCTCAGGGGTGGAAGCGATTCATTTTTTTAGAAAAATCGCTTTGAGCGCTCCTCTTGTGCCCTTCGGCAAATGGCTGCTCCTGACACTATCTATGCCCTCTGTGAAAGGCTCCGGGATAATGGCCTCCATTCCCCCCGCGATAGTAGCGATATCCGCCCCATCCTCCGTGGTACCGTCCCGGCCATCCGCCATAGCTCCCGTAAGAATACACCGGATAAAAGCCCCCGAAGCCGTAAACGACGGGATAAACGCGGACAGGCGGTGGAGGGGGGGCAACATAAACGGGTTGGACATAATACTTTCTCACAACCCGATACTCCCTGACAACGGGCCGATAGACTCTTCTTATCCCCACAGTTCTTTGGATCACTTTTTGCTGAGCGCTGCAAAGTGCCGAATAAACACTCCTTCCGTGATCTCTTGCCGTCTCCATCAGGCGAACCCGTTTCGGCGAAAGCGGCATATAGGCGGAACCCGTTGTTCCTTCAATCCACACCTTGCTCCCGAGAGGTTTATAGTGCTCCACGATCACAACATCACGCCGTTTTTCCTGGATAGCCAAACCGGCCAGATCGGTGAGCCTCTCCGGCCCATAAACGTTTACCGACTGTTTCGCATCTCGATGGTAGACGGGTTCCCGTCCCTGCACAAATCCCGACCCCGTTTGAGCCCTGGAAACCGAAACCAGAACCAGGACTACTCCCGGGATGAGGAGAAAAAAGAACAGCCCCTTTTTCATCCAACCCTCCTTCACCTCTTGAGGCTCAACGAAACACTGTCATGAGGCTTGAGACGAAACTGCGGCCTATATAGTCTACAGGTGCAAAGAACAGAGTAAAATAGCCAAAACTCAGTGCTCCGAAGGGAGGTTTCCATGTAGTTTCATGGTTTCCGGTAGATGTTGTTCCCTTATCCAAACCTGATTCATGCCGTTTTTGGCGACTGGTCCCCAAAAGCAGAAAGGAAGTTAAGCCTTTCGACCTAACTTCCTTTCAACTTGCTGTTCACTCAATCTTTTGCAGGATAGGCGGGAGAGGATTTGAACCTCCGACTTCCACCGTGTGAGGATGGCACTCTCACCGCTGAGTTACCCGCCCGCAGGATCGCGGCCGGTGCCGCAAACCTGTGCTTTTTATATCTGATTCACGTTCTTTACGCAATACTCAATCCCGGCAAAAGAAATAAATCCGCCCGCCGGGGGTAAAAAGGGGTTGTCTTGCTCTTTCTACTGCACCTTCTTTTTGGCGGTTTTTGAGCTTTTCTTCGGCGCCTTCTTCGTTCCGGCAGCGGCTACATGCCGCGCAGGTTTGGCTTTGGGCTTCGCTTTCTTAACTGCGGCGGGACCGCGCGGCGCCGGCCCGGCTGCCGGCTTTTTAGTTTCCTTGCCCGCCGGCGGCCGGGGTTTGCCTTTAATCGCGCCATGCTCCAACTGTTCGTTCATGACTCTTACGTAGTCCTGCTGCGCCTTCTTGTCCTTGAAATCGATTTTCAGGATCGCCTTGAGTTCCCGGGCGGCCGCGTCGTAATTTCCTTCCTTCTCGTAGAGGTAAGCCGCCAGGCGGTGGTATGTCTTTTGTTTGGGCTCGAGCCGGATCAGCTGCTGGAGCTCGGTCATCGTGGCCTTGTTGTCTCCGAGTTTTGTGGCGGCTTCGAGAAGATATTTGTGCACATTGACCGAATTGGGGTTTTTTGCGGCCACGCCCCGGAAGAAGGCCTGCATGCCCTTGTAGTCTTTTTTTTGCGCAAACGAGCTGTAAATGGTGTCCAGGTTGGAAGTGTCGTTCGGGTTGAGCCTGGCAAGCGCGAGACGGACGTTCGCCTGCCCCTGCGCGTTGTTTAACTTCTGGTAGACCAGAAGGAGCTGCTTCAGGTATTGCACGTTTTTCGGCTCCCGGGCGGCGAGGGTCTTGAGAGGTGGAAGCGCCTTATCGAACTGATTCTGCTGGATGTAGAGCATCGACAGGTTGAACAGGTACTTTGGGTTATCGGGGTCGAGCCGAAGGAGTTTTTCGTAGCAGTCGATCTGCCCTGCCTTGTCGTTTGTTTTTGCCGCCAGGGCCAACAGGTTTACGAGCGCTTCCTTGTTGCGGGGATTTTTCTGGACCATCGACTGGTAAATGGCTTTGGCTCGGGCGAATTGGCCCGCTTTAATGCTGAGGCCGGCAACGAGGGCCAGGGTTTTTGCATCGTTGGGGTTTTTGCGCAGGTACTGTTGAAAAGCATCGATAGCCGCAGCCGTCTTGCCGCTCTGCATGAGCGTTGCCGCCAGGTTGTACTGGACGTCGGCACTCTTCATGCCGAACCTTTGGGCGTTTCGCCAGGCCTGGGCGGCGCCTGTCCAGTCCTTGCGGGCACCGGCCAGTTCGGCGATTTCCACCATGACCTGGGAGCGGAAAGCGGCCGGGATGTCCCGCTGGTGTCTTTCGAGAAAACTCTGGGCCTGGGCGAGGCTCTTTTTCTTCTTCAGATAGGCCAGAAAATCGCCGAAGGTTTGCTGGTCGTTGGTCATTTGCATCAGATCGAGGTAGACCTCCAGGGCTTTGTCGGGTTTATCGAGCGCCTGGTAGATGAGAAGCAGTTTTTCCGAAATATCCTTGGATTTTCCCGACTGGTTTATTTCCTTATAGAGCCGTTCGGCATCCCTGTAGTGTTTGATGTCGAAATAGAGTCCGGCAAGCTGGGTCTTGATGAGGATGTTCGAGCTGTTGTCCTGAAGCGCTTTTTGCAGGTATTCGATTCTGCGGTCCAGATCGGGTGTGGTGTTGGCCTTATCGAGCCAGTCCTTGTAATCGAGTTGGATGAGGAAAGAGACTTTGCCGATCGGCTGGTTCCAGAGCAACACGTTGAAAACGAGGGTCTTGGGCGTTTCAAACGATTCTCCGGGGAAAAGCTCTCGTATGACCACGCCGGGGCTTGTCATAACGGGCCTGACATCCACGTCCGCCGAGACCACCCGGATTCCCCATTGCAGCCACCCGTTTGTTTTAACGGCTGTGAGTTGCAGCGTGTCCCTGGGGTTGACGACGACCCGGGAGTCGGGGAGCAGCAGCATTTCCTGGCCGTTGTGCAGGAAGCTGAGAGCTATCAGTTTGGTGGGAAAGATTTTCCCCCTGGCGATAAAGACAAAGGCTGCGCCCAACACGGCCACGGCCAGGACGGAAAAGAGGATGATCCTCCCATATCCCGCCCGCTGTGGTTGTTTCTTCTCCCTGCGGCCGCTGTAGAAGGGATCGGTAGATCCGTAAGGATAACCTCGCCTCGAATTCATCTTGCGTGTAGCTCCGTAAAAAAATAGCTGCCGGCTGCTCGTTTTCAGTGACTGACAGACAACCGGCAACTCTCGTAGAGTTTGCGGATCTCCTCCGGGTTCAGGGCCTTGTGGCCTCCGGGCCGCAACCTCCCGAGGGCGATCGGTCCGTAGGCTATGCGCCTGATTTTTAAAACCGGATGTCCGACAGCGAGTCCCATGCGCTTTATCTGGCGGTTCCAGCCCTGGTGGAGTGTGATCCTTAGCCAGGCCGAGTCGGCAAGGAGCCGCAGGACCTCCACTTCGGCCGGGGCGGTCAACCCCTCCTCGATCCGGACTCCGCTCCGCAGTTCTTCTATCGCTTTTTTGTCAGGATGTCCCTTAATTTTTACATCGTAAACTTTGGATACTCCATATCGGGGATGGAGGAGATGATTGGCGAGTTCTCCATCATTGGTGAGCAAAAGCAGGCCTTCGGCGTCATAGTCGAGTCTTCCCACCGGGAAAATACGCGTTCCAAAATCGGGGAAAAAATCCATTACGGTCTTGCGGCCCTGCGGGTCGGAGGCGGTAGTCACACAACCCGCGGGCTTGTTAAAGGCAATGAGTACCCGGCCGGATTTGGCGGCGACGGATTTTCCGTCCACCCGGACACGGTCTTTGGAAGGATCGACGCTGGAGCCCAGTTCCGCCCGCCGGCCGTTTACCTCAACCCGGCCCTGGCTGATGAGTTGCTCGGCAGCGCGCCTCGACGCAACTCCCGCCTGCGCCAGGAATTTTTGAAGCCGCATCATTCCGGCGGTCTGCCGCCCCTGCATCGAGCCTCTCCCTCCAATAACCAGCAACCAACAACTAACAACCAGCAACTAACAACTAACGTATCCCTATGGCCCGCCGGACAAGCTCCATGGTGGCCGCTGCCTCGCGGGCGGCCCTGGCGTTTCCTGCGGCGATGACTTCGTTAAGGCCTTCGAGGTCGCTTTCAAACTTCAGGCGCCTTTCGCGCATGGGCGCGAGCTTGGAGACGACGTTGCGCGTGAGGATCTTTTTGCACTCGACGCAGCCGATCCCCGCGGTGCGGCACCCATGGGCGATTTCCTCGATCTCGGAAGGCGAGGAGTAGAGCTTGTGGTAGGCGAACACCGGGGACACCTCCGGGTTTCCGGGGTCGTTTCGCCTGATTCTTTGCGGATCGGTCATCATCCTGGATATTTTTTCCGCTATCTCTTTTTCGGAATCGGTTATGAAGATGCAATTGCCATAGCTCTTGCTCATCTTCCTTCCATCCAGACCGGGAAGCACCGGCGCCTCGGTAAGAAGGCAGTCGGGCTCGGGGAATATTTCGGATTTATACAGGTAGTTGAACCTGCGAGCGATTTCTCTGGTGAGCTCCACGTGAGGGAGCTGGTCCTTTCCCACCGGCACCCCGTGGGCGCGGTAGATGATTATATCTGCGGCCTGGAGCACCGGGTAGCCCAGAAAGCCGAAGTTTCCCAGATCCTTCTGCTCGATCTGTTGCTGTTGTTCCTTGTAGGTGGGGTTTCTCTCCAGCCAGGTGACCGGGGTTATCATGCCGAGTAGAAGATAGAGTTCCGCGTGTTCCTTTATGTCCGACTGGATGAAGATCGTCGAGCGCTCCGGGTCAAGACCCGCGCTCAACCAGTCGAGAACCATCTCGCGTGTGTTTTCGCGTATGTTTCCCGGCGAGGCGTAGTCGGTGGTAAGCGCGTGCCAGTCGGCCACAAAGTAAAAACATTCGTATTGGTCCTGAAGCTTTACCCAGTTTTCCAGGGCTCCGTGCAGGTTGCCCAGGTGAAGGCGCCCGGTCGGGCGCATGCCGCTAAGTATTCTTTTCTTTTCAGCCATGACAGGCGTTTTCTCCCTCACGTGTTGATTCTTTGTCACATTCTCATGCCCAGGATTCGCAAAAACACATATATAACCGGAGCTACCGTGTACGTCCATAAATCCGTTGCGATGAAGAGCAAAACGATGAGCATCCCCCATCTTTCGGTGCGCTGCAGGGGGAGTGCGATGCTTTCGGGCAGAAGCCCCACGGCGATTCTGCCCCCGTCGAGCGGAAGGATGGGCAGCAGGTTGAACACCATGAGGACCAGGTTGAACAGCACCGAGTAACGGGCCATTTCATGAATAGGAAAAAGTACGGCTCCCGAGAAGCCCGCAGTGCCTGCCCCCGAAGTCAGGTGAAAGATAATGGAGCTTGCGGCCGCCAGCAAAAAGTTTGTAACCGGTCCCGCAATGGCGACCAGCGCCATGTCCCTGCGTCCGCCCCGCAAATTCCCGAAATCGACCGGCACCGGCTTTGCCCAGCCGAACAAAAAGGGGGAGCCGGTAAGCAGCAGGATTCCGGGAACGATTATCGTTCCAAACAGGTCAACGTGTGAAATGGGGTTTAGCGTGATTCTGCCCATCAACCTGGCTGTGGGATCTCCGAGCTTTTCGGCTACCCAGCCGTGGGAAACCTCGTGGAGAATGATGGCCAGCATCAGCGGCAGGATCATGACGATGATTGTTTGAACGTGGTTCATGTACGCCCCTAGCAAATGTTTTTCCAATCCGGACCTGAGGTTTCCGGAAAAAACTCGGGCCAGGTGGTTACGAGGAAATCGATCTCCTCGCGACGATTTTGGACTTCTTTGTTGATTCTTGCGTCGAGAAGCCGGTCGAGTATCCGGCTGTAAATCCGGCCGGGAGGTATTCCCATGGCCTTCAAATCCTTTCCCTTCAGTTCAGTCTGCGTATTCCTGTACCGATGGAAAAAATGGCTGACCGCTTTTCGCGTTGCTTCGTGTTGCGCTTTGCCCATGAGGAAGAGCAATTCCTCGGGTCGGAAGGGCAGAAGTGCGCGGAAGACTTCGCTGGGTTTTCGGAGGGGCAGATCGGGGAAAAAGGAGTTGAGAAGCCTCTCGGTGTTTTTAAGAGTCCAGAGCAAGCGGTCCCGTTGCGGGAGAGTCAAAAGGAGCCGTTCGCAGGCGCTTGCCGTTTCCGAGGGCGAAAGATTCGAAAAAAGCCCGAGAAGATATACCTGCCATCTTTCCAGCGGTTCGTCCAGAAAACTCAACCGGTACCAGGAAATAACCTCCCGCAACCGGGCGAAAAGTTCCTGCATTTTTTTGTCGAAATTGATTTCGGCGGAAAGAGCCGGCATGACGGCGAACTCGGCCATTCGGCGAAGAGCCGGAACCGGGTCGTCTTCTTCCAGGATAAGGGTGATTTCATGAAAGAGGCGGCGGCCCCCCAGTTTTTGAATCAACCCCAGACGAACGGCGTTGCGAATGAGGGAGGCGGTCTGCTTGCCGATCCTGAAACCGAAGCGCTGTTCGAAGCGGATTGCCCGCAGAATTCGCGTGGGGTCCTCGATGAAGCTCAGGTTGTGAAGGACCCTGATGATTTTGTCTTTAACGTCGCGCTGCGCGCTGAAAAAGTCGATCAGTTGCCCGAACTCGTCCGGGTTTAGCGCAAGAGCCAGGGTGTTGATCGTAAAATCTCTGCGGTAGAGGTCCATTTTGAGCGAACTGAATTCCACGATGGGGAGTGCAGCCGGGTGCTGGTAATACTCGAAACGGGCCGAAGCGACGTCTACGGTCTGACCTTCGGGAAAAACGAGCATGGCCGTACTGAACTTCCTGTGCAGTTTGACCTTTACCTTGTGCCTTTCGGAAAAGGCCCTGGCGAATTCGATTGCGTTTCCCTCCACGACAATGTCCAGATCGAAATTGGCGCGGCGCAGGAGGATGTCCCGGACGAATCCTCCGACCGCATAGGCGCGATAGCCCAGGCTTTGGGCCAGCAGCCCGAATTCCTTGAGCATGGTGATCATGCTCTTGGGCATCTGCTCGGCCAGCACCGAGTATATGTTTTTTCGCTTCGACCAGTGTGCGAGCGTTTCCTCATCCGGAACCGTTCCTTCGTCTGAGTGGTCGCTCAACATGAGATCGAGCAGGTCGCGCCGGGTGATCACTCCGAGCACCTTGCCATCGCTCACAACGGGCAGGATGCGCTGATGACGCTCGACGAGGTAGGTCTGGATTTCGACGAGTCCGGCCTCCGGCCCCACAGAGGCGATGTCGGTGTTCATGAATTCGGCGACGGTCTGTCGTGTGAGGCCGTGGAAGAGGGCTTTTTCAAGCACCTGGCGCGTGATGAGTCCCACCAGTGCGCCTTTATCCAGAACGGGCATGGCGTTGATGTTGTACCGCACCATGGTTCGCTGGGCCTCGCCGATTTCCACCTCGGGTTCGGTATGGATTGCCGGACTCGTCATGAGGTTTTCCGCCGCCGGGTAGGGGAGAATGTGCATCCGAAGCGCTTCCACCAGTTTTGTTTCCGCCTGGACCAGGGTGAGGTCCTTGATGCTCGCCGAAGCCGCGGTCGGATGCCCGCCGCCCCCGAAAATCGAAGCCACCGCCGCAACATTGACCTCGGGAACACGGCTTCTGGCCACCAGGTAGACGCGGTCGTCCATGCGGGCCAGGGCGAACACCACATCCAGGTTCTCGATGTCTCGCAGCTTGTGGACCAAAACGGCGAAATCCCCCACGTACCGGTCGATCGAAACGGTGGTGAGGCATACGTCCACGCCGTTGAAGTTGTATTTTTTGGCCGACAGGATCAATTCGTTCAAAAGAGCTACCTGTTCGGCGGTGAGTTCCTGGGTCACCATGTCCGAGACAACGTTGAGATTGGCGCCCGACCGGAGCAAAAAAGCTGCTGCCTCGAAATCCTCAGGGGTCGTGCTGCTGAAGGTGAAGGACCCGGTGTCTTCGAATACCCCGAGGCTCATGATGGTGGCCTCCTCCGGCGACACCTCTATGCCCCGCTCCTGGAAAAGCCTGGTGAAAAGCGTCACCGTGGAGCCCACGCTCTCTACGACCGACAGGTCCGCCCGCACATCATCCCCGGCATCCGGATGATGGTCGTAGACGTGCACCTCCATGCCTGGTTTATTTAAAATATCCGCGAATTTGCCAATTCGGGAAGACTGCCTGGTGTCCACCAGGATGAGCTTGGTCACCTGGTCTATGTCGATGTCTCGAAGCCGCTTGAAACCGTAGATATAGATGGTTGATTTTATAAAATATTCGCGCAGGGTGCGCTCCTGCGACCCGGGAAAGACCAGCAAGGCCCCGGGATAGAGCTTCTTTGCCGCAATCATCGATCCCATTGCGTCAAAGTCGGCGTTTATGTGGGTGGTTATCACTTCCATGCAGGTCGGTCACCGCTAGCGCTGTTCACTGTTCACTGCTCACTGCTCACTGTTCACTGTCTTACGGTCTGGGGTGATATTTACCGTGTATCTCCTTCAACCGCTCCCTGGCTACGTGCGTATAGATCTGGGTCGTAGAGATATCGGAATGGCCCAGCAATACCTGGAGGGAGCGCAGGTCGGCGCCGTTTTCCAGAAGATGTGTTGCGAACGAATGCCTGAGCATGTGGGGGGTGATGTTTACGGCGATCCCCGCTCGTAATGCGCGGCTTTTGATTATCTTCCAGACGCCCTGTCTGGAGAGATTCTCTCCCCGGGCATTGAGGAAAACCTCTCTGGCGGAGCCTTTTTTCAGCAACAACCGCCGCCCGTGTTCCAGGTAATCCCGGAGGCATTCGACGGCAATTTCGCCCATCGGCACCAACCGCTCCTTATCTCCTTTTCCATGAACCGTCACGTAGCCGGGTTCGAGAACGACCTGGCTCATCCGCAGTTCGGAGAGTTCGCTCACCCGCAGCCCGCAGGCGTAGAGCAGTTCGAACATGGCCTTGTCCCGGCGGCCGAGGGGCGTGGAGACATCCGGTTGGTCAAGCAGACGATCGATCTGCTCCGAGGTGAGGGTTTTGGGCAGCTGCGGACCCAGTTTGGGAAAATGGACCAGGGTGGAGGGATTTGTCTCCGTGATGCCCGATTTGTACAAAAAGCCGAAAAAGGTTCGCAACGCGGCCAGCCTGCGAGCGCGGGAGCGCGGGGAAAACGACGTCCCCATGCTTTGAATATACCCGCTTATGCAGCTCCGGGAAACATCCACCCACTTGGAAACCCCGGATTCTTTCAAAAATTTTCGAAAATGCAACAGATCGACGGAATAGGCAGCTATCGTGTTGGCGCTGAGCCCGCGCTCAACCGCGAGGTTGTCGAGAAAAAGATCGATTTCGTTTTCCATTCCCGCCCGGTCTTCTCCGAGAGATTTTTGGCCCGCGAAGCCGCGAAGCCGCGAAGAGAATAATGCTTTTCACCGGGAATGCATAGAAAGAATCCGAACATCTTGGCGTCTTCGCGGCTTCGCGTGAGAAAAAAAGATCTGGCGGCTTCGCGTGAAATATCCCCCTGCGCTACTCCCCGGCGCCTTTCTGCGTCTGGTAGGTCTGGAAGTGGTAGTCCACCAGAAACGAGGTCTGCACGCCGTCGGCGGTTTTCCGGGTCGAGATGAGATCGATATTATGGGTCTTTCCACCCTCGTCGGCAAAGGAGATCCTTGTTCCGTCGGCGAAGCCGCCTCGATGAAACCACACTTCCGGGGGAAGAAGCCAGGTCTGACCGAAGCGCTCTTCGAATTTGATGAAATCGACGGCGTCCCGGGGAAACTGTACGTAGAGACAGAGCTCTTCCTGTGTCGCCGGCCGTCTGAGCTTCGACTCGAGCTGAAGGCGCCTGGCTTTGAGGTCCTCGTCGGGAATATCCTGCAGACCGCCTTCATCGGCCAGGATTTCTTCCCAACTCTTGCCGTCGGTCCTGCCGCTTTCGAGCACCTTTTGAAAAATCCACCCCTGCGGGTCGTAGAACGGAAAAGGTCCGTATCTGCCGAGAAGCAGTCGTTTGAGGTCGTCTGAGGGTTTTTCGTAGCGGCCGTTTAGCACGTTGCTAAGAGCGGTCGACCAAAGGATCTGGCTGCCGGGGGTAACGACCCATATATTGCCCAGTTCCTTGCGAACCTCGATGAGTTCGTTGAAAAGCTCGCGTGTGCGCTCCAGGAGGCCCGCCTTTTCGGCCTGTTCCATCGCCAGGCTGAGTGCCCCCCCGGGGAGTTTGTGCCTCTTTACGGTCGGGTCGAACCCGCGGAAGGTTCCCGTGTATCCCTCATAGAGCCGTCGTTCGCGCTGCAGGAGATCGGAAGCATCCAGGATGGGGGCGATGTTGAGTCCGGGGGTCTCAAAGCCGTATTCCTTGAGGTTCTGGATGGCGGTCAGGGCCGGCGCCTGGCTGTAGATGCCGCCGTAGCCGTGGTCGGAGACCTCCACTATTTTGACTCCTTCCTGAACTGCTGCCACCAGACGTGCGAGATCGTTTCCGTCCGTGTTATGGCCGTGGTAGGCAATCAGAAGTTCGGGAAATCTCTTGCGGATGGCGCGCACGAGGCTCGCGATGCGCGCGGGCGAACCCAGCGCCGAGTGGTTTTTGATGCACAGGATTATATCTTCGCCAAGAAGGGAGAGCACCTCCTCGACTTTTTTCGCGTAGAAATCATCGGTGTGGTCGGCCCCGGTGCTGAAGCACAGGCACGGCATGAGAAGCTTTCCGGCTTCCTTCACCGCGTTTGCCGCAACAACGAGATTGGGGATGTAGTTAAGAAAATCGTACATCCTCCAGACATCGATGTATTTGGATAAGAGCCTCACCGTCATTTCCACCACGTTATCGGAGTAGGGGCGGTAGCCGAAGAGATTTTTCCCCCTGCACAGGGCCTGGAGCAGAGTGTTGGGCATGGCCTTACGGACCAGGCGGAGCTTTTCGAAGGGGTTTATCTGCTTTTTCATGAGATCCATATGCACGGTGGCCCCGCCGCATATCTCGGAGGCGAAATATCCGGAGGCGTCCCGATAGGGAGCGACTTTCAGGGTCGTCTGGGGCATGATCCGGCACATGAAGTCGGACTGGGAAAGGTCGCGTTCGTTATTGGTGAGAAAAACCCCCGGTGTGCGGTGCAGAAAATCCAGGATCTCGGAAGGGCGCATTTGGGGGGAAACTCTTTTCTGTTCAGCCATGTCGTATAGCTCCTGCACGATGTATCGGGTTTCCGGGAGATGAGTTCTCAGGCATAAGGATTGTAGCCGTAGGCGTTGATCTCGGCCACCAGGCTCGCGAGTTTCCCCAGCGGGTGGGCTTCCTCCTGATAGTCCAGAAGCCGCGGGTGTGTTTCTATATAGGAGGTGTCGAAATCCTGGTTGATAAAATCGGGATCGGTTACGATCTGCCGGTAATAGGGGATCGTGGTCTTTACGCCTGCTATCAGGAAGCTGTCCAGGGACCGGCGCAGACGGTCGACGGCTTCTTTCCAGGTAAATCCGTACACAGTCAGCTTGCACATCATCGAATCATAGTAGCGGGGAATTTCATAGCCCTGGTAGACCGCGCCGTCCATGCGCGTACCATGGCCTCCCGGCGACTGGTATATCTCGATCAGTCCGGGGTTGGGCATGAAATTGTTTTTCGGATCCTCGGCCGTGATTCTAAGCTCTATGGCCGCTCCCCGAAACGACACGTCTTCCTGGGACACCGAAAGGGGACTTCCGGACGCGACCAGCAGCTGCTCGCGCACGATGTCTATGCCGGTTATCATCTCCGTTACGGTATGTTCCACCTGGATCCGGGTGTTGACCTCCAGAAAATAATAATTGTCGTCCTGGTCGAGCAAAAATTCGACTGTTCCCGCACTGAGATAATTGCAGGCGCGGGCGGCTCTCACTGCGGTCCGGCAAATCTTTTCCGAGAGTTCTTCGGGTAGAAACGCCGGGGCTATTTCGATCATCTTCTGATGCCGTCTTTGAATGGAACAATTCCGGGTCCCCAGGTGGATGACGTTGCCGTGCCCGTCGGCAAGCACCTGGACTTCTATGTGCCTGGGGTTGGTCAGCCCCTTTTCGAGATAGACCTCGTCGTTTCCGAAGGCCATTTTGGCCTCGGAGCGCCCGATGTCGATAAACCGTTCCAGCTCGCGCATGTTCTGGGCTGCTCGTATCCCGCGGCCTCCGCCTCCGGCTACCGCCTTCACCATGATCGGGAAGCGGTGCTTTTCGGCAAAAGCGGTTGCCAACCGTTTCCCTTCCTCTCCGGGAGGCAGTACGGGGGTTCCGGGAATCGAGGGAATCTCCGCCTCGGTCATTACCCGGCGCGCTATCACCTTGCTGCCCATATCGATTATGACCTGGGGGGGAGGACCCACGAAAACAAGCCCCGCTTCCGTGCACTGCTTGGAAAAAGCGGGGTTTTCGGCAAGAAAACCGTACCCGGGGTGGATGGCTTCCGCCTGGGTCCTCTGGGCCGCCTGGATGATGCGCTCGATGTTGAGATAATCGCGCCGCGGGCCGCTGCCGATACAGACGGCCTCATCGGCGCGCATGATGTGCATCGAGGTCTTGTCCGTTTCCTCGTAGACGGCCACGGTCTTTATTCCGAGTTCCTGGGCGGAGCGCATAATGCGGATGGCGATCTCACCCCTGTTTGCCACAAGCAGCTTTTTGAACATCAACTCGCTCTCCGTTGCGCGTATCAGGCGTTCAATTTTCGAAAAAACCTACCCCTTCTCCAAACAATCTCTTTCGCAACACCAATTCACGCCAGAGGAAAAATTTCACTTTTCTCCCCGGCCTTCGCCGAAGAAGACTTCTCCGGTCGGGATTGCGGCTGGGAGGAGATGGTTGTGCGTTTGCTCAGCCGGCGGGTGCGATCTCTCTGGTGCGTGTTCTCTCTGCTCATCAGGCTGCATTTGAACGGCTTGATGATCGTGTTGGTCTCCCACTTCGGCCTGTCGAGATCTCTTAAGAGCTCCTTTATGCTGGGCCAGCTCGTTTCGTTATAGAATTCGCAGGAGCGACCGTCATTAAAAAACTCGCAGTGTTGTCCGCTCACGTACTTTTCGTATTTTTTGCAGTACTTGATTTTCATTTTCTCCCCCGCAAAGACCGCCTGCAGGCCCTCCTGGCGCCGAACGCGGAAACTATTGGTTATGAAACAAAAGAAACCCTTGAGCGTGATCTGGAACGGGAGAGTAGACTGGGTCGCCAGGGCCTCAGAACAAATGATAAAACTCATTTCGGGATGAAATCAGTATATGCGAAGAAAAACGACAGGAAAAGAAAAAAGTTCACACGCCGCCGATACCCGGACTTTCGGGGCCTGCGGCCCATACCCGCGGGGTCCGGTCGCAGCCCCGGGAAATCGTCCGCCGCCTTTCCATTTTCAAACTCTGGGCCGAATGGCCGTATTTTTTCTTTACATCCAAAAGCCAAACCAGTTATAAGAGTCCGTCCTGCAGGCCAGTAGCTCTAACGGCTAGAGCACCGGACTCCAAATCCGGGGGTTGGGGGTTCGAATCCCTCCTGGCCTGCCAGGAATTTCAAGGACTTAGCGGAATCGCCGTTAGGTCTTTTTTCTTTCCTGTGCACGTCCTGTGCACGAGTGCGGTTTGAAGCCGTCTTTTGCCGGTCGGAATGACGCTCCCCGAGTCCGTCACCGTCCCTGTCGGAATATTGCAGTACCCCCCCCCGCTGTGTAGGCGAATGGAAAAGAAAAAGCCCGACCGAAGCCGGGCCTATGTTCTCATTTACCGGGAGCGAAGCGCGAGGTTGCCCCACAATCGACTTTTCCGGGTCAACCCGTATCAGAAACATGGCTGGCGCGCGGTTTTGCTCTGTGTCCATTCACGGAGCTTGTCGCAGCAGTCGCCACACGAACATCCCCGGCCTGCGTGCCAGGACTCGTTACACTGAATGCAAGGGCATTCGCGGATAGGCTCAACCATTTCGGCTATGAGGATTCCGGTCTTAACTGGTTCCATCGGAAGACTCCCCGGTGAAGCGGTCGATCACGATCACGGTCACGTCATTTTCCCCGATCTTTCCGCGTGATTGTTCGTAGTCGCGGATCGCTGCATCAACGACCGTCTTTTTCTCGGTTTCGGACGCATCCGCCGGGTAGGTCGGGACTACGACCACATGCAAACGGTTCTTTGAATTGCTCATGATCTCGATTTTGTGAAGGCGGCTCTCTAGTGCTGAAGCCATGGTCTTATCTCTGTTTAGTAGTTTTTCCTCAAGGACGCGCACCCGCTGTTCAATGTCAGCGTCTTTGATTGCGCCCAGGAGAATGTTTGAAATGTACGCCAGGCGTCCGGCAACCGCCGGGTCAAGTTCGTCGCCCGCGTTCTCTTCGAGACGGTTAATCAGTGTTGACAGGTATCGTCTCACGTCCGCTATCGTCCTCAATCGCCTTGCCATCGTGCCAACTCCAAAAGTTGATGGTTTGTAATCAAAGGGGCCTGCTTTACGGTTTTTCTGTGCTCAATTCCGGCCCTGGAACCTCGCCAAATAAGGATTTCATGCCCCCGTCTTCCCCGCCAGAGTGCCCCGCATGATGAAATCGGGGCATGTGGTAAGGAGAGAAATTCCCGTCTTTTCCTGTTTGCTTTTCCTGCACACTGCCCGGATCGCGGAAAGGTCCAGATGGACACAGTAGGAGCATTTCACCCGGCGCTGGTCGTCTGGATACTGCGCGCGTATCGCCCGGCCTGGTGATGTTCCATCGCAGGCGCAAAGCTTGCCCATGCTGACAGTCTGGTCGCCAGGCTTCGAGCATTGGCCCCGGTTCGAGCAGGCCAGACAGGGAAGCGGTCCAGGCGGAAGCGCCGCGCCTTGTTCGGCGGGTGCTCGCAGGCCACATGGTGTCCTGCATGTCCGGCAATGGCCATCGCAGTCGTTGAAAAAATGCAAGTTTGAAGGGTCCACGCTGCTAAACCTGCTAATCCTGCTAATTTTCCCCTGCTCGGCCTTCTCGTCGCCTGAAAGTTTAGCAGCTTTAGCAGGATTAGCAGGGGTGCCGCTCTCAACTCGCATTTTTTGAATGTCCAGCTTTACGAACATTTCACCACTCCCCACACGGCCCGGCGGTGCGCCCCGTCAAGCTCCATCCCGTTTTCGACGGGAAAAAAACCAACCGTGCGCCGAGAGTATCCCGGCAATGTCGCGGGCGGTCGCCGCGTCCCGGACGCCATACGGACCAAACTGATAAATTTGTGCCAGATGAACGAACTCGAAGCTCTGCGCCCAGGCGAGTACTTTTCCAGCAAGCTCCAATTTGGGGTCACACACGCCCGCATCGAACAGTCGTAAGGCTTCCAAAATATAGAATTGCGCCAGTTCGCAGCCTGCCGCCATGTGGTCCAGGTCGATTGCGGTTGTGTGCGAGTTATCGAATACGGCCAGTATCCCGGCGAGTCTTAATGCGTGTTCGGGTGTCTTGTTGGCGAACCCTTTAATTCTTTCGAGTTCTGAGCCTGGTCCGCTTTGCTGCTCGATAAGGTCATGGAACTTTCGCCATAACGTTTTGGCCGCCGTAGACAGCGGGATCGCTGCCGAGTCGAGTGCGCCGTCATCGCCTGTTCTGGTTTGTGCTGGCTCTCGTAAGAGTGAGCGCACGCGGTCATGGTAGGCCAGTAGCCGCTTGTCGGTGGTCAAGTTCAGGCCCGAATAGAATCTTGTCCCCCTGGTTGTTTGCGGAAAGCAAGGCAAGAACCGGCTCACAAGCCCCTGCTCTACTATGAGGGTGTCTGAAAAGAGTTTTGCTGCAACTCCCGGTTGTGCCATAAGGTGAGCGCATACGCGCCGTCCTCGTAGACTATGAGCACCGTCCCCACCACGTACCCGATCAAGTCCCTTGCCATCCCATAAGGACGATAAGCCAGCCGCCATTTTTAGCCTGTTTTCGTCATTCAGGCCGTTGCCGCCGATGAATGTCCCCGCCTCATCGTTGAATATCCCCACGCTCGGGCGTCCGTTTTGGAGCAGCTTGAAAAGCCCCTCGAGGGTCGGCTCACTTGCCAGTAGACGCGGTAATCGCGGTGGTTCGGGAGGCGGCCCGAGAAATGTCAATGCGTCTTGCTTTTCGACGTAGCCCTTCGCCTTCTTTAAGGCTTCCTCACGTGCCTTTTTATAGGCCAGGTCTGAGTTTTCATATCGCAGCCATTCCCGCCGGTAGTCGGCTTCGAGTTCCGACTGATACGCGCGGTGTTCTCTCAAGACTTCCGAGTCCACACTACTTTTGCGCTCGCCGGATTCGCCTATTGTCTCAAAAAAACACGACAGCGGGATTGTACGACCATCGACTTCAATGTCCGCGAGTGCCTGGACAGCTAGGCAAGCTCCCGCCAAAACGGATTGAGCGCACATGGCTAACGGTGCCTGGATCGATTCGCGCAACGCCCATGCCGCACCGGAAAGCACCGACCCGAGAGAATCCACCGGGAACTCTTCCCCGGCAGGCAGTTGCCGGTGCAATAATCGTGGCGGTTCGGGCGTGGTCGCTGCGTTGGTCTGCCCCGGCTCTTTGTTCTTCAATTTTTCGCGCAGGTCGTTAGGCAACGGCACTGTCGGCCTCCTCGAAGACGGCCCGGAGCAACGTTTCTTCGGCTTCGCCGGTCCAGTCCCGCAAAGCATCGGACAGCAAGTCCCATGCCCAATCGTCTGAATACCCCATGTCGCGCAGGTGCTCCCGACGGTTCCGCAGCGCCGCTACCAAGTCACCGTCAGGTCGCCGCCAGAACCAAGGCCCCACCGCCTTTTCGGATAGATTTTTGATCCGTTCGAGCGAAAGCTTCCGGGCTGCTTCGCTGGACTCTTCCAGAAAAACCGCCAAAAGTTCCGTGACAAGTTTTCGCTGGTGCATCGCCTGCCGGAAGTCCAGCCGCGCTTGGTCCAGAAAGACCCCAAGGCGCTCGACCAACTCCTCGATTCGGAACATCGCGAAAACGGGCGTCAGGCAAAGTTCAACGTCCTGCTGCTCGTCAACGGGTGAGGCTTGCTTTTTCTGTGTCATTTGGATATGTTCCATAATGCGTTCGACTCCTATCCCACCGCCGCATGGCCCTTACGCCTGCGGCTTTTTGTTTGAGCCGCTCTCACTTTGTCCCGCCCTTTGCAATCACCGCGTCGAGCTTGTCCAGGTTCACGAACACGCCCCCGCCAAGCTGGACAAACAATTTCTTGTGCTTTCCAAGGTGCTTCCATTTGTAAAGGGTACTGGCTCGAAGCGGGAATCCGGGTGTTTCATTGACTTTTGCGAGTCTTAGCAGGTTCGCCATTGGTCTTTCCCTTTCTGTTCTGAAACAATAAAAAAGGCCACAATCGTTATGATCATGGCCTATTCTTGCTAATTTTTACCGATTCGTAAGGGTGTTCAGGGTAACCGTTTTCTATGATTCTTCAGGAAAGATATCTTTGAGATATTTCAGGTTAGCGAGCTGCTTTTCGTCTGGATTTTCATGGCGCCAGCGTCTGCTTTTCGCCTTATCTCGGCAACTCTGTGAGCAATACTTTTTATTAGAACGGCCTATTATAGGCAAGCCGCAGACACGACATAAAGGACGGTCGGGTATTGGCTTACCGCAATCGGGACATGGACTATGGTCGGGTACTGGCTTACCGCAATTGGGACATAAGCCGTCGTCTGCTGCCAAGCCGCAACGGGAACATGAACTATGGCCGAGTATTGGTAGACCGCAACGGGAGCATGCACGGTCCATGGATGAGTAAAGCCCGCCGCCTTGTAATATCTGCCGATTCTCCCTGGTCTCCGGGAGGAAATGTCTATTCGGCGGTAAATTCAATGCCCGGCGCATATCTTCGACAAGCCCATTGTCCCACATATCGGCAATAAGCAAGTCTATCTCTTGCCATTCCGGGTCGGTCTGGTACGCCTTAAAATCCAGAAAGAAGCTATTACGAAGCTCGCGAAAATCATTCCAGAACTTGCGCCGTCGTTCATTCAATTCGGAGAGTTTGGCTTTATAGTGGTCGGCTGTAGATGGTTTTGTCATCACGCGCCCTTCCTGTGCGCTTCCTGAATGTGGTCCAGGGAAGGCCGGTCAGGAAGGTTCCGGCTTTGTCAAGCGGGTTCATGACGCCCGTTCTATCCCTGGAAACTGGTTCAAGCCACTTCCTCTTTATCGATGTCGAGTTTGCATCGAAGTTTCAAGGCTTGGCAAACCCTCATTAGAGTGAGCAGGTTGCAGTTGCGCCCGATCTCCATTTTGGAGACCTGTTGCTGTGTGACTCGCGCACGGTTTGCCAATTCCTTTTGGCTGATTCCGACTTTCGCCCTCGCTTCTGCTATCTCCAAACCAATCCTGAGCAGTTCTGTTTCCTCGTCGAAGAGTTCCCGGAATCGCTCGTCCTGAAGTTCTTCCCTCAGGTGTGCTCTGAAAGTTCTCATTGGATAAGTCCTCTTAGCGTTTTTTCGTCATACCGGGCCAGGAAGTCGGTGCGACACCTCTTGGCTTCTCTAATTTCGTGCGTTGGAACTGTGGCCGACTTCTTGGCAAAAGAATTCGTGAGTACGATGAAATCCTTGAAGCAGAAAAAATAAAGAATTCGAATCCGGTCGCCGGACAATCTAATTCGAAGCTCATGGATTCCGTCCTTCAGGGTGTCCGCATAGGGTCTTGGCAAGTTTGGCCCTCTTTGTTCAAGCGCCTCGATCACAGCAAGAATCTTCGCCCGGTTGCCCTGGTTCCTCGAAACGATGAATTCCTTTACCGGGCACTTCCCGCCTTCGGTTTCGTAGTAAAGAACATGCCACATCATCGTTCTCTATCCAAACGCATCTTACATCATATAAGATGTTAATTCAAGCCGATTCCCCATTCCTTTGAATCGTGGTGATCTTTCCGGACTCGCGCTTCGGTGTGAGCAGTTCGCCGGATATTCTCGCGGCTTCCTTCAGTGCGCCGGGCGAAAGATGCGCGTATCTTTGGGTTGTGCTCAAGTCTTTATGGGTGAGCATTTTAGAAACAACGGCCATATCCACGCCATTGCTCACCAGGGTGGACGCGAAATGGTGCCTGAGCCCGTGAAACCGGAAATCTTCGGGAAGCCCCGCCGCCTTGCGTATCCTCTGCCACGGCCCCTTGAAATCATACCGGGTCATGCCGCCTTTGCCGGGAAAGACAAGCTCGGAGGTAACGGGCAAGTCCCGGATCGCGTCGAGCGCCCGTGTGCTTACCACCACGGTAGTGGTCCTCCCGCCCTTCGGGTTCCTGAGAGTCACCGCGCCGCGCTCGAAGTCGATGTCATTCCAGGCAAGCCGAATAAGCTCGCCGCGCCTCATGCCTGTGAACATGGCGAATTCGATGAATGCCGCCGATTCCCGGCAAGGCCAGGATTGGAGGGTTTCAAGCAGCCTTCGGGCTTCATCGTCGGTCAGCATTTCGGTCTTCTGGTTATCGACTTTGGGCATGGTCACCGAATCGACCGGGTTCTTGCCGTCATAGAGGCCCCATTTCCGGGCAAGGTTGAAGAGTCGCCGGACAATCACGATTTGATGCTTTATCGTCTGAGCGGCAAAGGGGGTTCCGCGTGAACTTTTCCCCTTCCTCATCTCGGTTTTCATCTTCTCGATGTCGAAAGCGGTGATGTCGGAAAGGGCCTTCGAACCGAACCGCGGTTCGATATGCGCCCGGTAGTAGTAGTCGTCATCGCGCCACGACTTCTTGTGTTCCTTGGCCCAGGGAAGATATTTCCCCCAAATATCATTGAGCGTTTTCGGCTTCTCCTGCACCTGGTGGTCGGCAATCTCAAATTCGTCCCGGACCAGATCGCCCTTTAGCGCCGCTTCGACTTCCCGCGCAATGGTCAGATTATCGACAACCCGGCTTGTGCGCCTGCCCTTCATTTGAACCTGAACGCGGTACTTCCTGTCACGTCCGAAGGCTTTCCCGCATTTCGAGCATTTCTTGGCGTTCAGGCCGTTACTTGTGTAGCAGTGCGGGCAGTAAATCTGGATTGCCATGTCGAAATCTCCTGTGCATTTCCCTGTGCACGTCCTGTGCACGGATGCAGAAAAAACCGTCTAAAACCGTCCTAACCTGTAACGGCATGATTACCCGCAAAGCGTTGTCCTGTCAAGGTGTATCTCAATAAAGGAAAAACTGTCAAAAGGGTTTTAAACGGACTCCAAATCCGGGGGTTGGGGGTTCGAATCCCTCCTGGCCTGCCAGGAAAATCAGGGACTTAGCGGTATGGCCGTTAGGTCTTTTTTCATTTCGCCCTGATTTTGCCAAAATCCAACCTTGCTCTTTCCGCTCGTCACCTGGCTGCATACCCCGTTCAAAAATGCTGGAGGTTTGAGGAGGGGACGCGAGGTACAAAAACGGTCCCCACCCTCTCAACCTGAAAAGCATGCTCCATTGCGAGGATACTCTCCCCGAGTCGGGATCATTTCTTTGCGGACGAACCATGGGTCACAGCGACTGCCGGCAGGTGCCGATATACCTTGGATACTTTATGTGTAACGGCAGGCGCACTCGGCCCGGAGCCGGGTTCAGAGATTTTCCCGGGAGGACTGAGAATCGCTAGGTCGCTGTAAGTCGCGGCACTCTCCACTTTTTTGTTGTCCAATTTCAGGTTTTGGGCCAACTCTTGAAGAAAGAGGACCGAGGTGGGAAGGACCCGCAGCATTTTTCGGTCCTGCATCACCGCACGCGCGTATTTGCCCCGCATTCTCATGGCGTACGAACTCCAATAGTTGGCGGTGATGTTGTAGTTGTCGATTCCGATCACCTTTTTCGCCTCCTTTTCAACCCCGGGCCAGTCGGCTTTTGCGGCATAAACCAGAGTAATCACATTCATCACCTCGATCGATTCCGGTGAGATGGCATGGGCTTTACCAAGGTAGCGAAGAGCGGAGAAATAATCTTTGTTCAAGTACTGGAGCCAACCCGTCCTGTAATTCACAGTATAATTGTTCGGGTATGCTTTTCGAATCGGTTCTAGATCTTTTACTGCCTTGTCATACTGCTGCTGCTGTTCGTGGGCGTAAGAGTTGTAGAAGCACGAAGCCATCTCGGACCATTTCATTTGGGCCGCCGGGGCGACAGCTCCCCACAAGCCAATGCTGAGGATCACCATCGTTGTTGCTGCTGCGATTTTCATAAAGCATCTCTCCTTAGGATTAGGGTTTTTGAGTCGCCTTATATTTAAAGTTCACATGTCTGAACCTCTACAAGCTCCTTTCCGAGCCTATACCCGTATCAGGGTGAAATCACATCCGAATTTTTCCACCCGGATTTTTTTGAATCCCCTCGATTCATCCAGCAATACCTGGGTGTTGGCCTTTCCGTTCGCCCAGGAGAGTTCACCTCTGATCTCATCTTCGGAGACGAATCGATAGCGTCCTCCGATCATCCCCAGACGGTGATTGAAGGAACTCAGAAGGGACCTTATCGGCTGGTTTTCGAAAATGACCCCGCCGGGGATGGTTTCGCTCCAGCCGATTTCCGCACTGCTGCACAGAGGAATCCCGGGGAGGGCGGCAAAAAGGAGTCTCAAGGGGGAACTGCCGTTTCCGGTGTAGCTGTAGAAGACGAAACGGTCGTCTTCGAGCCCGAAAAAGAGTTTCGCCTCGCTGCCGTCAATCGCAAAGTACATCGCTCCGTCTTTTTGTTTCCCTGCTCTTAACTGGAATTCACCCGTGATTCTGCCGTTCTTGCACGATTTGAAGGAGAAGGACTCCCCCTCGGCAAAGCTGAGCCTGTTCCAGAGCTTTCTTGAAAAAAAGAGAGGTTCTACCGTCATGCCTGTAGAAAGCGGCTTCCCTTCGATAAGCGTTTTGTTTCCGTTCATTGCGTTGGTGAGATCGAAGGGGATGGTGCCCGATCCGAGCCGGGGTGAACTCTGCACCTGAAAGTGCAGGTGGGGCTGGTAGGAGTACCCCGAATTTCCGCACTCCGCGATGAGCTGTCCGGCGGCTACGGAGTCGCCGGGCGCCACCTTGAGCGAGGAGAACTTAAGGTGTGAAATCTCGACGTAATAGCCGAAATGGCTGAAAATGATGATGTAGTTTCCCCACCTGTGGGCTTCGTTGGGGATGCCGATCCGGTTGTCCTCGATTGAATCGGTTGCATCGATAACCATCCCGGCCACAGGGGAAAAGATCGGCTTTCCGAAGCAGTGATACTGCTCGACTCTGTCGCCGGCGCCGCTGTGGGTGAGGTTCTTTTCATCCTTTATAACGAAGTCGTAGGCGTATCGCCAGATGCCTTTATGAGTCACGGCGCCGTTGAAGCCCTGGGAGACGGTCCACCGGCCTGCGAAGGGCAAAAAGGGCTTGGGGCAAAGTCGGGCGAATCGTTTCGCAACGTTGATGTGTTGATCGAGCGCCTGCTCGGGCGAGGCGGGAGTCGCGCGGGTAAGCATGGGGTATTCCCGGTTTTTCAAGGCGTACAGGACAAGCAGGACGACAAAATTGAACGGCAGGGTGAAAATCGGTATCCTCATGGCCTTGGAGGCAACTGAGGCGGCATCCAGGACGA
>JAKAJS010000064.1 GCA_021813685.1 Deltaproteobacteria bacterium | reverse complement strand
TCTTGCCTTCGAAATCACCACGGCGCCGACCGATGAGGATACGCATCAGGTGGGAGAAAACTATAGAAGGATCAATGAAAGTCTTGCGGAAACGGTCGAGGCCATTGGCGCCCTGATAGGCGATGTGTCCTCACTGGCGGATGCGGCGGTGGAGGGGAAACTCTCCGCAAGAGCCGATGCCGGCAGGCACCTGGGCGATTTCCGAAAAATCGTCCAGGGTGTGAACGACACTCTGGATGCGGTGATCGGTCCTCTCAAGGTTTATTCCGGGTACATCGACAGGGTGGGCCGGGGCGACATTCCCCCGGGAATTACCGAGGAGTACAAGGGGGATTTCAATGAGATCAAAAACAGCCTCAACAATTGCATCGATGCCGTAACCGCTCTCGCGACCGATACGGGGAAGCTCTCCAGGGCCGCCATAGAGGGGATGCTCCATGTGCGTGCCGATGCGAACAGGCACCATGGCGATTTCGCCAAAATAGTGGAGGGAATCAACAGTACCGTAGACTCCCTCGTGGGACATCTCGACGCGATGCCGACGCCGGCGTTCATCGTCGGACGCGATTTCACCATTCGCTATATCAACCGAATCGGTGCAAGCTTAACGGGGCTGTCGCAGCAGGCGCTCGCAGGCACAAAATGCTACGAACACTTTAAAACCCCCCAGTGCCGGACCGATCAGTGTGCGACCGGGCAGTGCATGCAACAGGACCGGGCAGTGACGGCGGAAACGGAGGCGCATCCGCAGGGCAAACGGTTCGATATCTCGTACACAGGGGTGCCGGTAAAGGACACGGAAGGTCTTGTTATCGGAGGCCTGGAAATTATCACGGATCTTACTGCAGTGAAGACGGCGGCTCGTGTGGCCAAAAAACAAGCCGACTATCAGGCCGGCGAAGTGGAAAAGCTCGTCTCCAGCCTGGGACGGGTGGCGTGCGGCGATCTTGCCTTCGAAATCACCACGGCGCCGACCGATGAGGATACGCATCAGGTGGGAGAAAACTATAGAAGGATCAATGAAAGTCTTGCGGAAACGGTCGAGGCCATTGGCGCCCTGATAGGAGATGCGCTCTCGCTGGCGGATGCGGCGGTGGCGGGAAAACTCTCGGCAAGAGCCGATGCCGGCAGGCATAAAGGCGATTTCCGTAAAATTGTTCAGGGAGTAAACGATACTCTGGATGCGGTGATCGGCCCGCTGAAAGTTGCCGCCGAGTACATCGAGCGGATCAGCAGGGGCGATATTCCGTTGAAGATCACCGAGATTTATCATGGCGATTTCAATGAAATCAAAAACAACCTGAATGCCATGATCGAGAATTTCAGCCAGTTTGCGGTCGATGTGCAAAGCGCGGCCGACCAGGTCATGCGCGGCGGGCAGGAACTGAGCGCGAGCGCCGAACAACTCTCCCAGGGGGCAACGGAGCAGTCGGCATCGGTGGAAGAGGTGTCGTCTTCCATGGAACAAATGGCCGGGAACATCAGGCAGAACTCCGACAACGCGCAGCAGACCGAAAGAATTGCGTTGAAGGCATCCACCGATGCGCGCGAGGGCGGTAAGGCAGTGGTCGAGACGGTGTCGGCGATGAAGACCATTGCGGCAAAGATCTCGATCATCGAGGAGATCGCGCGTCAGACCAATCTCCTGGCGCTAAACGCGGCCATCGAAGCGGCGCGTGCCGGAGAACACGGCAAGGGGTTCGCCGTGGTGGCCTCGGAGGTGCGAAAGCTCGCCGAGCGCAGCCAGGAGGCAGCAGGAGAAATCAACGAACTGGCGCTTACCAGTGTCGAAGTAGCGGAAAATGCGGGCGCCATGCTGGGAAAGATCGTTCCGGATATCCAGAAGACTGCCGACCTGGTCCAGGAGATCAGTGCCGCGAGCAACGAGCAGAGCACGGGGGCCGAACAGATCAATAAGGCCGTCCAGCAGCTGGATCGGGTGATCCAGCAGAATGCAGCCGGATCGGAGCAGGTTGCCTCCACGGCCGAAGAGTTGCTCGGCCAGGCGGAGCAGCTCCGGAGCACCGTAGCCTTTTTCAAGCTGAACGGCGCCGCGGCGAGAACCGAGCCGGGGAAAAACAACGGGCGTCCGCCTGTACTCGAAGCCGATAGAGAAAGAAACAGGCGCGAGAGCGCAGGAGGTGCCCCCTTCGCCATCGCATCCCGGAGGACTGCCGTGCATAGCCGCAAACCCGGTGGCGTGATCCTGGAGTTGGGAAGCATGTCCGGGGAAGACCCGGAGGACGCCGGGTTTGAGAGGTATTAGCCGAAGTGAGGAAAAACCATGCAGGAAGAGCATTCCGGAAAACAACCCGGGATATTTCTGGTCGATGACGATGAGAGTATTCGTCGTTCTCTCGAATTCTATTTTCGCAGAAAAAGGGTCCCATTTTTTTCGTTTGCAAGTGCGGAGGAAGCCTTGGCGTATTTTCGCACTACAAGGCCGGAGTTGCTGCTCACCGATTACCGTCTGCCGGGCTTGAACGGACTCGAACTGGTGCGGGAGCTCAATGGGATCTATCCCGGTTGCATGAAAATCCTCATCACCGGGCACGGGAACCTGGATATTGCCGCGGAGGCGATGAGACTTGGAGTGCACGATTTGATTCAAAAGCCGTTCAATGCCGAAACTATCCAGTCAGCTGTAAAGACGCTCAAGGAAAGGGCGCGGCAAGATCTGCGGGGCTTTTGGGTGGACGGAAAGAAAGTGGAAGAGTCGCAGAAACTTCGGTGGACGCAATGGAAATAACCAGGCCGAACGGGCACGGGCTGGGGGTATACATCGTGAGTGGGTGAGCAAACCGATCATCCTCTGTCACCCCTGTTCGTTTTCCAGGTATTCTTTCAGACCGTAATCGTTCATCTTCTTGCGCAAAGTGGGTCTGGTTATGCCCAAAATCGTGCAGGCCCGGCCGTAGTTGCCGCCGGTGTGCCTGAGGATTTTCAAAATATGCTCCTTTTCCATCTCGCTCAGGCTCTTGAGCTGGGAGTCCTCGGGTTCGGAAACCTCAGGGAGCGCGGCCTGCCTGGGTTCGAGCCAGCATTGGTCGATTTCGAGCACTTCGCCTTTGGAGAGGATCATGGCCCTTCGGAGCATGTTTTCGAGCTCCCGCACATTTCCCGGCCAGTCGTAAGCCACGAGCGCCTTTATGTATTCCATGGGAATGCGTGTGACGTTTCTGTTGAGCTCCCGGTTCATTCGGGAGATGAAGTTTTCGGCAAGCGGGATGATGTCCTCCGTCCGTTCTCGCAAGGGGCGAATGTGGATTTCGAAGACTTTCAGCCGGAAATAGAGGTCTTCGCGAAAGGCGCCGGCGCGGCTCATGCCTTCGAGATCCCGATTGGTGGCGACAAGAAGGCGCGCCTTGAAGGGAATGTCTTTCAGCCCCCCGACGTGCTGAAACTGTTTTTCCTGGAGCACGCGCAAAAACTTCGCCTGGATTTCGAGGGGAAGCTCTCCCACCTCATCGAGAAAAACCGTGCCGTTGCCGGCGATTTCCAACTTCCCCGCCTTTTTCTGGACAGCCCCGGTAAAGGCCCCTCGCTCGTGTCCGAACAGTTCGCTTTCCAGAAGGTTGCCCACTATCGCTGCGCAGTTGATGGCCACAAAGGGCTCGTTCGGGGCCCACTGCTGGTGGATGGTCCTTGCAACCAATTCTTTTCCTGTGCCGGTTTCGCCGCCGATCAGCACCGTTACCGGTGAGGCGGCTACCCGCGCTATGTCTTTGAGGACTTCGAGGGTCGCCTGGCTTTTGCCGATGATCTGGTTTGGCTTGGAACTCTCGGAGATGACATGGCTGAGGCTCTCGATCTTTTCGCGCTCCTTTCGCCGTGCGAGAAATTTTTCGAGCAAAACGTCGAGGCTGTCCAGATCGAGCGGCTTGTAGAGATAATCGGCAGCCCCGTGTTGAATGGCGGCGAGGGTGGCCTCCATGTCCTGGAAGGCCGTGATCATGATGACATCGCCGGAAAGGTCCTCATCCTTTGCGTTTTGAAGGGCCTGCGTGCCGTCCATGCCCGGCAGTTGCACATCAAGCAGTACAATGTCGGGCTCGTGTTTTCGCCACAGCTGCAACCCCTCGCGTGCGTCAAAAGCGGCAAATACCTGGTAGCCCTTTCCGCGGAAATAGAGCTCGAGGGTGCGGACAAGGGAGACTTCATCGTCTATCAACAGGATTTTTTTCATGGGAGAATTTTTATCCATAGTGAAAGATAGGATAAAGGGCGCGGGGGCTGTCGCCCCCTGCACCCCCACGCCGCTGCGCGGCTCATTTGGCCTTTGCTTCCGTGGTCTGGAAATGCAAGCTGACGACCGTGCCGGCCCCTTCCTCGCTTGCAATCGAGATGCGAAACCCGTGCGCCTCCATTATTTTTTTTACTATGGTAAGCCCCAGGCCCGTTCCGCCCTTTTTTGCAGTGAAAAAAGGCTGGAAAATGCGCTTGATGTCCTGGCGGGGAATTCCGGGGCCGTTATCGAGAACTTCGATGAGGGGGCCGTCGCTATCTTCCGCTCCGGCTTTGATTGTTACTTCAACTTTGCCGGTGGGGCCGGCGGACTCGATCCCGTTTTTGATGACATTCACGAGCACCTGCCGAATCTGCTCCGAGTCCCCCGTAACATCGGGAACGGTCCCTTCGGTTGTCACTGCGATCTCCCGCCCCCCGGTAATGGGCTGCAACTGCAGCAAGCTCTCCGAAACGACTGTTTCGAGCCGAAACGGGATCTTTTCGAGAGAGATGGGTTTACTGTAGTCGAGCAGGCTCGAGAGCATCTTTTCGAGCTGGCTGATCTGGGCAAGACCGATCGAATAATGCTCTCGCAAGGCCGTAGCATTGTCCAGGGAGCGTCCGATTATCTGAAAGTTGAGCTTTACCGACGAGAGCGGGTTTCGCATTTCATGGACGACCCCGGCGACCAGTTCGCCAATCGCCGCCATTTTCTCCGATTGAACGAGTTGCTGCTGGGTCTGCATCAGTTCATCGTAGGCCCTCTTTAGAGAGAGTTCTTTTTGCTTGAGGGAGGCTATGAGGGAGGAGAGGTCTTCGGCCATCGAATTGAAACTCTCTGAAAGAGTTCCGATCTCATCGCGGCGGGAGTAGGAGATCCTGTGATCGAGGGCGCCGCTCGCCATCGTGCGCGAGGCTTCGGCCATCTCGGTTATGGGCTTGGAGATTTGCCTGCTGAGCATAAAGGAGGCGAGAAAGCAAATCAGAATCACGAGGGCGGCCGTCGTCAAAACGGTAATCCTGATCGCCCTTACGGGTGCGAGGATCTCGTTTTCCTCCACTTCGACAAGCAGGCCCGAGTGAAAGCGGGGAAGCCACCTGTAATAGCCAACCACTTTGCGCCCCATGTAATTACGGTATATGGAGATGCCCTGCTTTTGAGAGATCGCTGAGACTATGCCTTGTGTTTTGAACCGGCGATTTGCGGTTTCCGTAAGGCTTAAGAATCTGGATCGTGTGACGATCTGCCCGTTTGTATCGACCAGGTATGCCTCACCGGTCTTCCCCAGGCCCGTTTTGTCGGAAAGAATCGGGTCGAGCGTCCCCAGTGCGTCGAGGACCGAAAAAACGGCGCCCTCCATCCTGCCGTCTTTGCCGTAGACCGGAACGGTCAGATGAATGTACCACGCGCGGTTCGAATGCTGCATCAAATGGCTTAAGACCGGGCCGCGGGCGGCTTGCATGTTCTTGAGGTCTTCGAGATACATCCCGGTTACGATCATCTCGCTTTGCGGATCGGTAGAAGCCAGGACTTTCCCGGAAAGAGCAACCACATGAATGCTCGCGTAGGCCGAAGACTTGCCGCGCTTTAGCGCGAGAAGATCGTTTGTAACCGCGGTCTGAAGTTGGGGGGCGGGGCCGTCGGAGCAAAGTTTTCGTACTGCCGACGTCCTGGAGAGGACCTCCAGGTCGCCCAGTCTTTCTTCGTACCATGAGTGAAGCGTGTTCGCACGGTCCCGGGCGATGGTGCGGATATGGGTGTAGGCCGAGGCCATGAGCGTGCTTTCCGCCGTGCGATAGAGTCCCAGCCCCATGATTGCGACAGGGATCACCGCAACGATGAGGAAAGCGGCTAAAAATCTGTGGGATATTTTTTCTTTGGACCGGAACATATCCTGTCAGGCTCCAGAGTTGAAAGAAACTTTCAACGCCACTGTAAAAAATTTTCAATGAAGTTGAAAGAAACTTTCACCCGATTGTAAAAAGGGGCAGGCAATAGATCATTGCCTGCCCCTGCGACTTTTCCAAAATCCAGTGAAGCGGAAATGTTCGGCCGCCTAGGGCGTTTTGGCCGGCGTGACCCCTTCGGCTTTCATCTTTTCGAGGTATTTTTCCGGATTTTGCTTGAATTGAGCCTTGCACATCGCGCAGCAAAAATAGATTCGCTTGCCCTGATAGTCGACATAGACTTTTTTATCGATCTTATTGCCCAGGACCGGGCAGTTGGTCTGCGAAGCGGCGTGGGAAACCTGCGGCATGCTCCAGCCGAGTGCCAGAAAACCTAAAAGGGCCAGCACCAACATACCAAGCTTAACTTTTGTCATTTTTTCTCCTTGATCGATGAAAGAAATAAAACACTGAAAGCTTTTCTCCACAAATTGGTATTCAGGAACTGTTTATGCAAATGGAAAACCATTCACGATGAAATCGCGTGATTATTTTAACGGCTTTCATCGATTTCAGAAATATCCCGAGAAGAATATTTTTGCCTTTACAACGAGGGGCCGGAAAAGTAGGGATTAGACTGGGCCGGCGCGGGAATGGCTGAAACCGCGTCTTTGCGTTCTCCCTCCGGCTCTATGGGGAAGGTCTATCGGTATGATGGTTTGGTTGCAAACGATGGAGCACCTATGAGGAAAATTTGCACGTACCTGGTTTTGGGCGTTTTGACGATTTTCGCGGCGGGATGTGCGTCGGTTCCGCCGGAGGAAGCTGCGCTCCTGAACAACCGATCCCAGTGGGAAAAGGAGGTTCCGGCCCAGGCAGGGCAGTCGCAGGCTGCGCCGGAGCTTTCTTCCAAATCGACTCTGCGCGATTATCTCATCTATGCCGCGCTCAATAACCCCGGTTTAAAAGCTGATTTTTTGAAGTGGGAAGCGGCGCTGGAAAAAATCCCCCAGGTTACGAGTTTACCCGACCCTCAGCTTGGCTACATGTATTACATTCAGCAGGGAGTCATGGCTCCCCAGCGTCAGGGCCTTGCGGTGACGCAGACTTTTCCGTGGTTCGGAAAGCTCAAACTCGCGGGGAATGCCGCCGCACAGGCCGCCTGCGCGCAGAAGGCGCTCTTCGATGCTGCAAGGCTCAAGCTCTTCTACGAGGTTAAAGACGCTTACTATGAATACTACTACCTCGCCCGGGCCATAGGGGTGACCAGGGAAAACCTCGGCTATGTGAAGTACCTGGAAAGTGTAGCGAGGGCGGGGTATGCTTCGGGAATAACCTCCTATGCGGATGTCGTGCGCGCGGAGGTGGAAATTGGAAAAGAAGAAGATCGTTTGAAGACCCTGAATGATGAGGCCGAGCCGGTAGCCGCCAAGCTCAACGCTGCGCTCAACAGGCCTTCCGATGCCCCGGTCTTCTGGCCGGAGAAGTTGAGGGAACAAAAGGTAACTTTTACGACCGATCAGCTTTTGACATGGCTGAAGAAATCCAATCCCGATCTCAGGAGCATAGATTTTGAGGCTGCCGGCGCAAAATCGAAGATCGATCTTGCGAAGTTGGATTACTATCCCGATGTGACACTGGGAATTCAAGGCTTTGATACGGGTATGAGATTTGTTCCGAACGACCCGGTGATGGCGACGGTGTCCATCAATGTTCCGATCTGGTGGAGTAAATACCGGGCAGCGGAAAGGGAGGCGACCGCACGGTATAAGTCGTTTCTGAGGGAGCACGCCAACCGGGAAAACACACTCAGAGCCGATGTCAAGTTTGCCCTCTACAAGTTTCGGGATGCGAACAGGAAAATCGTGCTCTATCGCAAAGCGCTCATCCCTGAGGCGAAGAAGGCCTTCCAGGTGTCGGTCCAGAGCTATCAGACCGGCAAAGAAACCTTCACCGGCGTGGCGGATTCGATCCGCGTGCTTCTGCAGTTCGAGCTCTCCTACGAGCGCGCCATCGTAGACCGTGAGCAGAGCCTGGCCAAGCTTGAGATGCTGGTGGGGAGAAACATCCCGCGGGCGGGAAAATAGGTGGGGAGGGCGTGGAATTTGAAGGACATGTTTTTGAAAACATGTTCGGACTGTGTTAAGATTCTTTTATGAGCTGGATTGTACTCTTTCATGAGGAGTTTGATTCCGAGTTTTTGCTACTTCCGCGCGAGGTGCAAACTGCTTTGCTTGCCAGAGCGCGACTGCTGGAAACCTTCGGTCCGCAGCTTGGACGTCCTCACGTGGACACGTTGAAAGACTCGAAACACCCCAACATGAAGGAGCTGCGTTTTGACGCTGCTGATGGCGCGTGGCGAGTTGCATTTGCCTTCGACTCCCACAGACAGGCAATCATCCTCGTCGCCGGCGACAAGTCCGGCGGAAGGGGAAAGCGATTTTACCGCTCACTGATCGCAACTGCTGACAAGCGATTTGACGAGCACTTGGCCCGGCAGGAGAAAGGGAAATAATATGAGGACACTGGACGAGGTAATCAAAGACCTGCCCCTCGATCAACAACAGGATGTCGAAGCGCAGGCGACGTATCTCATCGAAGAAGAGATGACTTTACGTGATCTGCGCAAAGCGCATGAACTTACACAACAGCGCATAGCCGAGGCTCTACACATTTCACAAGACGGAGTTTCCAGGATCGAAAAGCGGAGCGATTTTCTGCTTTCAACTCTACGTTCCTACGTAGAGGCGATGGGGGGCAAGCTGCGTGTTATCGCTGAATTTCCCGATCGTAAGCCCGTTATTATTTCCGATTTCAACAGTCTCGACACACATGCCGGACGAAAGAGGCGTGCTATTCAGGAACGGCCACAAAAATAATGGACAGATTGGCCGCTTAATCTTCCGGCTTTAGGCGACATCGGCGAGTGTTTCCAATTCCATCGTTATCAGGATGGTCGGGTTTGATGCCAGACCGAATTCGGACAGGTCCTCGCCTTCCTGATGCAGCATGAAAGCTTCTCGCAGATTGGCTACCGTCTCATCGAGGTTTTTCCCCTGCGTTACCACCGCTATATCGAAGCGTTCAGCGATATAATATTCCCGCCCTTTTCTGATGAATGCCTTGATTGTATGCTGGAGCCGGCCAGTGGTTTCGTTCGGCATCTTGCGCCTTCCTGTTGACTGTCCGGCAACTATTATAGCGCGCAATTTCCGACTCCCGCACGGGAAATTCCGCCTGATTAAACCCGATTTTCGTATCCATCATGCCTCGCCTGCCAGCTCCGATTCCAGCACATCGTCTTCGGAGGTGGGCTGGGGCGAGGGGTCCAGACCGCCCCGTTTCAGATAGAAGTAGAGGATCGGGTATATGGTGAGTTCGAGCAGAAGCGAGGTGGCGACCCCTCCGACCATGGGGGCCGCGATGCGCTTCATGACCTGGGAGCCCGTGCCGGTTCCGTGCATGATGGGGAGTAATCCCGCAAGAATTGCCGCAACGGTCATGATCTTGGGACGGATTCGTTTTACCGCCCCGTGGTAGATGGCCTGCATGAGATCTCCCCGGGTCTTCATGCGTCCGAGCTTCTCCCACAGTTCATGGGCAAGCTCCAGGTAGAGGAGCATCACCACGCCCGTTTCGGCGTCGAGCCCCGCCAGGGCGATCAGTCCCACGGCTACGGCGACCGAAAGATTGTAGTGCAGCAGGTAGAGCAGCCAGGAGGAGCCCACGGGCGAAAAAGGCACCGCCAGCATGACGAGGGCCGCCTTGAGAAACGACTTCGTGTTGAAATAGAGCAGCAAAATGATGATCGCGAGCGTTACCGGGATAACGAGCATGAGCCGTGCGCGCGCCTCCATCATGTATTGATACTGTCCGCTCCACTCGATGTTGTACTTTGGGGGCAGGTGTATTTTTTCATTCACCATCTTTTGAGCCCGCGCCACATAGTCGCCGATATCGGAGGTGCTGATATCGACATACACCCAGGCGGACTTGCGGGAACCTTCGGTCAGGATGGTCATCGGCCCCTTCTCGATGCTGAAGTGGGCAAGGTAGGAGATAGGCACCTGCGTACCGGTCGGGGTCGGCACGAGCACGTTTTCAAGCGCCGGCAGATTATCCCGGTAGTTGCGCATGTAAATCAGATTTACCGGATAGCGCTCGAGCCCTTCGACCGTCCTGGTGATATCCATACCGCCGAGGGCCGTTTCGATGACGTCCTGAACATTCTGAACATTCAGTCCGTAGCGCGCCGCGGCATCGCGGTCGATGGTGTAGTTCATATAGTAGGCGCCCATGACCCGTTCGGCATAGGCCGAGCGGGTGCCGGGGATGTTTTGGACCACCCCTTCGACCTGCTTTGCGAGTTTGTCCAGGGTGGCCAGGTTTGGCCCCATCACCTTGATGCCCACCGGGGTCTTGATCCCGGTGCTGAGCATATCGATCCTGGTCCTGATCGGCATGGTCCAGGAATTGGTAAGGCCCGGGAAATGGACGGCATCGTTTAGCTGGTCGATCAGTGCCTTCTGCGTCAGGTGCTGTTGCTCAGGCCAGATATGACGAAGAAGATCTTTCATCCAGTCGGGTGCCCAGGACGAATACCAGCGGTCCTCTTTCACCATTGGCCAGTAGCGTGGATTCTGATGGAGCTGGATGACCGTTTCGATCATGGAAAGAGGGGCCGGGTCCGTAGCGGTATCGGCCCGTCCAGCCTTGCCGAAAACCGATTTAACCTCCGGGAATGTCTTGATGATCCGGTCGGTCTGTTCGAGAAGCGCCTTGGCCTCGGTAATGGAAACACCGGGAAGGGTTGTGGGCATGTAGAGAATATCCCCTTCATCCAAAGGGGGCATGAATTCTGAGCCAAGGTGCATCACCGGGTAGGCGGCGCTTACCAGAATGACCAAAGAGGCGATGAGAACCACTATTCTGTGGCGCAGCACCCATTCGCACACCGGATGATAGACGCGGATAAGAGCACGGGTGACGGGGTTTTCCCTGTCGGGCCGTATGCGGCCGCGAATGAAAAAGCCCATGAGCACCGGGGCGAGCAGAACCGCGAGGAAGGCCGCGGCGCCCATGGTGTAGGTCTTCGTGAAGGCGAGAGGCTTGAACAGGCGCCCCGACTGGCCGGTTAGCGAAAAGATGGGGAAAAAGGAAACCGTAATGACCAGAAGCGACCAGAAAAGGGAGGGGCCAACCTCTTTTGAGGCGGCGGCGATCACCTCCCAGTGGCGCGCCTTGTCGTATCCGTGCTCCATTTTCTTGTGGGCGTTTTCGACCATGATGATGGCCGAGTCGACCATCGCTCCCATGGCGATGGCGATGCCGCCAAGGCTCATGATGTTGCTGGAAAGCCCCTGAAAATACATGATGATGAAGGCGGAAAGCACCCCCAGGGGCAGCATGAATATGGCCACGAGGGCGCTCCGGAAGTGGAACAAAAAGAGGATACACACAAGAGATACGGTGATGAGTTCCTCGACGAGCTTTTCCCTCAAAAACGCGATGCTGCGCTCGATAAGCGCGGAGCGGTCGTAGACGGTTACGATTTTTACGCCCTTTGGGAGCCCGCTTTTGAGTGCGGCCAGCTTCTTTTTAAACGCCTCGATGACCTTCAACGCATTTTCGCCGGAGCGCATGACGGCTATGCCTCCAACGACGTCTCCCTGGCCGTTCAGGTCGGCGACCCCGCGCCGGGGCGCGGGCCCGATCTGGACGTGGGCGACCTGCCCCAGCAGAATCGGTGTCCCGTCCCGGCCGACCCCGATACACACCTTGCGCAGGTCGCTCGTTTTCTTTATGTATCCGATGCCTCGCACCATGTATTCGGTCTCGGCCCTGTCCACCAGGCCTCCACCCACATCGGAGTTGGAGGCTTTGATGGCGTTTTTTACGCGCTCGAGGCTTATCCCGTATTGGGCGAGCTTATTGGGATCGACTTCCACCTGGTACTGTTTGACGTAGCCGCCGACTGAGGCTACTTCCGCGATGCCCGGGACGGTCTGGAGCTGGTAGCGCAAATACCAGTCCTGAAGGGAACGCAGTTGCTGCAAGGATTGTGTGCCGGACTTATCTACCAGGGCGTATTCGTAGACCCAGCCGACACCTGTGGCATCGGGTCCAAGCTGCGGGGAGACCCCGCGCGGAAGCTGGGAGCGGACGTAGTTCAGATATTCCAGAACGCGGGTTCGCGCCCAGTAGAGATCGGTTCCGCCCTTGAAAATGACGTAGACCAGCGAGTAGTCGAAATTGGAATAGCCCCGCACCACCTTGACCTTGGGCACCGAGAGCATGGCCGTGGTAAGCGGGTAGGTGACCTGGTCTTCGACCACTCCGGGGCTCTGTCCCGGGTATTGTGTGTAGATGATGACCTGCGTGTCGGATAGATCCGGGATGGCGTCCATCGGGGTATGGTAGATGACCCAGATGCCCCCGAACACCAGGAAAGCCGTCAGAACGAGGACGAGCAGACGGTTTTTTATGGACCAGTCGATGGCCGAGGAGATCATTTGGAAGGACCTCCTTTGTTCAGCATGGCCTTGATGGCCGAATTGAGCCGGCTCTGCGAATCGAGAAGAAACTGCGCCGAAGTCACCACGCGTTCTCCGGCCGCAAGGCCCGCTTTTACCAGGACCATTCCGTCGTCGCCTTCCGGCCCCAGAACGACTTTGCGACCGGCAAACATCCCGCCCCCCAGGGCGATGAAGACGACATTATCGGTCGATGAGGCGCGAATCACGGCGTCGGAGGGAATCTGAACGGCATCATCGGTTACCTCTCCCCGGATTTTAACGGTTGCATACATCTGGGGGAGGATATGGTTTTCAGGGTTTGGCAGCTCAATGCGTACCTGTGTCGTTCGCGCCTTGCCCTCGACATAGGGGTAGACGTAATCGACAGTTCCCGTGAAGGATTCTCCGGGCAGCGAATCGAAAGTTACGGTAGCCTTCATGCCTTTTTTCACCATGGGGATTTGATCTTCATAAATGAAGGCATTGACCCAGACGGGGTTGAAACTCGCAATATCCATGAGGTTTTTGCCCGGCATGACGTAGTCGCCCTGCACGACGTCGAGGCGCGTTACGATGCCGCTAAAGGGCGCATAAAGAGTAAGGTTTTGACGAACTTTGCGAGTGCGCCGCAGCTCGGCAATCTGCCGGTCGCTGATGTTCCAGAGTTTGAGCCGCATCCAGGCGGCTTGGGGAAGCTTCGCGGCGGCTCCCGACATCGCTTCGAGCGATATGCCCTTTAAAGCTCTTGCGTTGTCGAGGGCGGCAAGGTACTCCTCCTGGGCGCTCACCAGTTGCGGCGAATATATCCGGAGCAAAGGCTGGCCCTTTCGGACCAGCTGCCCCGCAATATTTACGTCCAGCTTTTCAATCCAACCGCTTATCCTTGTATTTACAGCCGCCTTGGACTGTTCATTCCACGTACTCGTTCCATAGGTTCGGATAGTTTTGGAAAAGGGGGCCTTTATGGCTTTGGTGGTTGTCACTCCTATTTGCTGAACCACGGTGGGGCTGATGTGTATCTTTCCCTCAGTCACCTCATTTGCGTAAACCGGAACCAGGTCCATTCCACAGGGGGCTTTGCCGGGCTTATTGGAAATGATGGTGGGATCCATCGGATCCTGCCAGTAGAGGACTTTGCCTTTACCCTGCGGCTTTTTCGCCGGGGAGGCCGCCGGGGCTGGAGATTTCTCGGCCCCAGCTTCATTCCCATAGACAGGGACAAGATCCATTCCCATGGCATCCTTGCCCGGCTTGTTGGAAACGAACTTGGGGTCCATCGACGAGCGCCAGTAGAGAATTTTACGCTTGGCGGCGGGTTTTGGGGAAGCAGGGGCGGTCGTGGAAACCACGGGTGTACCCTCTTTTACCCGGCGCCCCTTTTCGCTGATCTGCCCGGCTACGAAAGCGACCCCCGCAATTAAGGCAATGACCATAACGAGAAAAATCGAACGCGTTTTCTTCATGTAGTGTTCTCCCTGTCGAATGTGACCCCGGCAAAGGTAAGCAACTATAATGCCAATGAATGCACTGAAGGGGGCGGTCTAAAATAGTCAGTGGTGAAACGATCACAAACCAGCGGTGAGTTCCGGAGTTTCGAGAGTCGACCCAACAGGAAGGGATAACGCCGGTTTCCCCAAGTCTGCCACACACACACGGCCAAAACCGCGGTGAGAGCGATAATATCATTTCCCTGTACAATGGGCTACAGGGGGCGGCCTGAAAAATGGGAGGCGGGAGACCGGGCATGATCTTTGAGAACAGTTCCCGAGACGTTGCTGTTGCCATAAAGCGGCGAAGGACAAAAACGCGGGGGCTCTCGCCCCCCTGCGGCCCCCCGCCCCACGCCGCTACGCGGCTCATTTGGCGCCTGTCTGGAGAAAGTCTCTATTTTCTGTGCACCCGGTCGTCAATTGCTTGCGAAGACCCGAAAAGTGCAGGGTTCAAGGTTTGCGTGGCGGCTATTCAAACCACTTCCCGGGCAGGAGACGCAGCCCTCACGGAGGCAATGGGGTTACCCAGCGGCAGAAGGAGAGCCGGCAAAGGTCTCTCTGTTCGATGAGCGGGATCGCTCGGAAGCCCCGGGAGGCTTCGGCGGAGGAGGGGGCTGGAACCGTTTACGAAGACTATCGCATCCCGGGGCATTTTTCCGATATCTCCAGGAAGGTCGGCATGGGGACCCATCCCCCTCGCCAGGTTTGTGCCGAGGGAAGTTTGGCCGTCATGACCGGTTCTAACAGCGTGCAGTACATGCCGTCGGCCTTCTGTAAGCATCTGGTGACATGCTCCGGACAAATCGATGCGGCAGGCCCGGCCCAAAGAGTCCCGGTGAAAACCAAAGCTCCCAGCGCCAAAAAGGAAACGAACCATATAAGCTTTTTCATGGGAAAGTTCCTTCAAAAGCAGCACCGTCCAAAATCGGTGGAAACCCCCGGCAGGATCGCTTGCCGGGGGTTGTACCCTGCAGCGCAACCTGGTTCGGTCGCGATTTGCACTCGGTTATTTGTTCACCCACGCTTGATGGGCCGGTGTGCGGGAGTTTGCAGGCGTCATGTCACTTGCGAGATTGCCCGCGAAGGCGCTGGAAAAAGCGCCGGCGACCAGGGCCACTGCCAGAGCCAATCCTATAAGCATTCTCTTTTTCATCATATACTCCTCTTTAATCTAAGGTTTCATTCCTTCGCCATTGACAGCCTCAAGACAATCTCTTGTTTTGCAGGTATCGGACCAACGCGTTGCGAAACGGTGTTGTAAAAGCTATCATACTGAATAGACAGCGAAAATGGTGGTACTGGAGAACAGCCGCTGCGTCTACGAGAGGTTTGATGGAAAGAAAGTTGCAGCGGAGGTGAAAGGAAGTTTCAAGGGGCGGCAGAGAATGGGAGGATCCTGCCCCGGTATTTCCGAAAGGAAACGAAACAGATGAGCTTATTTATGGGAAAGGTCCTTCAAACGACAGAAAACCCCCGGCAAGGTCCCTTGCCGGGGGTTTTGGACTGCAGTGCGACACTGTCCGGTCGCGATTTGCAGGCGGTTATTTATCTATCCACGCCTGATGAGCCGGAGTGTGGGAGTTTGCCCGCGTCATGTCACTTGCGTAATTGCCTGCGAAGGCGCTGGAAAAAGCGCCGGCGACAAGGGCCACTGCCAAAGCCAATCCTATAATCAGTCTCTTGTTCATCATAGACTCCTTTGTCACAATCTAAGGTTTCCTTCTGTGTCTGTGACAGCCTCAAGACGATCTTTGGTTTTGCAGGTATCGGGCCAAGGCCTGCGAAGCGGCGTCGCAAAAGCTATCACTCGGAATACACAGGAAAAATATTAGTCCCGGGAAACTCCCGAGGCGTCTCTGGGAGGTTTTGATGGAAAAAAAGTTTCAGCGGCGGTGAAAGGAAATTTCAAGGGGCGCCGAGAGGCGCCCTTTTCAGCCTAAAAATCCTGATGCATGGAGGGGGAGACTTTTTTGAGCGCAAAGGTGAACCGGGCGCCTTTGCCCGGAGTGCTGCTCACTTCGATTGTGCCACCGTGTTCGGAGATGATCTCTTTCACTATTGCCAGGCCGAGTCCGGAGGTCCCCTGCTCTTCGGCCCCGGGGACCCGGAAGAATTTTTCAAAAATATGGGGAATGTCTTCTTGCGGGATCCCCTGGCCGGTGTCTTCGACCGAAAAGAGCAGCTCCTCCTCCGTCTCGGAGGCCGACAGCGTTACCTTGCCACCGGGGGGAGTATGCCTGAGAGCGTTTGTGAGCAGATTGGAAAATACGATTCCAAGCCTCACACTGTCGCCGCGGAGAAAGGAGGGGGCGGAGGGCAGATCGACCGAAAGGGCCACGCCCCGGTCGGCAAAGGCGGGAGTCGCCTGGTCCGCGGCCGAAAGCAGCAGTTCCTCTGCATTCAACATGACGATGTCCGGGGTTGAGCGTCCCGATTCCATCTTTCCGAGTTCGAGGAGGTTTTCGATTATCTTGTGCAATCGGTCGCTTTCTTCCCGGGCGGCGGCCACCAGTTCGGTCTGCTTCGCATTGAGAACGCCCAGATTTTCGTTGAATAGAGCATGGGTGGCAAGCCGGATGGAGGTGAGGGGGGTTTTGAGTTCGTGGGAAACAGTCGAAATGAGCCCGCTTTTGACTTCATCGGCCTTGCGCAGCCGTGTGACATCGGAAAAGACGAGGGTGACGCCGATGGCTCTTCGCTCATCATCGAGGATCGGGACAGCCTGGGGCAGGAAGAACTTTTCCTCTCCCTCCACGAATTTCTGGATCGCCCCATCCCATCCGGTGCTTCGAATGGGGCGCATCTCCCGGTTTGCCCGCTCGAAGAGGGCGGCTATTCTATCATTTGCGGCCTCATGGATGGAGCCTCCGGGGACAAGGGCAAATGTTTTGGCGGCGGCCTGGTTGGAAAGCTCGATCAGCCCGTCGGGATTGCAAACGGCGACGGCCTCCGGAAGGGTATCGAGTACTGAATTGGCGGCCCTTTGGGAGCGTAGAAGCTGCTTTCGGCCCGTCGTTCGAAACTGGCGAAGGCTCGAGGTCATGTCGTTGAATGCAGAAGCGAGGGCGCCGAGTTCGTCCCGGGTATCGACTTTGACGAAGAGGTCGAGATTTCCGCGCTGAATCTCCTGCACGGAGCTTGTGAAGCCGGAGAGTGATTTGGAAAGCGAGCGCCAGGTTATTCCGCCAAAGAGTCCCGCGAGCACGATCCCTGAGAGCACGAGCAGCACCAGGGTGCGGTTGGTTTCGGCGGCCTTCCTGCGCGCCTGCCCGTCGGTTGAAACCATGTTGTCGAGGTTTATGTCTGCGATGCGCTGGGCCAGGTTGGTTACGACCCGAGACTGACGCAGGAGCCTTTGACGATAGAATTCCTTTCGTGCCTCTCCCCCGGCGGGAAGCGTGAGGAATTTTTCAAACAGCGTGCGATAGACGTCCCATTGGCGCGTCAGACGGTCCGTCAATTCCTGTTCGCCGGGAACCGTGACATTACGCTGCTGGAACCGGAGGTTGCGGGCAAACTGTCGTTCCTCGTCGGAGATTCTTTCCTCTTTCACATTATCCCAGATAAAGGTCTCGGCGGTTCGATCCAGCGCCTGGATGGCGTCTTTCATCCTGACGCAGGCAGCGACACTGTCGTAGTTTTCCCGCAAGATCTTTTGCAGGGTGTGGCTGGACATCGTAATGGTGCGTATGCTGACCAGGCCGAGCAAAATGAGGATGGCGAGCGGGCCGCTAAACGCCAGAACAAGTTTTGTCCGAAAGCTCATGAGCGCGTTTCCTGCCAGGGGTGATGGGTGATCGGGTTCGCAATCGGTAGACGCAATGATAGCTCCGGACTCCGATTAGTCAAAGCATTTCATTTCATTTCTTGACAGGGGCCTTGCGAGCACTTAAGATGCCTTCCGCTTTGAATCGCCGAATCCGCAATTCGGAGCGGGGGACCCAAGGAATCCAGGGGCGTATCGCCATACGGCGTAGGGCAACCTCTTCGGCCCGAGCCCGCCAGCTAACCTCGCAGGCGTCAAGAGGGTATTGTGAACGGCTCGTATTCGGTCGCAAAGCGCCCGGGCTGGAAGACGCGAGGCCTCTTTTGCGCACTCCTCCGGGCTCCCCCCTCCTGCCTTTCCGCGATGAGCATCCATCTGTTACGCTCAGGACCATAACGCTGTCAGACTGATTCGTGCGAGGTCATCGAAGGTCACATGAAGCTCATCGTTCTTGTGCTGTTGAATCTGTCCCTGGTGTGGACATTTATCCTGCTCCTGCGAAAACCCAACCTCATCACCTACTCGCAGGCCGGAAAGCTCTGGCTTACCTGGCTCGCCGTAGGCATCATCACGCTGATGGACGAGTTTACGTCCATTTTCTACGTGCCCGCCGAGGCGCACAGATTTATCGGGTTGAGCGCAATCGTTTTTATCGCTCTTACCAGTATTCTCATGCGCTTCATGAGCACGCGGTTTACCGAGATCGCCGAAATTCTCGAACATAACGGCCTGATCGGAGGAGGGGTCTACTCTTTTTCCTACCTCGTGCTCGGGCCGATGATATCGTTTGTGGCCGTTTCCTCGATCATGGTCGATTATACCCTTACGGCGTGTATATCGGCCGTGAGCGCGGTTTTAAACGCCTCCTCATTTTTCCCCCATGTCGCTCAGGCCACTACGCTCGTCATCGTTTTGGTGCTGGCGATTCTCTGGGCGATCGCCGGGCTAAACATTCTGGGAATCAGAGAGAATGCCCGGTTCACCTTCTTCATTTTCGCCCTGGCGGCCTTCGTCATTCTAAACCTCATCGCTTCGGGGCTGGTCTCCTTCGATGCTTCGAATTTCGCTCGACTGAAACAGGCGGGGAGCGATGCGCTGGGATCGCTTCACACGGGCTCGCTACTGCATGATTACGGCAATTTCATCTCTCATCTCGCCTTCTGCATCCTGGCCTATTCCGGAATAGAATCGGTGATCCAGACGGCGGGGCTGGTGCGCAGTTGGCGCGATTCGCGCCGGGCATATCTATTCCTCGCCTGTACGGTGGGGATCGTAACGCCGCTCGTGGCGGCCCTGGCCCTTAGCGCGCCTCTCAACTTCAAGGCGCACGAAGGCGACCTCATCACCCATTACGCCACCGTGCTAAACGGAACCTTTTTCGGCATCCTGGTCGCCGGGCTCGCCAGCCTCACCCTCACCATGGCCGTAAACACCGCCTTTGTCGCCTCCAGCGAACTGCTCGAGCGCGTCGCCCACCGCTACGGGTTCAACTGGCTGATCGCCACCAACCGTCGCAACTCGCTCTACCGGATACACATGATCAATGCGACCTTTTTCTCGATCATCGTCATTGTCACGAGCGGTTCTCAGGAAGTCCTGGCCGATATGTACGCGATAGGGCTGGTAGCGAGTTTTTGCATCAATCTGGGCTCGCTTTTGATCTACCGCTACTTTACGGGCACCAAGGAGGTCGTCCCCTACTATACGAGCCGTCTCGGAACGTTGATCCTGTGGATCATCCTGGTGGGATGCTTCATTTTTCTGGCGATCGACAAGCCGCACGGCACGGCGCTCTGGGCGGGGGTTACGGCGTTTGTGCTCGTTGCCGGCTGGTTTTTGGCCAAGCACCGGGCCCCGGAAATCGTCCAGATCGGTCAATCGGATAATGAGATGGAGATGATGCTGAACCTCTCCGAATCCTCGGCAGATGAGCTGCATATAATTTTTCGCAGACCCCGCGAGGAATCCCTCGAGCAGCCAAAAGAAAATGAGGCCTACGTAACCTTTTTTACCCCCCGACAGGGCATTCCGCCCAAGATGGCCAAAAACCACTACCGCTTTCCTCTCACGCGGAGCAGTCTCTACCAGCGGATCTTGCTTCTGCTTAGGCTTCTGCAATACGAACTGCCCGACAAGAACATCACCGTCCATTTCGGCTGGCCCCTTTCCTCATGGCTCGACAGATTTGCGATCGGGGTCATGGTGTTTAACCTCATGAAGCTTCCCAAGAAATTCTCGCAGTTCAACTTTCGCATCGACTACTTCGGTTCGAAGTGAGGAACAACGAAAGGATTGATCACAAGAGATGATCTCCAGTTTTTCCCGGGATTCCCATTTTGCTCGCTACAAGGGATATGCAATGGTCCTGGTGGCGGCGAGTCTGTGGGGGCTTTCCGGGACCGTTGCGCAATTTCTTTTCACCAGAGAAGATTTCCGGCCCGATTGGCTTGTGGCCGTACGAATGACCTCTTCAGGAATTCTGCTGCTTGGCTTGAGCGCTGCGACAAGCGAGCGCAAGCAGATAGGCGGTATCTGGAAAGAGTGGCAGGATCGGTTGCACCTGATAATCTTCAGTGTCTTTGGAATGCTGTCGGTTCAATATACCTATTTCATGGCCATCAGGACGGGGAATGCCGCTACGGCGACATTATTGCAATACCTTGCGCCAACCATGATTGTTTTGTACCTGATAATACGCTTTAGAAGGCTTCCACGATATCAAGAAATAGGTGCGGTTGTACTATCCATGCTAGGAACATTCCTATTAATTACTGATGGATCTCTTAGTAAACTGACAATATCATTTATATCTATACAATGGGGAATTGCTTCTGCCATTACGCTTGCATTCTATACTACGTATCCAGTCAAACTATTAAAAAAATGGAGTTCAGCTGTTGTAATTGGATGGGCCATGATTATAGGAGGAGTAGGACTTAGCCTATGTGATCCATTGGTTTGGAAAATGCATGGCCAGCATTGGTGCGCTCTGTCCGGTTTATTCGTTGGATTTGTAGTACTATTTGGTACATTGATACCGTTTTATCTTTATTTGGATAGCCTGCATTCTATCATGCCTTCGGAAGCTTGCCTGCTTGCCAGTGTAGAACCTTTATCGGCAGCCGTCGCAGCGATTTTGTGGCTGCATGTTTCCTTCGGAATTGTTCAAGCAATCGGGGCTTTCTGTATTATTTGCACGGTAGTGATTCTGGCATTGGACTCCTCCAACCGGCAATTATCAACCGCTGCGGTTCCTGATAAATGAAAAGAGAGGAAATTCCGCGCACTCCCCGTCGATCCGTTCACAGACTTCTTTGAGTTGACATATTCTTCTTTCGAATTAGTATTGTGCAAAAAAGCGGCGGCAGTTTGTCTCCAGGAAAGAGTCCTGACGTGAAGGAAAGTCGTATGATGCGAAACGTTTTTTTGGGAGCAATCGCTCTACTTGTGATGATGGGTTCCGGGGTGAGTCTTGCGCAAAGCGGTAGCGGAACTCCTGCCGTCCCGGAGCGCTACCGGCCCGGCGAGAAGGTCTTCAAGGCGAGTTGCAGCGGCTGCCATCCCGACGGAGGCAATTCGATCCAGCATAATCGTCCGATACTACACTCCGCACAGTTGTCCGACTTTGATACCTTCAATCGATTTATTCGCGCTCCCAAGGAACCTGACGGCTCACGAGGTCTGATGCCGCCGTTTCCCCAATCCAGAATATCCGACCAGCAAAGCAAGGAATTGTACGACTATATCGTACATGTGCTGGAGAAGCATCCCGGAGCGGGAAAGAGCGAACAATAATACTTTAGATGCAAACAGACGTAATCATAATCGGTGCGGGCGCATCGGGGCTGATGTGCGCGATGGAGGCGGGCAAGCGAGGGCGCTCGGTCCTGGTGGTCGATCATTGCGAAAATGTCGCTCGCAAGGTGCTCGTTTCCGGCGGGGGGCGGTGCAATTTTTCGAATAGGATCATGGGGCCGGAGCACTTCATTTGCGACAATCCCGATTTCGTTACTTCGGCCCTCGCGCGATTTACGCCTGCGGATTTTCTCTCCCTGCTGGAAAGCCACGGGATCGAATACGAGGAGCGGGAGGAAGGGCGGCTTTTCTGCATCGGGAGCTCCCGTGATATAGTAGAGATGCTTCGGGACGAGTGCGAGAGGGCGGGTGTGCGGTTCCGGTTGGGCTGCAGGGTATCCGGAATCGTGAAAACAGATGGCTTCAGGGTCGAAACGGCTGAGGGTATTTTTGACTCAAAGTCCCTCGTGATCGCCACCGGCGGTTTGTCCTATCCCCAGTTGGGAGCGGGTAATTTCGGCTACCAGGTCGCAAAACAGTTCGGATTGAAGGTCACCAAATTGCGCCCGGCGCTCACCCCGATGAAGTTCAGTCCGCAGGATGCGCGGGTTTTTGGCTGTTTGGCGGGTGTTTCCATCAACGCCACGGTACGTGCGGGGGCGGCGCACTTTACGGAGAATCTGCTCTTTACGCACACCGGGGTGAGCGGCCCGGCGATCCTGCAGATATCCTCGTACTGGGACGGGAAGTCCTGCCTGAGTGTGGATCTTCTGCCCCGAGTGGACATCTGTTCGGTCCTGATCGAAAAACGCGGCTCCAGGAGCCTTCTTTCCACGCTCCTCGACAGGTATCTGCCCAAACGGTTCGTAAAGCTCTGGTGCGATCTCCACGGCGCACCGAAACCGATCAACCAGTATTCGAGGCAGGAAATCAGTGCGATTGCCCGGGATCTTCACGACTGGCGGCTGCGCCCCGGCGGCACTGAGGGATTCAATAAGGCGGAGGTGACCCTTGGCGGAGTCGATACGAGGGATATTTCCTCCAAAACGATGGAATCGAAGAAGACGCCCGGCCTTTATTTTGTGGGAGAAGTGCTCGATGTAACCGGGCGGCTTGGCGGCTACAACCTGCACTGGGCGTGGGCCTCCGGGCATGCCGCCGGCGAGTCGGCGGGGCCTGGAGCGCAGGTGCAGGCTTTTTCTCAATAGGACCTATAGGTCGAATAGGACCTATAGCGCCCGGCCGGCCCGGCGCCTTCTGCTCACTCTTCACTGAGAGGCGCGCTGGTCCAAAAACTCCCAGCGGCTATAGGATTCTTCGAGCTGGTCTTCGACGGTTTTTAGCCTGGCCAGTGCAGCGGCTCCCCCGTCTGCGTTTTTTCGGTAAAATTCCGGGTCGGACATGGAGCGATACAGCTCCTCTTTTTGTGCCTCCAGGGTCTCGATGGTTTCCGGAAGAGCTTCGAGTTCCCGCTGTTCCTTGTAGGTGAGACCCGGCTTGGGGGGGCGTGTGCGGCGCTCTTTTTCCGGTTTTGCCGGGGGAGGAGCGGGGCGGGGCGCCGGTTCTCGCTGGCGCACCCAGTCGTCGTAGCCCCCGACGTATTCGCGGACCCTTCCTTCGCCTTCGAGCGCGAGAGTGCTGGTCACCACATTGTTTAGAAAGGTCCGGTCGTGGCTTACGAGGAGCAGCGTGCCGGAATATTCCAAAAGGAGATCTTCCAGGAGCTCGAGAGTCTCCAGGTCCAGGTCGTTTGTGGGTTCATCGAGTACGAGCAGGTTGGAGGGCCGGGTAAAGAGGCACGCGAGCAAAAGCCGGTTGCGCTCCCCTCCGGAAAGCGTTCTGACCGGGGCTCTGGCGCGTTCCGGGGAAAAGAGAAAATCGCCCAGGTAGCCGATGATGTGTTTGGGCTTGCCGTTAAAGAGGATGGTGTCGTTTCCGCCGCCGACGTTTTCGGCAACCGATTTGTTTTCATCGAGTTGGGCGCGCAGTTGATCGAAGTAGGCGATTTCGAGGTTTACCCCGTGGCGCACGGTTCCCTTCGCTGGCGGCAGTTCCCCCAGAAGAACGCGCAGAAGCGTGGTTTTCCCCGAGCCGTTGGGGCCTATGATGCCGATTTTATCGCCGCGCAGGACGACGGTCGAAAAGTCGTCGATGATTGGCTGTTTTTCCCCGTAACCGCAGCTCACCGCTTCGACTTCGATCACGAGCTTTCCGGAGTTTCCCGCATCCTGGGTTTTCATCCGAACGGAGCCGACGAGCTCCCGGCGTGCCTGCCTTTCTGCGCGCATCTTTTCGAGTTCTTTTACCCGCCCCTCGTTGCGTGTCCTTCTCGCCTTGATGCCCTGTCGAATCCAGGCTTCCTCACGGGCCAGCCTGTCGTCGAAGCGTTTGCGCTCGACGGCTTCGGCTGCCAGAACCGACTGCTTTCGCAACAGGAAGGTCTCGTAGTCGCACTCCCAGTCGATGAGACGCCCCCGATCAAGTTCGGCGGTGCGTGTCGCCACTTTCCTGAGAAAGCTCCTGTCGTGGGTGACGAAGAGCAGGGCGCCCTCGAAGCGATTGAGAAAATCTTCCATCCAGGCGATGGCGCCGATATCGAGATGGTTTGTGGGCTCATCGAGGAGCAGTACATCCGGCTCGCTCACAAGGGCTCGCGCAAGCATTACCCTGCGCTTTAGACCCGCGGAAAGATTCTCATAGTGCACGGTGCTATCGAGTTCCATGCGTGTGAGGGTTTTTTCGACCCGATTCCCCCGGCTCCAGCCCTCGGCGGGTTCCCATTGGGTTTGATGCAGTCCCGCTTCCACTATCTCCGATACGGTCCCCGGCTCCGCTTCCGGAACCTCCTGGGGCAGAAAAGAGATCCGAACCCCCTGCGTGGAGGTGATCTCGCCCTCGTCGGGGACGAGGTCGCCGTGTAAAAGACGCATCAGGGTGGACTTTCCCGTCCCGTTTCTGCCCAGGAGGCACACACGCTCCCCGCGCTCGATCGTAAAGTTTACATGGTCGAGCAGTAAAGACCCTCCAAAGCCGATGCACACATCCCGCATACCCGTCAACGCCATGCCGATCCCCCGTTTCCTTCCCCGATAAGTTCATGAATGGATAAACTCTTATCATAACCGACCCGAGCGCATTCTCAACTCTCATAAAACAGCCCCGCGAAGAGATCCAACCCTGATTTTTGATACAGATTAATAGCAGGAAAAATAAGATTTGCCAGCCGGTGCAATTGGTTTATGATGTATCATCATACCCAAAGCAGAATCATTGTTAAATCGCAACCTGTTCATTCGCCAGTTGTCCGGAGCGGAGGGGGCAATCGCCATGACTAATGACAAACGTCTCATCATTATCGCCGATGATGATGCGGACGATGTGATGCTAATTACCGAAGCCCTCCGGGACGCCGGGTTTGCCGGGCGGATAAAATCGGTCGAAAACGGGTTTGAGCTGATAGACGAACTCAATGGCGGTTCCGATCGCGCAGACCTCGTTTTACTCGACCTCTCCATGCCGAGAATGAGCGGGCATGAAGCCTTGAAGCGAATTCGATCCTGCCTGAAGTCGCTGCCCATAGTGGTTCATTCAACATCGTGCAGCAGAACGGACATTTCCATCTGCTACCGAACCGGGGCAAATTCCTATGTTGTCAAGGCCCCATCGTATGATGGGTTGATGCAAAATATGAAGAGCATAGTCGACTATTGGTTCCGGACTGCTGCCCTGCCTCCGGAGATTGCTTGAAACCGAGGCCTTTGTACGAGCGGCTTTCAGCCGCGACCAATACCTTCGGACGATGACTGAAAAGAATTGATCAAGCCTGGGTTCGGGAGATCCGTGCTATGGGAAATGATGCAGCAGAGCAAAAACGAATAGCGTTCGAAAATGCAAGCGCTCTTGAAGGGAGCCGGCACGAAAGTGAAGAACGCTTCCGCGTAATGGCTGAATCCATTCCGCAACTGGCCTGGCTCGCCAGCCCGGACGGATATAACTACTGGTACAACCAGAGGTGGTATCGATATACCGGAACGACTCCCGAACAGATGGAGGGGTGGGGATGGCAACGTGTCCACGATCCTGATGTCTTGCCGGCTGTTCTCGAACGCTGGAGGGAGTCCATCGCCACCGGGAAGGCCTTTGATATGGTGTTTCCGCTGCGGGGGGCTGACGGGAACTTTCGGCAATTTTTGACTCGGGTGGAACCGGTCAAAGATGCTGATGGAAATGTGGTCCAATGGTGCGGGACCAATACCGACATCACAGAGCGAAAGCTGATGGAGGATGACCGGGCACGTTTGGCGGCGATAGTGGAGTCCTCCGAGGACGCGATTATCGGCAAGAATTTGGATGGAGAAATTACATTTTGGAACCATGCGGCAGAGGGAATGTACGGATATAGTGCCGAAGAGGCGATTGGAAAGCCCATCTCCATCCTGGCTCCTCCGGATGTCCATAATGAATATCCGTCAATCCTTAAGAAGATTCGTAACTCGGAGGTCGTTGACAACTTCGAGGCTCGCCGCAGAAGGAAAAATGGGGACTTAATAGATGTTTCCCTATCCGTATCGCCGATCAAGGATGCATCGGGAAGAATCATAGGCGCCTCGACCATTGCCCGTGACATCACTGAGCGCAAGAAAATGGTGGAGGAACTCCGTCGAAGCGGGTTGCAATTTAAGCTGCTATCCGAGACTGCAAGCAATCTTCTAGCCTCCCCGGACCCGCAGAGAATTGTCAACGAACTTTGCACCAATGTCATGCTCCATCTCGATTGCCATTGCTTTTTCAATTTTTTGGCGGATGAAACGGTCGGAAAACTCCATCTCAATGCCTGTGCCGGTATCCCTCAAGAAGAGGCCGAAAAAATCGAATGGCTCGATTATGGAGTCGCCGTATGTGGATGCGTTGCCAGCGGCAGGGAACGGATAATAGCCGAGGACATCTTCAATACTCCCGATATCCGCACCGAACTTGTGAAGTCGTACGGCATACAGGCTTATGCCTGCCATCCCCTGATGGTTCAGGGAAAGCTCATCGGTACACTTTCCTTTGGCACGAAAACGAGGCGGTATTTTTCATCCGATGAATTACTTTTGATGAAAACGGTGACCGACCAGGTTGCAATCGCCATGGAGCGAATCAGGTTGATTGAGGGGCTTGGCAAGTCTCGCGATGAACTGGAGCTGCGCGTTGAGGAACGAACAGCGGAACTGAAGGCGCTCATGACCAAACTGGAGCAAAGCAACCAGGCGCTTCAGGATTTTGCATCGATTGCTTCCCATGATCTGCAGGAGCCGCTCCGCAAAGTCATTTCGTTTGGCAACATGCTTCGACAGAAATATAACGATTCCCTTGGGCAGACGGGCAGCGACTATTTGGACCGCATGCTCGGCGCTACCGAGCGCATGCAGTCACTTCTCAAGGGGCTTTTGGAATATTCGCGAGTCACAACGCAAGGCAAGCCTTTCGCAAAAGTCGATCTCAGGGAGATAGTTTCCGAGGTTCTCTCGGATTTGGAACTCCGAATCCAATCCGCCGGCGCTGAGGTTCAGGTTGCAGAGCTCCCGGTTGTCGAAGCGGACCCCACTCAGATGAGGCAGGTCTTTCAGAACCTCATCGGAAACGCATTGAAGTTTCGCAACGAAGGCGAACATCCCGTGGTCGCGGTTCGGAGCCATCTTGCCGACGGGACACTCCAAATCTCGGTTAAGGACAATGGCATCGGATTCGACGAGCAGTATGTCGATAAGATATTCGCCCCCTTCCAGAGGCTCCACGGCAGAAGCAGCCAATATGAAGGAACAGGCATGGGGCTTGCCATCTGCAAGAAAATAGTCGAAAGGCACAACGGGCGCCTGACGGCGAAGAGCAGACCGGGTGAAGGCGCTCAATTTATCATTGATATTCCTACAAAACAGATCCTGCAATAGACTCTTTTTACCACTTCGAACGACTGATAATTCATAAATCCGACAGGATTTGGCTAACTGTAAAGGTGAATGCGGTGTTTGAAACCAGTGATGAATGGGAACAAACATTTAACAGTGTACCGGATCTCATAGCCATTCTTGATGTAAACCACAGAATCGTCCGCGTCAACAAGGAGATGGCAAAACGGTTGGGTTGCACACCGGATCAATGTGTCGGTGCCCGGTGTTATGAGGTGGTACATGATTCCCACGGAGCCCCCGGGTTCTGTCCGCACGCTCTGGCGCTGCGGGATGGACTGGAGCATATTGCCGAAGTCCACGAGGAAAGGCTGGGCGGCGATTTTCTGGTAAGCGTAACGCCTCTGGTGAACGATCAGGGCGAAATAACCGGCAGCGTGCATGTCTCCCGTGATATCACCGAGCGCAAAAAAGCCGAGGAGGCACTCAAACGAAGCGAGGAAAAACTTCGAAGCATCCTGCGAGCGGCGCCGGTGGGGATAGGCCTTACCGTCGACCGGATTATCGTGGAGGCAAATGAGCGTCTGTGCGAAATGACCGGCTATTCCAGGGAGGAATTGATCGGCTCTTCGAGCCTCATGCTTTACGCTTCGCATCAAGAGTACGAATGGGTGGGAAGTGAGAAGTACCGGCAGATTTCGGCAAAAGGGACCGGTACGGTGGAAACTCTCTGGAAGAAAAAGGACGGAGCACTCATCCACGTCATCTTAAGCTCGACGCCCCTGGAACCATCCGATCTCTCCTCCGGGGTTACCTTTACGGCTCTTGACATAACGGCCCGCAAGAAGGTGGAGCAAAGACTCCAAGAGAGCGAGGAACGGTTGCGCCTGCTGGGAGACAATCTGCCGGAGAGCGCCGTCTATCAGTATACCCACGAGGCGGACGGTCGAGTGCGCTTCCTGTATTTCAGTGCCGGCATCGAGCGGCTAAACGGCGTGAGTGCGGAAGAGGTGCTTTGCGACCCGGGCTCGCTGTTTGGACAGATTCCAGCCGATTATTTCGAGCGGTTGGTGGAGGCCGAAAAAGTGAGCCTTCGCGAAATGTCGGATTTTGATATGGAACTGCCGATGCGCCTGCCGGATGGACAGGTCCGGTGGATGAGGCTTCACGCCCGTCCCCGTCGAATGGCTGACGGGGCTACGATCTGGGACGGCGTTCAAACCGAGGTGACCGAGCGAAAGCAGGCCGAAGAAAAGCTCCGAACGACCGTGCAGCGCTTTAACAATATTCTATCCAATGTCTTATACGGAGTTGTGCTCGTCAGTCTGGAAGGGCGAGTCGAGTTCGCAAATCAATATTTTTGTGATCAATTCGGTATTGCCGATCCCCCATCGGCCCTTGTCGATTTGAGTGCGGAGCAAATGCTTGAAAAAATTCGGCCCGCGTATGAGGACCCGGAAAAAAATATGGCGCGCATCCGACAAATCGTTGCGCAGGGAAACCGGATCAGCGGGGAAGAGGTTTCGATGAGCGGGGGAAGGGTATTCCTGCGAGATTTTGTGCCGATCACCGTCGATGGAAAGGTGATGGGCCGGATGTGGGCCCATCGCGACATCACCGATCGTAAGCGGATGGAGGAGGAGCTTCGCCGGTCAAGAGATGAATTCGACCTGCGTGTGCAGGAGCGCACCAGGGAACTGGTCCAGGTCGCAGATGAGTTGCGGGAAAAGGCCGAGACAATCGATTTGGTCCACGATGCCGTTATTGTCCGGGATGCTGAGGGCAGGGTTGTTTTTTGGAGCAAAGGCGCACGGGAAACATACGGTTTCACACGAGAGGAAGCTCTCGGGCGGGCGAGCCATGAACTCCTGCAGACGATATTTCCTGTTTCCCTTGGAAACATCGAAAAAACTCTGATCGAAGAAGGCGAGTGGAAGGGCGAACTCAGGCACACCAGGGCGAACGGCCAACTCATCGTGGTTGACAGCAGATGGGCCAGGCATGCCGGAGGTAACGGGAAACCGGCGGTTTTTCTCGAAGTTAACCGTGACATCACCGCGAGAAAAATTGTCGAGGAGAAATTGCGCAAAGCCGACCGGGCGTTCAGGACTCTTAGCAGGTTCAATCAGACGATGGTTCGTCAAACCGATGAAATGGAACTGTTGCAGCAAGCCTGTAACATCGTCGAGAGTGTCGGAGGGTACCGGCTGGTGTGGGTGGGCTATGCCCGTAACGATGAGGAGAAAACAGTCGAACCGGTTGCGTCCGCAGGAGACGATGACGGCTATCTGCGCCTGGCCGAATGCTCGTGGGCCAACGACGAACGTGGCCGGGGGCCGTGCGGGATTTCCATCCGCACCGGAAGGATGGCGATTTTACAAAGCTCCGAAACAAACCATTCCTTCGGCCCGTGGCGCCTGGAGGCGGCCAAAAGAGGCATCGCCTCATCCATCTCGCTGCCTCTCGTCGTCGAGGGAAACGTTATCGGTGCGCTTGGAATATGTGCTTCGGAGCCCGACGCCTTTGACCAGGCGGAATCCGGACTGCTGAACGATCTGGCCAAAAATCTCTCTTATGGCATTGCTTCGATCCGATCGGAGGTAAAGCGCAGGAGGTCCGAAGAGGAACTCAGAGTCCATGCAGCGCGGCTCGAAGTGATAAATCAGGAACTGGAGGATTTTGCCTTTATCGCCTCGCATGATCTCCAGGAGCCGTTGCGAAAAATTCAGACTTTCTGTGACCTGGCCATGAAAAAATGTGGCCCGCTAATGGATAGCGCCGGGAAGCAGTATCTCGATACGGTAATTGACTCTGCTGGACGCATGCGACGGCTTTTGCGTGATTTGCTTCAGTTCTCCAGGATTGCAAACGGACCGGAAGCAGTGAAGAGGGTGGATCTCTGTGAATTGGCCCGTGCGGCGGCGGATATCTATGCGCAGACTATCGAGCAGACCGGTGGCAAGATCGAGATCCAAGATATGCCCGCCATCAAAGCGGATACTACTCTGATGCTGCAGCTATTTCAAAATCTGATTGAGAATGCTTTGAAGTACCGTGGCGAGGCAAGGCCTCGAATCCGATTTCGCGGCAATCTGGACAGACAGGGCATGTGCGAAATCATCGTGGAGGATAACGGTATCGGATTCGATCGGGATCACGTCGAGCGCATCTTTAAACCCTTCCAGAGGCTGCATAAGCCCGGTGAATACGAAGGAACAGGGATGGGCCTCGCGATTTGCCGCAAAATAGCCGAACGTCACGGTGGAACCATAGTCGCAGAAAGTGAGCCGGGAAAGGGGGCTCGATTCATAATCCGCCTTCCGGGAAAACAGGAAGAGGCTCATCCTCTCTAACGACGCCCCCGCTCCGCTTCCGCCACCCAGCCCGCCCGGCGAAGCAGGAGGGGCCCCGGCAGCGGCGGCTCGCCGCAAAAAATCATGCCGTAAAAAATCACTTGTCGGCAGACTTTTCGCGCGGTAATCTATTGAGCGTTGGTTTCATTCGCGCGCTCGTTTTGCGCCTTTTCGTTCTTTTTTCCACGCCGAATCGCGCACTCGATTTTGTCCCGCCTTTCCGAATCGAGGAGCCAATCATGCACAAGCTTTTGGATTTGAGCCGTTGCAAGAATGACCTCAGGGTCGATCGGGGTGATCTGCCCGTGGTTCTCGATACCGAGGAGATTCCCTTTGCAGCGGTGAGCCGAGGCGGGGACATCATCCACTGCAACCGGGCGTTTCTGCTCGACCAGGCAATCGACCAAAACGGCAGCTCCACGGTGCGGCTAAACCTCTCCGATTTTCCGGATACTCTCCGCGGCGGTTCTTCGAGAAAAATCATCAATTTGTGGGCGGGTTCTTCGGATAGACCCATCGGCCACCTGCTCGTCGCCTTCCGGAAAAGGAAGGGGGGCGGGCGGGAAATGGATCTGAACAGCATATCCTCGGGAAACCATCCCCAATTCTTACAATTCTACACCGGCTTATACGTTGCAAATCCGGAAGCCTACACGCTCCGGGTGAATCCGGCCTATGAGAAAATCGCCTTCCTCAGCCAAAACGATCTCGTCGGAAAAAATATGCGCGAACTCGAAGAAAAGGGCTACTTTTCCAAAAGCGTAACACTCTCGGTGCTCGAGAGGCTCAAACGGGGCGAGACCGGGAAGGTGGCGTTTTTCCAGAAAATCATTTCGGGAAAAGAGGTATTGGTCACCGGGACCCCGGTCTACTCCGAATCGGGGCGCCTCGCCTGCATCCTGACGTTTGTGCAGGACCTCATCCCGCTCGCGGCGGTAGCCCGTAAACTGGTGGACCACGAAGAAAAACTGAGGCCCCGGGTGCGGGCGGCCTTTCCCGGAGTAAGCGAGAGCGGGAGCGATGCACCGGCTCCCTGCCTGCCGAGCTTCGAGGCTCTTCCGGTGATCGCCGCGGACCCCCTGAGTCTTTCGACCCTCCAGAGGGTGGCAAGTGCGGCCAAATACGAATCCCCGGTGCTTCTTACCGGCGAGACCGGAGTGGGCAAGGACCTGATCGCCAAATATATTCACCTGCTCGCGAGCGGCGGGCGCAACGAGCCCTTCGTTTCGGTCAACTGCTCGGCCATTCCCGGCGAACTGCTGGAAAGCGAGCTTTTCGGGTATGCCGAGGGGGCTTTTTCGGGAGCGCGAAAGGGTGGGAAATCCGGTCTGTTTGTGGAGGCAAGCGGAGGCATACTCTTTTTAAACGAGATCAGCGAGATGCCTTTGAGCCTGCAGGCAAAGCTTTTGTCCGCTCTGGACGAGGGATGCATCCGGCCGCTTGGAAGCAGCAAGACCATACAGGTAAAGACCCGCATCCTGTGTGCGACAAACAGGGACCTGCGAAGCTCGATCCGGGAGGGGACGTTTCGAAGCGATCTCTACTATCGCATAAGCGTTCTCACTGTCCACCTTTCGCCTCTGCGGGAGCGGCCGCGCGATATCTTGCCGCTCGTGCGCCATTTCATGGCCCGGTTTTCCAGGGAATACGGCCTCAAAAAATATCTTTCCCCCGCCGTGCAGGACATCCTGCTGGCCTACGAGTGGCCGGGGAACGTGCGAGAGGTGCGAAACCTCGTCGAAAGGCTCCTGGTGTTTTCGAACACGGAGCAAATCGGACTGTGCGATCTTCCGCCCGAGACGCTTGGCGGTAGCGCGGGCGAGCGCCCGCCCCTGCCGCGGCTCGAAGAATGCATGTCGCTAAAAGAAGCGGTACGGCGCTATGAACGCAAGCTCATCGAAGAAGCCCTGCAGAGGCAGGGCAAGGTAGCCGAGGCTGCAAAAATGCTGCAGATCGACCCGACGACTCTCACCCGAAAGCTCAAGGAAATCAACTGAAGCTGTAGAACTGCAGCTCCCCTCTGCAAAAACGCATCGGCCGGGCCTTTCGGGTCCCTCCCCGGGGCGCGCCTCCCCCGAGGGAAAACCGTTCAAGTAGTTGAAAAGATATGTATCTTTCGATTGTACAATCCCCTGCGCAAGGTGGCGCAGAAGTTGCCTGTTATGAAAAGAAGCGGGAAGAACTGCGCTGCGAACCATTTCCTCTATTCCGGTGTGCTCGGGCCAATACGCGGGACGGCACATCACAAAAAAGGAGGCGATATCTTGGACTCGACATTTAGCTTCAGTATGCCAACGGAAACGATAATTCCCATGACGACGACCCCCACCAAGTTCGGCTTCGGGGCAACGGAGGAGTTGGGCTATGAGCTGACTCGTCTGGGACTGAAACGAGTCGTTGTGGTGACGGACCCCAACATCGTGGAGACGGGGCTGATTGCAAAGATCGAGGCGATCCTCGCCGACTCGGGCCTGGAAGTGGAGCGCTACTACGAGGTCGGGATCGAGCCGACCGATGTGAGCTTCCGGAAGGCGATCGACTTTTTGAAAGGGAAGGCTGTCGACGGGTTTGTGGCGGTCGGGGGAGGCTCGGTCATCGATACGGCCAAGGCGATGAATCTTTTCGGGACCTATCCGGCGGATCTTCTGGACTACATCAATCCCCCCATTGGAAAGGGAAAGCCTGTTCCGGGGCCTTTAAAGCCCCTGATTGCGATTCCTACGACCGCGGGCACCGGCAGTGAGGCGACGACGGTGATCGTTTTGGATTTGCTCGATCAGCACGTGAAAACGGGCATTTCTCATTTTTACGTCCGCCCGACCCTTGCCCTGATCGATCCGCTCAATACGCTTTCCCTTCCGCCGATGGTGACCGCGGCGAGCGGCATGGACGTTTTGACGCACGCCATCGAATCGTTTACGGCGGTGTCGTTCCACACGCGCATAAAACCCGCCTCGCCGGCTCAAAGGCCCCCGTACATAGGGGCCAATATCATCGCCGATCTTTGGAGCCGCAAGGCGATCGAGCTGGGGGGCAAGTACCTGCGCCGCGCCGTGCTCTCTCCCTGCGACATGGAGGCGCGCTATCACATGATGGCGGCATCGACCTTTGCGGGCATAGGGTTTGGAAACGCAGGGGTGCATGTGCCCCATGCCCTGGGATACCCCATCGCGGGCATGGTGAAAGACTACTTCCCCCCCGACTATCACTCGAAGGAGCCGATGGTTCCCCACGGCATCTCGGTCACGGTCACCGCCGCCGAGTGTTTCCGGTTCACCGCGCCCGCCCAGCGTGAAAGGCATCTCCAGGCGGCGGAGGCTTTGGGCTGTGATGTCGAGGGCATTCCGCTCCACGAGGCGGGAGAGTGTTTGGCGCAGGAACTGATCGACCTGATGAGAGACATCGGCTTTCCCAACGGAATCGGGGCGCTCGGCTACGAGGAAAAGGATATCCCCGGCCTGGTGGAAGGGGCGTGGAAGCAGCAGCGTCTGCTTACCATCTCGCCCAGAAAGCCCACCCCGGAGGACCTTGCCGGGATTTTCCGGCGGTCGATCGCAAACTGGTAACCCCCCAAGCGAGAAGAGGAGAACAGGATGAAGCTTTACTTTTTTGAGGCCGGCATTCTCAAAAGCCAGAAGCACTACTTCACACTGGGCCTGGGCGTGGGACAGCAGTTCGATGTCCCTGTGCCCTTTCTTCTGATCGATCATCCCAAGGGGAAGGTGCTTTTCGATACCGGGAATGCCTTTGAAACGATCCACACCAAGGAAGAGCACTGGGGCGGGGTGCTGGCGGCCTACGACCCGGTGATGACCGAAGAGCAATGGTGCGTGAACGCCATTCGGAAGGCGGGGGCGGCGCCCGAAGACATCAAGTGGGTGATTCTCTCCCATCTGCACCTGGATCACGCGGGGTGCGTGGGCCATTTTCCCAATGCCAAGTATCTCGTGCAGCGCGAGGAACTCAATTTCGCCTTTGCTCCCGATTACTACATGAAGGCCGCCTATATCCGCAAGGACTTCGATAAGGATGTCCCCTGGATAATCCTGGAAGGGTGGCGCGACGACCGGCTCGATCTTTTCAACGACGGCACGATCACGATCTATTTTACCCCCGGCCACACGCCCGGTCACCAGTCGATTCTGGTGAACCTGCCCAAGAGCGGCCCGATGTTTTTTGCCGCCGATTCCTGCTACACCCAGGAAAACATCGACAATAACGTGCTGCCGGGGCTGATGTGGAATGCGGGCGAAACGGTGCGTTCGGTGCAGAGGATGAAGAACCTTCGGGAGTTGTACGGGGCGCAAATCGTGACCGGCCACGACCCCGAGGGG